>JAGQQG010000143.1 GCA_020426325.1 Planctomycetaceae bacterium | reverse complement strand
AAGCATTCATCTACGTCGCCATGATCCACATCATGGTCAGACGACTCAACTAACCCTTTTCAAACGCGTTCTAAGCCACTCATGAGGAGATCGCCAGATGCTGGCTCACCACGGAGGGATGGGGCATGACGTGCGGACTCTGTTTATTAGTGATGCCCATTTGGGGAATAAACATGCACAACCGCGGCCGCTGTTGGAGTTCCTCGAACGTTACACGCCCGAGTCGCTTTACATCGTGGGGGACTTCATCGACGGCTGGCAACTCAAGCGATCTTTCCATTGGCTACCGGAATACAATGGACTACTGACGCGTCTGGCCGAACTGTCTGAATCTGGGACAGACATCATCTATCTCCCAGGGAATCACGATGAGTTTCTACGTTGTGAATCCCTGCGAAAACTGATCGCAGCTGCAATGCCATTCGCCCGATTTGTTGACGAAGACGTCTTTGAGACCGCAGACCAAAGACGATTTCTGGTCACACACGGCGACCGGTTCGACGTCGTTGAACGCTCGGCTCAGTGGTTATCCAAAAGCGTCGCTGGAATCTACAACGCTCTGCTCTCCTGCAACTGGTACTGGAGTCGCGCTCGTCGCCGAACGACGATGAGTCCCTATCAGGCATGTGCCTTCATCAAAGATCAGGTGAAGGGGGTCGTACGATTCCTGAGTTCCTTCGAGAATGCATTGTTGCAGCATGCTCGTCATCATAACTGTGAAGGAGTCATTTGCGGACACATCCATTCGCCTGCAATTCTCACACGAAACGGGATGACCTACTGCAATACGGGCGATTGGGTCGAGAATTGTACCGCGTTGATCGAATGGCCGGATGGAACGTTGCAGTTGAAATACTTCTACCCTGACGACCGTCGACAGTTTGAGCAGATAGTCATCTCTCCGCCTCGTCGGCCAGTCATTGATTGCGACGAATCGTCGGTAGGGCTATTGGATCACAACATGGGTGTCACGACTGACGTCCCAGAATTAGCAATCGCAGGGAGAATCTGATGCCAGTGGCAGAACGAATGAGCCAGGTCTGTTTCAATTGGGTGCACGGTCACAACCTTGTGTACAACCAGTGTTGGGAAGACCCTGAACTTGATCACCAGGCACTGCAACTGTCCGAGCGCGATAGGGTCATGGTGATCACATCGGCCGGCTGTAATGCATTGGACTACGCTTTGGCGGGTCCCGAAGCGGTTCATGCGGTGGATATGAACCCGCTCCAGAATGCACTGCTTGAACTCAAGGTCGCCGGAGTTCGCCAACTGGACCATGAGTCCTTTTTCGAGTTGTTCGGTCGTGGACGGACTGAGCGATGGGATTCGCTATATTGGAGACAATTAAGGCCGGCCTTGCCTTCAGTCTATCGTCGGATTTGGGATCGTCGCGGCAGGCTCTTTCAACCCGGTCGGAAGCGGAACAGCTTCTATTTTCGTGGCTCCTCGGGAATGTTCGCTTATTTCATCAACGGCTACATCAATCACATTGCCAGAATGCGTGATGCCGTCAACGATCTGTTGGATGCAACGTCACTCGAAGAGCAGGCGGAGATCTTCGAGAGTCGGCAGATGAACCATCATCTCTGGAAGCCCGTGCTGCGCTGGTGTATGCGGCGGGACACTACCCTCGCCATGCTTGGTGTCCCCCGCAGCCAGCGTCAGCAACTTGACACGGCCTACCCTGGTGGGATCGTGCAATTCATCATGGATCGAATTGAGGCCGTGTTCACCAGCCGTCCCCTTCACAGCAACTACTTCTGGCGAGTCTACTTGACCGGCGAATATACACCCGACTGCTGTCCAGAGTACCTCAAAGCTGAAAACTTCGATCGACTCAAGCAGGGACTGATCGACCGGATTCGAGTGCATACAAACACGGTGCACGGCTTTCTCAACGATCACCCGCAGAAGATTTCGCGGTTTGTCCTACTGGACCACATGGATTGGCTGTATAGCCATCATCCAGAAATTCTCGCCGCTGAGTGGCAGGCGATCGTCGATCGAGCCGATCCCCAATCACGCATTATCTGGAGAAGTGCCGGTCTCGATGTGGACTTTGTTGACCCCATCCGTGTCCAGACAAACGGGCATCGCGCACTAATGGGAGAACTGCTGCAATACCATCGCCAACTGGCCACCGACCTCCATGCCATCGATCGTGTCAATACCTACGGCAGTTTTCATATTGCAGACCTGCTTGCCGTATAGACAAAAAGCGTGATGAGAATGGACGCGCAATCTGAACTCTTGAACCTGAAAACTCTCTGGCATCTGATGTTCAGTCGGATACGAGGTGAGACGCATGCACAACGATTAGAGAGTTTTTATGCCGGTCAGGCGAACGAGTATGACATGTTTCGTCGTCGCTTGTTACACGGGAGAGATGAACTCTTTGCGTCCGTTGACGTTCCTGAACAGGGAATCTGGATCGACTTCGGAGCTGGAACAGGGGAGAATGCCGAACGTCTGCAGGACCAACTGGCAAAACTCAAACAGTTGTATCTGGTTGACTTGTGTCCTTCGCTGTTGGATATCGCTCAGAAACGAATTCGGGAGAACTTCTGGTCAAACGTCACTGCGGTCCATGCAGATGCAACCACTTTCAGTCTTCCGTTACTACGAGCGGACGTCGTCAGTTTCTCCTATTCATTGACGATGATTCCTGATTGGTTTCTGGCGATCGAGAACGCCCTCAGACTGTTGAAGCCGGGCGGAGTGATCGCGGTCGTGGATTTCTACGTGTCGCGCAAGCATCCTGCTCAGGGGCGTCGACGGCATCACTGGTTGACAAGATCTGGCTGGCCACTCTGGTTTGGAAACGACAATGTTTTTCCGAATCCGGACCATCTCCCCTTTTTGGAGAGCCACTTTGAGACGGTCAGTATTGCCGAAGGCACAGGATCGGTTCCCTATTTACCGGGGGTGCGAATGCCTTACTACCGCTTCGTCGGCAGAAAGTCTTCTGTTGACCGCCCTTGAGATTCGTGTGCCTGACCGCACGTTCGTCTTCGGTCCACTTGAGGCATCACCGACTCGCTGTACGAGACTGTGACGCTTTTTCCACCCTGGGCAGTGCTTTCAAGGGTCATTCCGCACAGGAACTCGCGAATACTGCAGTAGCACGCGATTTACTTGTTACTTGAAGCCTGCCTCTCGTGGGTGAGCTGCGCCTGCTGCCTGTTCACCAATTCTTAACAATCCTGCGGTAATCCTCGGCTTGTCCCCAATGGCCAATCTCCCAAGGTCCCTCGTTAAGGTGTAAGCGTTAGCGAGAAGTGTGTTTTGAGTCTTCGGTTCTCGCTGCAGTGTGGTTTCATGCCAGACTTTCTCACGACTGCTGTCCTCATTGGCTTAGGAATGCTCATTCTGGATTGTGTCGAGGTAGGTCGGAATGATGCGGCCAATCTGGTGAATGCGGTGTTCGGCGCTGGCTTGATGGACCGTCGGAAGGCGGCGATGCTGGCGGGTATTGCGGTGATTCTGGGCGCCACTTTCTCGGCCCCCGTCATTGAAACGGCCCGCAAGGGGATCTTCGATCCGTCGGTGCTGACAATCCAGATGGCGGTGACGATCTACGTCAGCGTGTACTTTGTCGACACGGTGTTGTTGTATTCATTCTCCGGGTTCGGCATGCCGGTGAGTACGACGGCCTGTCTGGTGTTTGAACTGGTGGGAGCGTCTTTGTTTCTCGCTGGGCCGTCCAATGTGAATTGGCCGAATGTGGGGAGCGTTGCAGCCAGCATCGTCATCTCAATCCTCTTCAGCGGCATGGCCGCCTTTATGATGATGCGCGTATTTCGCGGCGCCATGGGCAATCATGTCGACGACCGTGAGCGAATCCTATTGCACGGTCCGTGGATCGCTGGTGCCATTCTGACCTGGCTCACCTGGTTCATGGTCTTCAAAGGGCTGAAGAACGTCGAGCAAGTCCAGAGCATCAAAGCGGCCTTCTTCGATCAATATGGCGAATGGTCCGCGCTACTGTTGATGTGGTCAATCTTCACACTAGCCATTCATCTGTTGTTGGTGTTCACGCACAAGCTACTCTGTCGGCATTTGTTTGGGCTGACCGCGATCGCTGGCATGATTTGCATGGCCTTTGCCTTTGGTCAAAACGATCTGGCGAACGCAGCGTCGCCCGGCTTGTCCGCGTTGACGCTCTTTCATGGGGGCGAAGCGCAGCCGGATGGATTGGCCTCGATTGCCACCAAAATTCCAATCCCCGTGTATGCGTTGTTCGGCTGCGGCGTGTTGATGGCCAGCGGGATGTTCACCAACTATGCCCAACGTGTAACACGTGCCGAGGTGAACACGGGCAGCCAATCTGATGACGTGAAACTCTACTCACCACAGTGGTGTCAACGGGTTGCCCGCTTCGTTCTCCGGGTTCGACGAAAGCACCCGTCCCAGACCTCCCTGCCGGAGATTCCTACGAGTGAAACGCATGCCCACTACGATACGCTGCGCGCTTCGGTCATCACGGGCATCAGTGCCAGCGTGATTGCGCTCGCCTCGGGTCGGGGTCTGCCCGTCTCCACGACCTATGTGGCGTTCGCAGCAGTGATCGGCACCGGGATGTCCGACCGCGTCTTCGCCCGGGGTCAGGCGGACACCAAGCTGGGCCGAGCGATCTGGGTGGTAAGTTGCTGGATTCTCACCCCGATCATTGCCATCGTCGCCACCGGCCTGATCGCACAGCTGATCCATCACTTCTCAACCGCCGGACTGTTCCTCGGCCTCGCCCTCAGCATCAGCGTCCGACTCCTCTTCAAACACCGAGCCGACGAACACGAAAAGAACTATGAACCGGCTGAGGACGATCCGCATCTCTCGACATTGTGAAGAAGCGGATCTCGCTTTGAGGGAAGCAATCAATAGGATGCTTCCGCTGACTGTATTCTTGTCACGTCCGAGCGATTATCACCAATGATCCCCCGCCACAACCCGAATAGGTCTACGTTCTGGAGATCCTTTGGTCCCTCGTCGGTATCCCCTTGATCATTTCAGACTGGCGCCATCCCCGTTCAGATCGATGCCGACGCCGCCTGGCAGCAGTGACGTTATTGAGGATCAGCGTTCCTCAACTCTGGTGTTGAAGGTGATTGTCCGTCGGACTGATGCTGGGGTGTTGCTTGTCTGTGACAGTTGCATCTGAGGAGGCAATTCCAGATCGAGATGCTGCTCCCATTCAGCGAGCGGACAATCCCATGCATCATGACGATACGGCTCGTGGAGCGGTACGATGTAACTGGGGTAGACGTTCTCGACCGGGACGGCCGCCAGGTTGACAGTCGGATCGATGAGAAGTTGAGCCTTCCTCCCATTGAGTGACACCAGTGCCAGTGCTCGGATCTCGACATCCGGAAATCCCTTGCCTGATAAATCCTGTGCAACATATCGGCAAAGCTGGTGAATCATTCGCGGGTCGCGAGCGACTACGCTGAGTTGCCTGGCGGTGAGATAGGAGCGCAAGTCGACGACGCCGGAACGTGTGGTTGCCGGGTCCGTTGCATAAACCCGCAAGCCGCATTCCTTGGCTCGCAACAGCATGTGCCACGAAAAGTAATGTGAGTATTCGTCCCAGTTCGGGTTACCGGTCGTAACAAGATGACGGAAAGGCATCAGGCATTGCCAGGTGACGAACATCCCCAGGACTGCCGCGATCGTCACTTGCCGACGATGTCCGGGGGTGAACCAATTCTGCGGTGAGTCTGTCGTGAACGAGTCTCGAGTGACCCTGCTCAGGGCTCGACGTGGCCAATCCGGCTCGAAATAAACGGTCGTAGCGAGAATCATCAGCCAGGGAAAGATGCCGATGGTCCACATCTGCGAGTTCGTCAGATGGAAGGCAAGTGCGCATCCGTATGCCAGCATTCTCGTTCGCTTCCACAGCAGGCCCGGGACAACGAGCAAGTCGAACAACAAGCCGCCCCAAACGATGCATTGCACACACCATTCTTCTGTCAGCCAGAGGCCTCCCACAAACGGCATGTCAATCTTGTCTGCCATCGCCATGCGCATCGGTTGCCCGCGTATCCAGTCGGCATTCAGTTTGGCAATCCCTCCGAAGAAGTAGGGAACGCCGATCTGAAACCGGATGAGCCATAGCGTCCATGCCGGAACGAAAGCAGTGGCCTTTCCCGGGAACAGGAGTGCGTCGATTGAAAATGCTCGATTGGCTGGCAGAAACGGCAACTGCAACGCCAGCAGGGAAACCAGATAGTAGTGATTCTGGTAATAGCACCTGTCAATCAAGAAGATATGAGTGAAGCAGAGAGCGAAAGTGATCGCAGCCAGTCTGTAGAAGAGACCTGCCATGATCATCAATCCGGTGATCAGCAGGCATACGTACTGCAGAGTGATGAACTCGTAGACCTCGCCATCGATCTGGAGAGGCAGATCGATGAGCCGCACCCAGCGAAAACCATCATACGGAAGGTGAAACAAAGGGACTTCGTAGAACTGCTTGACGGTGCCTGATTGAATGAAGGTCCAGGCGTACCATGACATCACTCCACCGAACGCGAGTCGATAGACGACCAGCCAATCAATCGGTACCGGACGGAACATCCAACTGACGTTGGTCCGAGGATCCAGGGTTGATTCCAACATCATGCGTTTACGAATTCTGTCCCAGGATTGGTGCGACAAGCTCTGAGGATATAGCCTCGTTGCTCAAGATTTTCGCTAAACGAGATTCCAGGCATCTTGTGCACATGCGTCAGTTTGAACCGGCCTCTTTTTCGGCTTGGGCCTCCTGAATGTCTTCGAGATCATCATTACTCATCCTCCGCGATGATCGGCCGCCGGACTTCGGAGGGAGGGCGATTTCAAAATGATTCTCTCCATCAGCGGTGACCTCGACTTCCATCAGCATGAGATTGCCGTTGGTCTCGCAGTCGCATGTGAAATCAGGAAACCGTTCTGCGTGGGGAGAACCAACACTGACATTGTGCGTTCCGATCACGGCACCATCCTCGTCGCCATAAGTGGAAATGACAAAGGTGCCGTCTTCGTTGGTGGTGTCCCATCCGGACTTGCCTGCGAGAGTATTCGTCCCGGTTGACTTCGGGGCGAAATACACGCGGACGTTGGCGACCGGTTGACCGTTGCAGGTGACGACGCCCGTTGTCTCAGCCGTGTCAAATTCTTTGAGACCAGAGCCACATCCGCTGGCGAGCAGGCTCGATAACAGCGAAATCAGGCAGAAGCATGGCCCCTGCAAGCATCGTATGTTCATGAACGTTGACATAGTTTTCAATGAGGGGTTTCAATGATGTTTCGACGACTGCAAAAATGGTGGACTCTCGGCATGGGCTGAGAGTCCACCGTCCGCAGGTACTTTCTCAAGTGGAGAGCTTCGCTGGTGATTAGAATTCACCGACGACGTTGCCGTCGTTAATGCCGCCCAGGTATCCATAGATGATCAGGTCGATGTTTTCGCTGAGGAAGTGCACGGAACCATCTCCGAAGGCGAATTGTGCCCCTCCGGTATGGAAGCTGAAAGCACAGTCGTCGGTGACAGCGTTGTACATGTCGGCGGGGGTGGTTCGCGCGTTCATGGGATCCTCGACGCTCGCTTCGAACCGCACGGCTTCGTCGACGTCGATACCCCCAATCCACGTCGGCCAGTCTTCGACCTCGTCGTCATCAGTGGGATTGGTCGTCACATAGGAGGATTCGCCGACGAACATCGTATTGCTGAGACCATCGGTGATGTTGGCAAACTTGCGACCGCTATGCGTGTCTTCTGCATCATCCGGCTTGTTGAATACCCCGTTTCCTTCAGCCAAGAAAGGATCAGGGGCAGAGGCCGGTCCACCACCGCCACCGCCATTGCCTTTGTAGTCTGTGATGGCATAGCCGATCATGGCGTCTTCCTCGGGAGGAGCCGAACCGCCCGGGCTTCCTGGCACTTTGAATGACGCCGGTACGATATCCGGGAGCCCTGATGAGGGGCAGCGATACGTCTTAATCACGGTTTCTCCACCAGGGATAATCGTACCAGTAATGTTGTAATGAGACTTGATTCCGCAGAAGCGTGGATTGGTGGGATGAAGTCCTCCGCTCAAGTTCGCTCCGTTCAGGTAGCTCTCCATGTTGTTGAACAGATTCGTCTGCTCTACGTAGGGCAGCAGTACGTAGAGAAACCCGAATCCGTCGTCATTGCAGCCTTCATCGTTGTTGACGTCTGCAAACATGACAGGCGGCAGCCGGTTGTAGACGTCATGGTAGTTGTGAAAGCCAAGAGCGATCTGCTTGAGATTGTTCTTGCACTGCGTACGCCTGGCGGCCTCGCGCGCCTGCTGCACAGCTGGCAGCAGCAGCGCGATTAGAATGGCGATGATTGCAATCACCACCAGCAACTCGATCAAAGTGAACCCGGCCCATTTCCGTCCGGTACTCGAACGACGATTCATCTTGTTCTCCGTCTCATTCAATAAGTGATGCGGTCTGCAGACGTTCAAATCGCCTCGAAACGATTCGCGACTCGAAGCCGCAGGATTTTGCAGCCCGTCTGTGAAGATATGAGGTAGGGATTGTGAAGAATGGAGAAACCCGCGCAGGACGATGTCTCAGGTCGTTTAGCGAACGAATTAGCCGAGGACGAGCACACCTGTGTCATCAACGAGAGTTACTTACTTGCATCGGACCGACACGCCGACTCACGATAAGTGGTGAATTGGCTGTCTTGTGATGGGATGCACTTTCAGGTCACCTCACGGGTCGCTGGAGGCGAACCCGTTCTCCGCTGAGACAAGCCCAGAAGGGGCTCCTCGATAATGGCACCGCGTCGACGGGCTAGCGCCCGCGACCACCCCGCCTCCGACACGCCCCGGGAGGGGACGGCTGCGCCGGGGTGGTCGCGGACTGCCACGGGCTGGAGGGATGGCGAGGTAATGAAGGTGGAAATTCATTGGTTCCCGAGTTGCTCATCTTCGGCCCGTGGCGGCCTGCGACGCGGGTGCCGCACGCTGCTCGCATCGTCGGAGGCGGCGCCTCGAAACGCCGAGTGGCGTTTCACAACTCTCGACTCTCTCCGTACCGGAGGCACGAGTCAGGTACGGCTCAAAGAAGGCAGGAGGTCGGTCTGCCACATCTCGTCGGTGAGGTGTTCCGGTTGCAGGCCGTTGAAGCGACCGTTGTGAGAGGTGCGGCTCCAGGCGAGTTGGACCAAGAGTCCTTGAGACGCGAGTTGCCAGAGCAGATCCTGGAATCCGGTTTCGCCCTCTTCATCGTTGTCCGGCATGAGAATGACCTGGCCTTGGGAGGCCCGCTTCGCGATGCCGACGATCTTGGAGATCTGCTCCTCGGTGGCCCGGTTGGAGCAGAGGCCGACGGCTGCGATTCCCAAAGTGTCGAGACGGATGACGTCGTTCTGACCTTCGACGATGACCAAGCCATGCTTGCCCAGTGATTCTTTGAGACGGCGGTCCTGCAATCGGTTGGCCAGATGACCGTAGAGTTCGAGGCCCTTGTGATAGCCTTTGACGTAGCGGTGTTTGCTCGGTTTTTTGTCGTCGGGGCGGCCATCCCTGATCCATTTGTCCCACTTCTCGTCGAAGCGGACGTCACGCCCCGAATAGCTGAGGATCTCTCCTTCTTCGTTCTCAT
Source organism: Planctomycetaceae bacterium (assembly GCA_020426325.1). Classification (GTDB taxonomy): domain Bacteria; phylum Planctomycetota; class Planctomycetia; order Planctomycetales; family Planctomycetaceae; genus JAHBXU01. Next base: position 5,790 of record JAGQQG010000143.1, on the reverse strand, counting down.
GGGCGTAGATGACCATGCCGCGGAGCAGGCTGCGGCCGTTGCGGGGCAGATAGCCGAGTTTCCATTTCCGGCAGACCTCGGGCGTCAGCCAGGGACGCTCACGAAAGTAGGCGGCAGCCGGTGGCGACATCTCGGCCACATCGACAATGCAGTCTTCCCAAAGGTTCACGAGTCCCTTGGTCTTGTCCTGCTGGCATAACGGTACGTTCTGTGGTGGTGGGTCGGCGGGTGAGGCAGTCTGGTTGTGTGCTTCAACAGCCGGTGCATCGTCTCGGTTCACCGTGGGGGAGTCGATCAGGCCGTTGATCTCCTTGAGCTTGGCGACGGCCGCTTTGAACTCATCGCCACGCAGTCGATCTGTCGAGGGAGGGGAGTGAGTTTCCAGGCCGTGGATCAGCGTCAAAAGATTGCCCCGGATCTGGCAGCAGTGAGCGTAAATCAGCTTGGCAGAGGAATCGAGGTTGACGGTCAGGTTGCCGTACTGGCTGTCACGGCACTCCGCATTGAACGGACAGACCATGCGATGTTCGCCGGTGGATTTCTCGGGAGGGGGCAGTCCGTAATGGTGCAGGACGTCACTGAGCGGTGTCTGTTCGATGAGGCGGTCGACGTCTTGGATGTAGGATGCATTTCGAGGCATGTGGCAAGGGGAAATGAAACGCCGGCATGATAGACTCCCTTCCCGATCGATGACAAAAAGTTTGCAGACAAAGATCGGCCGGCGGGACATCGAGCTGCTGACAGCTCTGGACCGTTGTCCGCTGACGACGTCGCAACTCCGGCTGTTGAGTGAATCGTTTGAGCAGCCTTTTGCCGAGGAGGGGAATCTGCGTCGCAGATTGAGAGCACTCAAGCAATCGGACCTGGTTCGCTCCTGGCCGTACGCGATGGCCAATGATGGCCGCTCGCCGCATTACTACAAACTGACACGGGACGGATATCGACTGCTATATGGCGAAGACGTACAGCTGCCAAGGCGACGGTATTTTGAGGCGATCTCGCCCGGACATCATCATCACACGAATTCACTTGCAGACTTCCTGGTGCACACAATAGTCACCGGACATCGGCAGGGGATTGAGCTAAGGCACTATGCCCGAGAGAACACGCTCAAGCTGGAATCCGATGGCTACGTGCTGTATCCGGATGCCGCGTTTCAATTGGTGACCCCGGATCGAAGATCCTTCAATTTCGTGATCGAAGTCGACAACGGCACCGAGCGTGTGCGTTCGCGACAGGATGTGGAGTCGATCGAGCGGAAGCTGCGTGGCTACGACCGGCATCAATCGCAGTTCGATGCCCTCGATCCGGCGAGGTATATGGTGCTGTTTCTGACGACTCGTTCGCAGGCACGCCTGCAGCACATTCTCGATCTGGCAGCGATGCTGCAGAGCAATCCGCAGCGAACCGTGTTCGTCGGTGTCGAGCTGTCGACGCTTCTCTCTTGTCTGAACCCGTTCCGCGACGCGGTGTTGACCGATCACAGGGGACTCAAACGCACCCTCATCCCGATCTCCCCAAAACCGAGCTTGCCGCAAGAGGCGACCCGACCTGCTCAAGATCGCCAACGGCACAAAGCGGCCGTGCCTTCGCACCCGCCGCAAGAAACGTCCCAATCTGCTCCCGCTCACCGACGGCACCATGTTACTGTGTAACCCTTGCGGGAGGCCCTTTTCTGGAGGTCACATGGTTCGTGCTCGTGCGGACAGTCGTGTCCTTCGCTGAACAAGCGTCACGACGGCGGTCAGAGGTAGCGTCTCTTCCCTCGTCGTGACGGAGACCGAGTCGAACACCCTCGGACGTTTCAGGACGCGGCGATACGACCGGATGGGACTGAGGCCACGCAAGCCCCGCCTCTGAAGTGGCAATGCCCGTTGTGGTCGAGTCGAAAGGGGCGGGTGAATCCTCTTGATCGACTTGCTGAGTCGTGGCACTCTGGGGGCATGCTTCCATCTGATTTTCAACGACTCTATGTGCTGTCTCAGCGACTCGTCGCCCTGGGGAGTGATTTCCAGATGTCCGTGAAGACGCTCAGTCAAGACAGCTGGGAGCCGTTCGCGCTTGATCGGGCACGAACTCAACTCCAGCACATTCTTGACTGTGGCAGTGAGGTCGATGAGCTTCTGCAGGAGAGTCTCCAGGGAGAAACCGTCTAAACAGACACATGCAGATTCGACTCCGTCCGTTGCCCGGCAACTTGCGTGGCCCGGTGCAGACCGAGTCGCTGTTGCGGGTGTGGCGGCAAGTGAGTGAACCGCGGAGAACGCAGAGAGTGCAGAGGGAAGAATTGAGTTTGGTCATTGGCTCGTTCGACGGCGAGGTTGGATTGGCGATTGAGTGTGCCGATGAACTCCGAAATGTGATCGTCCCGGAATTGCAGGATGCTTATCCGGGAATGGAGGTCGTGGTTCGACAGGAGGAAGGGAGTGCGGACGATCGAGTCTTCCGCTCGCTCGCACTGACGCTCCATCCGGACGTGTTTGCCTTGCGGACTTATGACACGTTTGTCGATGAACCGGAACGGGAAATGGCCGATCCGATCGGCGGCCTGCTGTCGGCCGTGCGGACCGGGCGATCCGGACGGATCGCGTGTTCGATTCGCCTGAGCATTGCACCCGCATCGGCTCGGCAGGTGCGACGACATCGAAGGATTGCTGAACGACTGAATCGAGGATTCCGTTCGGACGACTGGCGACGGTGGTACGTCCGCAGGGCCTGCGATCATCGTCTCTCACGACGATGTTTCGGCTGGTTCATCGGTCGCCTCACAGGGGTTGCAACGACCGGTCCTTCAAAATGGCCCTTGAAGGAGGCTGAAGGGCTGTTTGCCTGTCAGCTGATAGTGGAGTGCCAAGTGCCGACCGACGCAGCTCAGATCGCCAGCAAACGCCTTTTGGAGATGGCGGCCGCCTTCGGTCGTTTCTCGACAGACGAGTGTCGATTCGTTGTGGTGAATGATTTACCGCAGAGGTCGCGGAGGACGCAGAGGTTTTTTACAAGTGTCTTCTCTCTGCGGACTCTGCGTCCTCCGCGGTTCCTCCTCAATGCCAAAGAGATCGCCACGCTTTGGCATCCACCGGTGACAAGTGCAGACAGTGTGTCACGCAGGTCAATCTCCACCTTTCGCGAGATCGAACCACCGCTCCGGCTCACCTCAAAAGAAGGAAACGGGGGAGTGACCCTGCTCGGGCGGGTGAAGTTTCGACGGGAGCGTCAGCAGTTTGGGATCTCGGCCGATGACCTGAGACGTCATGTCATCGCTGTGGGCAAAACTGGGTGCGGGAAGTCCACCTTTCTGCAACACGTCATCATGCAGCAGTTGCAGCAGGGACGGGGTGTCATCGTGATCGATCCGCATGGACAATTGATCGAAGACGTCCTCGATCACATCCCCAGGCAGCGGACAAATGATGTCATCCTGTTCGATGCGGCCGATCGTCGGTATCCGGTCCCGTTCAATCCCTTTCAGGGACCACCGGGGAGCGATCCGACGCTGGTCGCCGACAGTGTGCTCACGGCGTTCAAGAAGGTGTTCGGCTTCGACGAGGCGACCGCCCCGCGATTGCTGCACATCTTCCGTCACTGCCTGCTAACACTGGTCGGACGCCCTGACACGACGTTGTTGTCGGTTCAACGGCTGCTGGTCGATGCCGGTTATCGCAAGATGATGATTGCCGACGTCCGCAATGAGGCCGTGCGGGAGTTCTGGTTGTCGGAGTTCAACCGCTGGAACGAGCGGCAGCGGACCGAATACATCGCGTCACTCCAGAACAAACTCGGTGCCTTCACCTCAAACGAACGCCTGCAGGCCATCCTGTGTTCGACCGAAGAGGGGATCAACCTGCGCAAGGTGCTCGACGACTCCCAGATCCTGCTCTGCAACCTGTCGAAGGGGACGATGGGACACGATGCGTCCACACTGCTGGGATCATTGCTGCTCTCCTCTCTGCAGCTGGCAGCGATGAGCCGGGCCGACATGCCCGAATTCGAGCGTGCGGACGCATCGGTGATTGTTGATGAGTTCCACTCCTTCCTGTCGGAGGGAAATTCGACCATGGCCGACGCTCTGGCAGAGAGTCGCAAGTATCGCACCTCGTACATCCTGGCGACGCAGATGCTCGATCAGCTGGATGAGGCGACACTCGCAGGTGTGCTGGGGAACTGCGGTTCGCTGCTCTCGATGACGGTCGGCCCCCGTGACGCGGAGACGCTCGTCCCCCTGCTGGGACAGGGTCTCACACCGACCGATCTGATGCAGATCCCCCAATATCATGGCTACATCCGCCTGCTGACCGACGGCACGCCTCACACGTTCTCGATGACGACACTCCCACCCCCGTCACGCCTCCAGCGACGGGCCGACATCGTCCGCCGTGTCTCCCGACAACGCTTCGGGCTGTCCCTCACGAAGGTGGCCTGAGCGTGAATGCCCACATTCTGCGTGACAGGCTCTGCTGACTGTGGCAGGCTGGGGGCATGGATTTCCTGACGGACACGCATCGGCTCATGACTCATCTGACGGAGAGGGGTTTCTCCACCCAGCAGGCCGAGGCTCTCATCGAGGCGGTCCAGGAGATCGACCTGAGTGAAGTCGCCACCAAGCAGGACGTCACTCTCATAAAACATGAGCTGGAAAAGCTCGAACTGCGGCTGACGCTCAAACTGGGCACACTGACAACCGCCGGAATCGGTGTCCTGGCTCTGCTCAAGTACTTTGGCTGAGTCCAGTCGATTTTACCTCCTGCATGCAGGACATCACCACCAAAAACTTCGGCCTGCTGATCGCCTACATCCTTCCCGGTTTCCTCCTGTTGTGGGGGGGCAGCCATCATTCGCAGACACTCCAGACCTGGCTGGGGCAGTCCTCCAGCGATCTGCCGACGGTTGGCGGTTTCCTGTATGTGACCCTTGGATCGATCGCCGCCGGGATGATGGCCAGCACGCTTCGTTGGCTGCTGATCGACACGCTTCATCACTGGACCGGTCTGCAACAGCCCCCTTGGGACTTCTCCCGGTTACCGGACCGTGTGTCCGCCTTCGATACGTTGATTGAGGTCCACTACAAGTATTATCAGCACTACGGGAATATGATCGTGGCTCTGGTGGGATGCTTCCTCCTCCGCTGGACAGCAGTCGGATTCCGGGTCGGGGAAGCGGTGACCGTCCTGCTTTTCACGTGTCTGTATGGTGTGGCGTCTCGCGATACCCTCAATAAATACTACGCCCGCGTCGCCGGAGTGCTGGGGACAAGTCTGATGTTTCCGACTGATGAAGAGACCGGAGAAGACCGAAAAGCAGCCTGAGTCGACGAAGACAGGTCTCAAGGAGCCTCCGACTTCAACCCCCTCTCCAGAGTGCGGACAAACGCCGGCAGCGAACTTCCCAACGTCTCACAGATGGTACGCAGCTGGATCACATCCAGGCGACGGTCGCCTCGTTCGTACTTGCTTACAAAGGACTGGCTCTGCCCCAATCGCTCGGCCATTTCGACCTGAGTGACCCCGGCCGATTCCCGCAGCTGTCTCAACAGCTGCAGCACAACCGCATATTCATCGGTAAAGACTGACTTTTCCATCACCACCTTGCGTCAGGGACGCGGTGATGTTAGAGTCCGTTCTGGAATAGTCCAAATCGGACTATTGGCCAGATTCCTGATACGAACGGAGGACAGACCCATGACGAACGGTGGTGGCGACCTGCACGGCACGAATGACAAGCACAAGGACCAGAAGGAGCCCAAACAGCCTGAGACCAAGAACGAGAAGAAGTGAGATCGTTCAACTTCACTCC
>JAGQQG010000142.1 GCA_020426325.1 Planctomycetaceae bacterium | reverse complement strand
TTGCAGGGCTGTTTCAACTCAAAGGGGATGGGAAGTCGTATGACGACCCGGTCCTTGTCAGTGGTACCGACGGCGTGGGGACGAAGCTCAAAGTCGCCATTCACGCGGGAAAGTACGACACCGTGGGGATTGACCTCGTCGCCATGTGTGTGAACGACTGTCTCTGCCTGGGGGCCGAGCCGCTGTTTTTCCTCGACTATCTGGCCATGGGGAAGGACGACCCGGACATCGTCGAACAGTTGGTGAAAGGAGTGAGTGACGGGTGTCTTCAGGCCCGGGCCTCACTCATCGGCGGCGAGACTGCCATCATGCCCGATTTGTACGCCGAAGGGGACTTCGACATGGCGGGATTCTGTGTCGGCGTCGTCGAACGGTCTCAACTGCTTGACGGTTCCAAGATTCAGAGAGGAGACATCATCCTGGGCATCCCTTCCAGTGGGTTGCACTCAAACGGCTTCAGTCTCGTCCGAAAGGTGGTGTTCGAGCAGGCCGGGCTGAGTTCGGATACCCACGTCGACGAACTCGGCACAACCGTCGGCGAGGCACTGCTGACGCCGACACGAATCTACTCGGACGTCGTCGCTGCCCTGATGTCCGAACAATCTCGTGATGCAGTCTCGGGCATCGCTCACATCACGGGCGGTGGACTTCAGGAGAACACCTCGCGCATCGTTCCCAAGGGACTCGACATCGAGATCGATCACAATGGCTGGGAGGTGCCGGCGGTCTTCAACTGGCTGCAGGAGTTAGGAGGCGTTGATGTCGAAGAGATGCGCCGTGTATTCAACATGGGGATCGGATTAGCGGTCGTCGTTCGGGGTGACTCGGTTGACACGATCACGGACGCGCTGACGCACGTCGGTGCGGAATGTCGTACGATCGGGCGAATCGTCTCCGTTGAATAACGAAAACGGATGGGTGGCCGGGGCTGGAGGACGAAGTCCGAAGCCCCGGGGAGTACGTATTCCGCTGACAAACATCGCATCCACGTTCACCGGGGCTTCCCGTTGGTCCAGCCCCGGCCACTCAGGATGGAATTTCAACGGGCCGCTAAAATCTGTTATTCCGGGTTCGGTCGGGGAATGATCAGACTTTGGAACTCGTCATTGCCGGAAAGAATCTCCTGCAGCTTGTTGAGTGACCGGCTGAGCAGAACGCGCGTGGCTCCGTCAGATTTCCCCAGGCGATCAGCAATCTCTTTGCTCGGCAATCCGTCCATGTATCGCAGACGTAGAGCTTCCCGGGCATCTTCCGGAAGGCTGTTGAGAGCCTCCATCATGTGAAACTCTTTCTGCTGACGCGAGAACGCACTGCTTGCGGATGTCATCGTCACGGCGATGAGGTCCGCGATCTGTCCGTCATCCCGACCGGCCGCGGGCGTATGAAGGCCAACCTCCCCATGAGCGGCCCGCTTTTGCGACGCAAAGTGATGCCGGTGGGTATCGATGATCCGACGCTCTGCCTGCTGACAGAGCCAGCCAAAAGGATCACGATCTCCCAGCTCGACGTTCTCAACTGCGTTCAACGAAGCGACCGTCACTTCCTGAAAGATGTCTGATGCTTCCACTTTCGTGCGAAGCCGGTCGCTCATCCGCTTTTCGATGAAGGCCGTCAACTGAGGACGACGACGGTCTATGAATTGGGCCAGTGCTGCCCGGTCACCGGACTTCAGCTGTTCGATCAGTTGTTCGTCGGAGAGTGACATGAGCGTACCTGCATCACTGCGCGTTTCATCACGTTGATTCTGACATTCATGCAAGCCAGCGACAAGGCGACTCGGCAAAACAGGAAAGATGAACAACGAAATACGCCGAATCGTTCCGACTGCTCTTTCTACCTCCTGTGTTCCATATCTGCTCAAGTTGTTGAGAGATTTAATTCCTCAGAATGCTTGCCACTCACAGCTGACAAGTGCCTATACTGCAAGCTGTAAGGTCAGTGGATTGAAGTTGGTGGATGAGTATGGTTGATTCGCTTCGAGGTCATTTTTTGATCGCCGGTCCCCGATTGAGGGACACGAACTTTTTCAAGTCGGTCGTGCTGATCTTCGAGCACAATGACGAGGGCGCGATGGGGGTCGTCATCAATCGTCCTTCCTCAATTTGTGTAGCGCACGCATTGGGAGCACACTTCAAATTGCCGCAAACTGACGATGTGGTGTATGTCGGCGGTCCGGTCGAGCCCAATGCCTTATTCATCGTGCATGGGACTGACGAACTCAGCGAAGGGGAGACGCCGATTCTGCCCGGCTTGTACATCGGCACCAATGCAGACGTTTTCCGCGATGTGGTCGAGCAATCGGTTATTGACGGTGACGGACTCCCATTCCGTGTGTTCTGCGGTTGCGCTGGCTGGGGACCGAGTCAACTCGAAGGCGAACTTGACCGTGGCGACTGGCTGACATTCCCGGCCGATATCGACTACCTGTTTGATGACAATCCCTACTGCGTGTGGGAACGCCTGGTCGCAAAAGTTCAGGAGCAACACCGGCTCCTGCCGCATCGATGTGACAACCCCGAGTGGAACTGAAAACTGCTCATCACACAGCGGTGTGCTAAGACAACCTTCCCAATTTGCGGGTTCACTGCTTCAAGACCGAGGGATCGGAGTTATTCTGACGATCCAGCTGAAAGAGGTTTCGGCTCAGAAACGGCTTTCTCGACTTCTGTGAGCAACTGGTCGAGTCGGAACGGCTTGAAGAGGACCGACTCGCAGCCCAACTGTCGAGCCTTGACGATGGAATGTGTGGGATCGTAACCGAAGCCTGTCATGAGAATGACCGGCAGGTGCTCGTGAATATCCCGGATCCGTGAGTAACACTCGGCCCCAGTCATATCGGGCAAGCGGATATCAGTCAGCACGGCATCGTAATGGGATTGACGGATCATGGTCATCGCCTCTTCCCCATCGTGAGCCGTCTCAACAAAAACCCCATAGCGACCGAGGAACTGGTGAGCCGCACTACGAACCTCAGCATCGCTGTCGATCACCAGCAGCCGCTTGCCCTTGAGGAGCGGTCGGTTCTGCCATGCTGGGACCGGAGCATTCTTCAGATTGGTCGTGATCGATTCTCCGACCTCTTGAATTTGCTCCCGGATTTTCCGAGTGTGGAAAAGAATATTCTGGAGTCTCTGCGTCACCGGTTGATCGTGTCCGATATAGCGTTCGAGGATGCCATAAGCATCGTTCAGAATCTGGTCCACCGAAGGGGCAATTTCGCTCAGGATTTTGGACGTGCTTTCGCTGGCGGTCGTCGCTTTCTCCGCTTCGAGCAGATCGAGCGTGTTGAGAGCCATCGCGACTTCACGGCTGAACAGTTCCAGGAACTGGAGATCGTTGTTCGTGAATGCGCCGGGACGAGGACTTTCGACATTGAATGTGCCCAGGCATTCATCGTGAAGGATGAGCGGAACCGTCAATGAGCTGCGAGCATTGGGTGCTCCCTCAAGGTAGAGCGGATCAGTCGTGGTGTCTTCGCAGAGGTAGCTGCGAGCCGTGGCAGCGACAAAGCCTGTGACTCCGTTGCCGGTTGCTTCCGCTTTCAGCTTGCGTCCTTCTGCATCCGGCTGCATCCCCACGGCGAGCAATGGTTCCAGGCTTTTTGTTGTTTCTTCGATCAAGCGAATCTCAACCGTGTCGAATTCCAGCAAGTCCTGTGTGTAATGCAGGATTTTCGATTTGAGGAGTTCGATCCGTTCCTCAACGGACATCTCGAGGACTTCCTGAGGTTGCAGGTCGCCCAGTTCGAGTCCAGCCTGATAGATGGCAGAAAGCTTCTGTCGCTGCGCCATGTCACGCGACACGTCACGGACAGTCACCAGCAGAAAATCGGGAAGCACATCTTCGACGTCATCATCCATCACCGGGGCGGCATGGACCTCAAAATACGCCTTCTCTCCTACACGCAGACGGCTTTGAGCAGACTCACCCGAGCCGATCGCTGTGTGAAATGGGCAGAAGTCCGGGCCGAGAATCTCAGGAGTACCAAAGGCGTCGTAGAACTTTTCGCCAATCAGCGATTCGGTCCGTCCTGTGAATTCTGCCAGTTGACTGGTGCTCCACAGAATGTGCAGGTCGAGATCGAGGAGAACGACCGCTTCCGGGAGCTCTTCTAAGAGTCCCCCCGATTCCATCAGGAATCGAACCGAGTCGGCTGCATGACCCCAGACGCAGACTCCCTGGTATCGGCCAGACTGCAGTCGGTCCACCGCTTCAGGCAGAGATCTCACAATATCTGCTGAGGAAAAGTCAATTCCCTCAACTTCTGCCCCAGCGGATTGAGGCACATAGACCAACACTTGAGAGGCGGGTGTCACGGCACTGCTTGCGCGAGGATGCGTCGAACTGGAGGAAGAAGATTCATGGTAAAGAATTCTATGACGCTCCCTGTCCGGTAACAATGCCGGAGGCTGCATTTCATAAGGAATCGATCTCGGGAAAATACATCGGGGCTGACTGGCCGAGTGGCGTCGGTCTAATCACCCAGCGATCATGTCATGCCTCGATCGTTCCGAGTGATGACACGTTCAACAACAGAAGGTGGGTGGTCACTACACACTGGCTTGTCATCTGACCCGTCAAAAGTTCGCTCGCTCAAGACTCTGATTGATCGCTCACCAGCCAGACCAGTAACGCAGGCAGCCACGAGGTCTACGGCAATTTTCTTATCTATTTCCGAGTTCAGCGTGGTTACAAACCGTTGAAGGGAAAGCAACTCTGGAAAAGATCCGCATCTTGCCACACTCAGCGTCTCGCATCGGCACCGTTCCTGCTGAGTGAGTCTTTCGACGTCAAATCGGACCTCAAATTGAGAAGTCGTCCGCTGCGAGCGAACAACAGTGAGCAGTTGGTCATCCGCGAATGAGCGGGAGCTTCTCTAACAACAACAGGACACATGAGAAAGGGAACAAGCAATGATCACTGCATGGAAAAGTTGGGCTGGACTTCTCGCTATGGCCGCTCTCGTCGGCTGCTCCAATACCACACCGGTGGAGGAAGCTCGTCAGGACCTGAGAGAGGCACAATCAGAGGCTCATCAGGAGATTGCCGCTGCAGAACAGGAAGCCGCGGAGATCCGTCACGAAGCACGACGGCCGGTCTCCGGAGAAGAGATGCGAGAGGCCGATCAGGAAGCTGCCGAGACTGTGCAAGAGGCTCGCGAAGAGGGGCAGGAAGAAATCATCGAAGCTCGCGAAGAACTGACCGAAGCGCAACAAGAGCAACGAGACGATGCGCAGGACGAGATCGAGGCCGCTCAGCAATCTGTGACCTCTGAAGAACAGGATCTTCAGCAGGCACAACAGACGCTCGAAGATGCTGAGGCAAAGCATCAGGCGGCGCAGGACAAGTTGAAGACCGCTAAAGAATCGGGCAACGAAGATGCAATCTCTGATGCTCAGGAGGAAGTCTCAGATGCTCATGAAACGGTGAAAGAAGTGCAGCAGACCGTCGACGCTGAGTTGAAGGAGTTAGAAGAAGCGCGGACTCGCTTGGCGAAGGCTGAGGACAAGCTTGAGCAGGCTCAGGCATCCAACTAAACGACAATCGCCGTTGGCTCATATCCACGCAAGGTTAAAACTCGTCAACACCTCGGCTGCAAGTTGCAGCCGAGGTGTTTCATGTATTCAGTTCGTACCGTGGGCTTGTTCGCCATTCTCAACGAGTCGCCAGCGCCCACGATAGATCGGTTTCCCGACTTTCCGTGCTTTGCGCTCGAAGCTGGTATGGTAATCCATATCGTGAGTCGCCTGGCGTTCAACAGGCGCTGGCAGCGTCTCGAAGCGTGGGTCCTGCTCCATCAGGCTGGAGATGACTCCGAAATACTCTTCAACATCAGTCCAGGAGTGGAGTAATCCGCCGGGCTGAAGGGCGGTCACACACAAGTCGATAAACCGGCGATTGAAGATGCGTCGTTGTCGGTGTCGCCTCTTCCACCAGGGATCGGGAAAGTACACATGCACGGCTGAAACCGATCCCGGTTGAATCAGTTCGGTCAAGCCCCGGAACACATCACCGCCAAGCACGCGGACATTCGAGAGTTGCCGACGCTGCAACCGCGTCGCTGCGCGTCGTCCCTCGCCATAGTCGATCTCGATCCCCAGATAGTTGACGTCAGGATTGGCTTCGCCAGCAGTGACCAAAAACAATCCCCGTCCACAACCAATGTCGAGTTCGACGGGGTTGTCGTTGCCAAAGAAAGCTGTCCAGTCGAAGCCCCCCCCATGCTCATGCTCGACATCTGCGATGGTGAGAAAGAAAGGCCTGAGATCTGTGAAAGTGGCTCGCTGACTCATTCGTGACGTCGCAGATGGCATTCGCTGATGAACTCGAAGTCGCAGATCGGGGTTAAACAGAGGGCCGGGAATCAACTGATGACATGATCACGGCTGATGGGGACTCCAATCATACTGCCGTTGTAGACCATTTTTTCGTCGACGAATCCCTGAAACTCAAACTCCGCTCGTCGCTTGGGACGCACTTTGACGGCTCGTGCACAGATGACCAATCGGCAACCGGGAAATACGGGCCCGCGGAACCGGACGTCATTCATGCCCCCAAAGCCCAGAAAGTCCCCCGCTCCCAGAATGTCGAACTTGCGAGCATAGAAGCCTGCGAGCTGGGCGGCACATTCGCAGAGGATGACCCCCGGCATCAATGGGAAGCCGGGCATATGGCCGCGGACCCAGAACTCATCATCGGTCACGTCCTTGAACCCCACAATCCCGTCATTCTCGCGATCGACATGGACCACGCCGCTGAGTTGTTCCATTTCATGCCGCTGCGGATTTATCTTCTGCACGTCTTTGCGGTCGTACAACGGCTTGTCGTAGTTGAATTGCGAGATGTCGTAGAAAGCTTGTGGCGGCATGTCGAGAAATTTTACTGACTGTGGAACTGGAATGAAGGTATGCCCGGAGACAAAACTTGTCGAGATACTTGCCCTGCTCGACCTTTGGACATGTTCAACTTGATAACCCACACGGTGCAAAAATGCTACCACATCCGTGTCAGACAAAGATCGCCCGCGTTGATGGTGAGTGGAAGCGGGGCCGGTCGTGTCCCAACGGCGAACTGGAAGTGGAAATGATTCCTGTGCCGGAGTTGGAACAATTCATCGCTGATGCCCTTTTCAGTTCCATGTCCCCCTGGAAAGGGAAAGATTGCCCACACCATCTCCGCCTTCCGTGCGGCTGGTCGGGAACGGGGTCTGCCGATTAGTATGTGCGACAGCGCATTCCGGGCGGACGACAAATCAGCGAGGCAAATCAATGCGGCAACGAGAGTGGATCAGGCAGACAGCGGCCATCTTTGGACTCATGCTGAGCACAGCCCTGTTATGGGCAGCTGAAGGTGACTCGAGCGGGCATCCCACGGGTGCTGATCTGTCAATTCGCTGGACCCTGATCGAGAATGCGAAAGACTCGACGTCGCACCTCGGTCGCTGGGAGATCACCAACAACGGCAACTCTCCTCTCCCCGCGCAGGGATGGACCATCTATTTCAACATGCTCCACATGGCAACGTTCGAGCCGATGCTGGAGATCCCGGAGACGGTCACCATCAAGCACTTCAGCGGCGACCTGTTGAAGTTGCAGCCAACCGACAAGTTCGAGCCGGTGCCGCCGGGCGAAACGTTTACGTTCGAGTATCGGGGTGTCGAGCCGATCAACAAGCCGAGCTGGGCTCCGTCCGGAGTGTACATCGTGTTCGAGGATGAGAACGGCGTCGAAGAGCCGCCAACCGTCATCGGCGAGATGCAGGTGACCCCTTTCACCCGTCCGGAGCAGATCTCTCGGGGTGATCTGGACCTGACCCCCGTGCCAACGCCCGACTATCTGTATGAGCAGAACCAGAAACTGTCGCTGCTCCCAATCACTCGCGTCGGCAAAGTGACACCGACTCCAGTCGTCTACAAGGAGCAGAACCATCTGATGCGGCTGGATGGTGACTGGACGGTCCGTCATGAAGAAGGTTTGGAAGGTGACGCTGCCTATCTCGTGCGGATGCTGGAGCCGGTCTTCGGAAAAGCGCTGAATACAAAGGTCGGCAGTTCACCCGCTGCCGCCAGCATCACACTGAGAGTGGGCGACGTGACTGTCGATGGAAAGCAGATGGATGAAGGGAGTGAGGCGTACACATTAACGGTGAACACGAAGTCGGGCGTCGATATCGTCGGGGCCGATGCAGACGGCATGTTCTACGGCATCCAGACTTTGCTGCAACTCCTGCCGCCGACGGCATTCGCAGGAGAGACCCCGAAACCTGTGATCCCTTACGTTCAGATCGAAGACGCTCCTCGGTTCGAGTATCGCGGGCAGCACATCGACGTGTCGCACAATTTCCACAGCAAGGAGAGCATCCTGATGCTGCTGGACCGCATGGCGTTCTACAAGCTGAACAAGTTCCACTTTCAAGTCAGCGACGACGAAGGCTGGCGGATCGACATTCCCGAATTGCCCGAGTTGACCGAAATCGGCGGCGGCCGTGCTCACACCTCGACCCACGAAGGCGTCCTGCATCCCACCTATGGAGTCGGGCCGTTTCGAGAAATTCCATCACACGGGACGGGCTACTACACACGGGACGATTTCATCGAGATCATCAAGCATGCTCATGCTTTGCACATTGATGTGATCCCCGAAATCAACATGCCGGCACACGCTCGTGCAGCCATCATCGCCATGAGGGAACGTGAAGACCGACTTTGGAATGCAGGTCAAACTGACGAGGCTCTCAAGTACCGTCTGCATGATCCGGATGATACATCACGCTACATCTCAGCTCAGGGATTCCTCGACAATGCGACCAACGTCGTCGACGAACCGCTGTATCGTTTTGCAGAGACAATTATTCGCAACTTCGAAGAGATGTTCGCAGAGGCGGAGGTGCCACTGGATGTATGGCACTTCGGAGCAGACGAGGTTCCGCGAGGGGTATGGGTTGAGTCGCCACGGGCAGCTGCGTTCCTGAAGGAGCATCCGGAGATCGATGGCCCCAACGGACTCAAGAACCACTTCGTCAAGCGGATCATCGAACTCATCGAGTCACACAACCTGCAGGCTGCCTGCTGGCAGGAGGCGGCGCTGGACCATGTCACCGTCGACGGCAAGCCGGTCGACAACCCGGTGCCTGAGTTCGCAGGGGGGCAACTCATTCCGTACGTCTGGAACAACCTGCGAGGCAATGAGGACCTGAGCGCCCGGTTCGCCAACGCAGGCTATCCGGTCGTGCTCTGCTGCGTGTCGAATCTGTACTTCGACCTCGCCTACAACAAGGACCCGCTGGAGCCGGGATTGACATGGGGCGGGTTCATCGACTCCCGCAGCCCGTTCGAGTTCGTCCCTGAGGATGTGTTCAAATCCACGAGAGTTGATGCCTTCGGTGGACCTTACGATCGCGAGCAGATGTACAAGGAACGAGAGTCTTTGACCGACAAGGGTTGGTCAAACGTGCTCGGCATTCAAGGGCAGATCTGGTGCGAGACGATTCATGGTCCGGAGATGCTGGAGTATTACGTCTATCCCAAACAGATCAGCCTCGCAGAGCGCGCCTGGGCCGCTCAGCCGGAATGGGCAAAGCTCGACGATCTCGACGCCCATGACGCAGCCACTCAAACTGCCTGGAACGAGTTCGCCAATCGACTCGGACAACGCGAGTTGCCCCGACTCGACAGCATCTTCGGCGGCACTCTGTACCGTCTGCCTCCACCCGGCGGAGTAATCGAGAACGGCATGCTGCACGCCAGTACCGAGTATCCAGGCCTGGAGATCCGTTACACCACCGACGGCAGTGACCCGACGGCTGAATCCCCGAAGTATACCGGACCAGTCGTCGTGAACGGCCCCGTCAAACTGTCCGCCTTCAGCACCGACGGTCGTGCGAGCCGCGCTTCGACCGTCAAATAACCACAAAGCGTGCCACTGCTACGATTCAGCACCTCGACGAGCGATATCACAGAAAGACACCTCGTATGCAACTCGAATTCATCGACTGGGCATTCGTTTTCGGATTCTTCGCCATTTCTCTGGCGATCGGTGCGATTGTGAGTCGTCAGGCGGGGAAGAGTTCGGCCGACTTCTTTCTCTCAGGCCGCAACATGCCTTGGTGGCTGCTCGGCTTCTCCATGGTCGCCACGACGTTCGCTGCTGACACTCCTTTGTTCGTGACGAATGTAGTCCGCAAGAACGGGGTCGCCGGTAACTGGGAATGGTGGGCTTTCCTACTGACCGGCATGTTAACAGTGTTTGTCTATGCGAAACTTTGGCGGCGTTCGGGCATCACAACGGATCTTGAGTTCTATGAACTTCGATACAGTGGCAAACCGGCCGCGTTTCTGCGTGGATTTCGAGCGCTCTACTTGGGTGTCTTTTTTAATGTGGCCGTGATGGCCAACGTCACACTAGCGGCGATCAAGATCGGTCACGTCATGTTGGGCCTGAGTCCGATGCAGACCATTTTTGTCGCCTCGTCGGTTGCAGTGATCTTCAGTGCGATGGGAGGTCTTCGTGGTGTTCTGATCACGGACTTTTTGCTGTTCATTGTGGCAATGCTGGGTGCCGTCGGTGCAGCAGTTGTCGCCGTTCGGCTTCCCGAAGTAGGAGGCCTCCAACAGTTATTTGCACATGAAAGCGTTCGTGCAAAAATGGACATGGTGCCCGCCATTGACTTGAAGAGCGAAACGGGCCTCAACACATTCATCACCTTGCTGCTGATTCCATTGGCCGTTCAATGGTGGGCGGCGTGGTATCCCGGTGCTGAACCGGGTGGCGGTGGATACATCGCTCAACGAATGTTGGCAGCGAAAAACGAGAAACACGCTGTGGGGGCGACATTATTCTTTAACGCCGCTCACTATGCTCTGAGGCCGTGGCCGTGGATCATTGTGGCGTTTGCCTCCCTTGTGGTTTTCCCTGACGTGGACTCGCTACAACGTGCATTTCCGGATATGCCTGCTGACAAAGTTGATCATGATCTTGCGTATCCTGCCATGCTGACGTTCATGCCTCACGGACTCCTGGGTCTGGTCGTCGCCTCTTTGGTTTCCGCCTACATGTCGACGATTTCCACCCACTTAAACTGGGGTTCTTCATACGTCGTGAACGACTTTTGGAAGCGATTTCTTCGCCCAGAAGCCAGCGAAAAAGAGCTGGTGCGGGTTGGCCGTGCATCGACTGTCCTCATGATGGTTCTGGCCGGATTTCTTGCTCTCAAACTTGAGAGTGCGCTCCAGGGATTCAAGATTCTCCTGCAGATTGGGGCAGGAACGGGTTTGTTGTTTATCCTGCGATGGTTCTGGTGGAGAATCAATGCATACAGCGAGATCACCGCGATGATCGTTTCGCTTGCGATGGCTGCCGGACTCGAAATGTATAATTCACGCCTGCCGGAGAGTGACCAGTTACAGGAGTGGGTCAAGTTCCTCACGAGTGTCGGTGTGACCACGGTCGCCTGGATTCTCGTCACGCTCATTACCCCATCGGATAGTGACTCAACACTGCGAAGCTTCTACCGCCGCATTCGCCCAGGTGGACGCGGCTGGAAGCGGGTCATCGATACAGCCGCCGCTGAGGGCGAGTCCATCTCTCATGAGGGTGACGGTGCGAGCATCGGCGTCGGTATCGTCTGTATGCTCGTTGGCTGTGCTGCCATTTACATGGCTCTCTTTGCAACCGGATACTGGCTGTACAGTGAGACGACCAAAGCTTCGATCCTGACCGTTGGAGCGGTGATTGGTACAGTGATCCTCATCGCACTCTGGGGGAAGCTCGATTTGCAATCGGATGATCCGGAGTCGTCGCCACTCAAGTAAGATGGGACTCTACTCGAAGTACGTCCTGCCGCACCTGCAACATTTGGCGTGTGGCTCCCGGCCAATCGAACGACAACGAGAGAAGGTCGTTCCCTTGGCCGAAGGCAAGGTGCTGGAGATCGGGATCGGGACCGGACTCAATCTGCCCCATTATGATCGCAGTAAAGTCACCAAACTTTGGGGGCTGGAGCCGGCTGCTGAGATGCAAAAGAAGGCTCGACAGACCGCGAACACGCTCGACATGGAGGTCGAGTTTCTGGATCTCCCCGGCGAGCAGATCCCGCTCGAAGCTGACTCCGTCGACACGGTGCTGATGACATACACGCTCTGCACCATTCCGGACGCAGATCTCGCGTTGCGAGGCATGGCTCGCGTGTTGCGGCCGGGCGGAAAACTCATCTTCTGCGAACATGGAGCTGCACCGGATGCGAACGTCCGCCGCTGGCAGGATCGCATCAATCCGACTTGGAGACGCTTCGCCGGCGGTTGCAACGTCAATCGACCGATCCCCACGCTCATCGAGCAAAACGGCTTTCGTATCAACTCGCTGGAGACGATGTACCTCCCGGGCATTAAAGCCCTCAGCTACAACTACTGGGGCACGGCTGAGCTCAGGCGAGCGGGGGACGTCAGTCCCCTGACTGAGTGAACCTAGCAGTGTCGAGACATCTCCTGGCTGAGATGATACTGGAGTGTGTTTGTTGGACCACGTTGAATGAGACAGGGGGTTGACACCCCCCGCTCGCCATTCATCGAAGCAGCTTTGTGAAGCCGGCGATGATGTCGTTCATGTCGCTTTTGTCACCCAGCAGCAGGCGGTGTTCGAGCCAGATCGCCTCGCTGTAGCAGGCACGTTCCGTGTGCGGACACCGATCGGCGTATGCGGCATAGTCCGACAGCATGATTCCCGCAGCTGCAAAGCGTGAGCGAGTCTCCTCACTGTTCATGAATGGATTGGCATAGTTGGGGAACGTATATCCCGCCAGACAGGGAATCCCCTCAGCATTCAAAGCGGTCACCAACTCATCGCGGGACATGCCTCCAGCCTGTTCCGCGTCGTAGCGCAGCATCTGCAGATGATGCGAGTGTTTCGCGATCCCTGGATGATTATGGCACGGTTCAAGACCCGGTAACTCTGCAAGTGCGGAACAGAGATAGGCGGCGTTCTCCATGCGTCGGGCGTTCTGCTCGAAGAGTCGTCCTAGTTGCACAATGCCGACGGCCGCTGTGAACTCATTCATACGGGCATTCCAACCCTGATGAAAGTGCTTGTACCACAGCTCGCCTTCGTGCCGGCCGAGGTGATGCAACGAGTAGGTCATGTCATACAGTTGCTTGTTATTGGTAAGCAGCATACCCCCTTCGCCGGTCGCGACGTTCTTCGACGCCTGAAAACTGAAGCACCCCATGTCGCCCCAGGTCCCGGCGAACCCTTGCCCTTCCAGCTCAACGCCGTGTGCGTGAGCCGCATCCTCAATCACAACCAGATTGTGCTTCCTGGCAATGGCGTTGACCGCCTGCATGTCACAGGGGTTACCGGCGAAGTGCACGGGAATGATGACCTTCGTCCGCTCGGTAATCAAACCCTCAATCTGTGACGGATCCATGTTGTAACTGGACGGGTCGATATCCGTGTACACCGGCACCGCCAGCTGGTTCATGATGCACAGCGTCGTTGCGATGAACGTGTAAGGCGTTGTGATCACTTCATCGCCCGGTTGAATCCCCGCTGCTCTCAGAGCGATCTCAAGGGCGACCGTCCCATTTGTCACCGCAACGGCATACTTCGCTCCATGAGCTTTGGCGAATCGCTCCTCGAAGGCTTCGACACGACTGCGCCCCTCGAGTTGGTCGGGACTTTTGACATCAAGCTCGCCCGCGCTGTACGCACACCGCCACCATTTGCCCGACTCGGCCACCGCCGCCACTGCATCACGTTCCGCCTGGTCATGAATGGGCCAAGAGGAAAAAGGTTTAGTGCGGACCGGTTCGCCACCGTTGATGGCGAGCGTGGATGAATCGACTGAGGTGGGCATAGTGTCTTGATCGGTCGTCAGAAAACGGGCAGCTGGGGTCAGTGACAGGTGGATTGATCTCGATCCTATCAGCGACCTTCGGATGATTCCACGCTTGGTTTGTGGAAGAAAGGTCAGACAAATCCGGTCGGGGAATGATAAGAACGGGAAAAGCGGATTTTGGCGGATCAGGCGGATGACCGCAGATTTCATAGCGAGTTCCGGACGCCATCATCCGTTTCGATCAGCTGCATCCGTCCAAATCCGCTTTTCCCCTCTTTCCTCAACCCGTTCGATGATCGTGTGGTGTCACATCGGCTTGCATGGGCAATCACCGATCATTGTGAAACCAATTGTGCTTGGCCAGAATGAAGCAATGAAATGTCTCCACTCGGAACATTGGCCCCATCACGAATGAGCTGGCGAATCCCATGACCGACCTGAACCCTCCTCGGCAACGTCTCGCCTCACTGGATCAGTTTCGGGGCTACACGGTCGCGGGCATGTTCCTGGTGAACTTCATCGGTTACTTCGCAGTTGCCCCGTTCCTCTGCAAACATCACCTGACGTTCAACAGCTATGCCGACACGATCATGCCGCAATTCTTTTTTGCGGTGGGGTTCTCTTTTCGGCTGTCGTTCGGCCGTCGCGTGCATGAACAGGGGACGGCGAAGGCATACCTTCACATGATCAGGCGTCTGCTGGGTCTCGCCCTTGTGTCATTCGTCGTCTATCGCGTGGCCCATCGGGCTGACCCCTGGCAATGGGATGTCCTGGTCGAAAAGGGACCGATCGAAGCCCTGTATCAGCCGTTCAAGGAGGACTGGTTTCAGACTCTGTTGCACATCGCAGTCACATCGCTGTGGATTCTCCCTGTCATTCGAGCCGGAGCGATGATCCGCATCTTGTACATGATTGCCTCGGTGCTGCTGCACATCGGGCTGTCATACTGGTTCTACTTCGACTGGATTCACACACCGCCGACAGCGATCGACGGCGGTCCTCTCGGTTTCCTGACATGGACCATCCCGACCATGGTCGGCACGCTCGCCTGCGACGTCGTCATCGGTGCCGAGGAACGTCCGCCACTGGTCAAGATGATCGCCTGGGCCTTCGTGCTGATGGGGCTTGGTTACGGAATGTCATGCTTCACCCGCATCTATGACGTGCCGTCAGATCAGGTGGAAGCACTGAGCGATGTTCGCGAGGCAGAGAACCCGGTCATCCCGTCGCGCGAGCAGTTCGCTCGCTGGAAAGAGAATCTCACCGCCGGAAACTGGTCGGAAGTCCTCGCCGAGCCGCCTTTCGTGCCGCCACCGCACAGCCGGGAAGTAATCAATGGCAACGTCACAAACGAAAGCTACAAGTTTCGCAAGTGGAACTACTGGCAGATGGGACAGTGTATTGGAGCGACATCGTATCAGACATTTTCCGCTGGCTTTTCGTTGGCAGTGTACGTGCTGTTCTACATTCTGGCCGACATGCTGAACATCCGGATTGGGATCTTCCGCACGCTGGGGGTGAATGCCCTCGTCGGCTATGTCCTGCACGATATGGTCGGCGGATCGGTCAAAGCCTTCATGCCACCCGACTCACCCGCTTGGTACATGTGGGCCGGCTTCGCTCTCTACTTCTGGATCACCTGGCTGTTC
>JAGQQG010000141.1 GCA_020426325.1 Planctomycetaceae bacterium | reverse complement strand
CCTCGGCGGCGAAGCGGTCGGTGGCGCCGATGGCCTGGCCCGTTTTCAATCCTCCTCCGGCCATGATGCCCATGGCGACTTTCGGCCAGTGATCGCGGCCTCCTTTGTCATTGATCTTCGGCGTGCGGCCGAATTCGCCCCACGCAATGATCATCACGTCCTGCAGCATGCCGCGCTCATCGAGATCGGTGACCAGCGTGTGCAGCGCGTGGTCGATGAGCGGACCGAGATAGCGCATGGAGGAGAAATTGCGCGAGTGCGTGTCGAAGTCGCTGATGGAGACGCTGACCACTCGCACGCCCGCTTCGATCAGTCGCCGGGCGAGCAGGAACTTCTGCGTCGAGCGCGGTCCTTCGGAGGTGTAGTGGATCAACGGTCCGTTGAGTGGCGGAGCGGTGAAACGGGCAACGATGTGCGGGTCTTCGCGGCTGAGGTCGAGGGCGTCTGCGAGCCGACCGGAGGTGAGGATGCCGGTCGCCTGCTGTTGAAACTGGTCCATCGCCTCCATCATGCCGCTGGCGTCGACCTCACGGCGAATGCGATCCAGCCCGCCGAGCAACTGCTGTCGGTTGTCCAGCCGGTCGACGGACAAACTTTCGTTGAGAGACAGACTCAGTTGATGATCACTACCGAGGCGCTGGAGTTCGCCCATCATCCCGGGTTCGAGTTCACGCGGAAACATCTCGCTCAGGTCAGGACGGAACGGCTGGAACGACGGGCCGAGGAACCCCGGTCGGGCACTGTTGCGGACCAGCGGTCGGCCCTGCATCAGGTCAACGAACGTCGGCGACGGGTCGTCCGGACGGCCTTCGAGTTTGGCCAGCACACACCCCATCGCTGGATGCCCGCCCAGCGATTGTAACTCCTTCTCTCGATGCCCCGACTGACACTGAAACGCATGATGACGCCCATCGGAGCCAACGAGCGAACGGATGATGGCGAACTTGTGAGCAATCGACGCCACGCGCGGCATCAACTCGCCAAAGTGGACGTCCGGCAACGACGTCGCAATGGGCACGGTCTCGCCGCGCACCTCGACCGGAGCGAGCGGTTTCGGATCGATCATATCCATCTGCGGCGGCCCGCCATCCAGATGAATGTTGATGATCGACTTGCGAGTCGGCCGCGCCTCCGCTGACGACTCCGCCCGCAACACATCGCTCAGCGTCAGTCCACCGATGCCCAACGATCCGATCGTGAGAAACGTACGTCGACTGATGCCGTCACAGTGACGATACGAGCGGCCGGTGAGTCGCAGCATGGAGAGACCTCACACGAAGAGGGAGAGTCACCTCAAATGATAACACTGCCTTCACGATTCTGACCACGGATGACACGGATTTCACGGATAAACAATCGAGCCCCGCTTGCGATCCGTGTCATCCGTGAAATCCTTGGGCCTTTATTATTTGAGCCAGAGCGACAACCAAAGTCTTTCGTTTGGGAACGGGGCAATTCACCACGGAGGCGCGGAGACACGGAGAAATCGCGAAGCATGTGTGAAAGCTTGAAGGTTGCGGTGGCAATCATGGTCGCGTTTTGACTCCAGGAGAAAGTATGAATGACAATCATTTTTCTCAGCCGTGTCTGATACATTCCTGATCAATCAACACGCCGAGCATTAGAAATCCCTCCGCGCGTCCTCCGTGTCTCCGCGCCTCCGTGGTGAAACAAAAAACCCGGGTGATGAGAGTGACGATGGTTGTCTCCACCAGACTCACTATGATCCGATCGTCAGAGGAATCAATCACAGCGAGCCGCAAGAAGAGTGAAAGCATGTCAGCCATCTACCTGCACAACGTGACCGTTGCCCCGGAGGACATTGACGGGCAGGGGCATGTCAACAATGTGGTGTATGTCCGCTGGATTCAGGATGCGGGGGTCGCTCATTCGTCGGCGAACGGCTGGACCCCCTCACGCTATCAACAGGCAGGCATCGGCTGGGTCGCGCGATCGCATCACATCGACTATCTCAAGCCGGCTTTCGAGGGGGAGCAGATCGTCGTACGGACGTGGGTGGCTGACTTCAAACGGGTCTCATCGATCCGCCGCTACCGCATCCTGCGCGCGTCCGATGAGACGGAGCTGGCCGTCGCAGAAACCAACTGGGCCTTCGTCAACCTGGTGAGCCGAGCCCCCGCCCGCATCCCACCGGAAGTCCGCGACTGCTTCGAGGTGTGGACAGAGTAGCCATCAAGCTCCGCGTGACGAGCGGATTCAGTGTCAGCTTCCAACACGTCGGCACGAATGTCGACTGGGACGATGCAATCGCTCGTACGTAGTAGCTGGATTCGCCAGAATTCAGCCAAATCGTTGCACGGGAAAGCCAGTCTGAACTCTGGCGAGTTCAGCTACGGCTAGGGATACTCTGTGGACACCCACGATGACAACGATCGACCCCGAAGGGGTCGCAGCACCCTGGGGCTATCCGCGACATCACAATCAACCCTGAAGGGGTTGCACCCTTCCCGCAGGATGGATGGAACCCTGTCAGGGTTCACATGCGAGGGTGGCGAAAAACTCCCGTTGGTCGCGACCCTGGGCTGTGTTGTGTCACCCCTGCGGGGTGTAACGCCGGCCCCGGATGTTCGCCAACCGAGGCAGCGAAGCCGTGCGAGGTTGACAGTGTGACCCGCGTGGAAACAATGACCTCTTGACGACTCCGTCGTCCCAGATTGCCAGCAATCTGAGCCTCCCGCCGTTGCATAGTGTGTCCTGATGAGAATTCCCGAATCTATCCAAAGTGAACTCTCTTTCGCGATTAGGTGCATGCTGAACTCGTGGCGAGTTTGGCTCGGTGACGATGAACTCCGCGCGGTGTGCATTGGCTACAGTTGCGTGAATCCGGAAATTGATATCAGCCTGCTTACGGATGATGAGCCGTACCTTCGTGAGCAGGGTATCGACGGCTTCTCGATGTCACACTCTTCAATGGCTGATGTGTGGCCGACTGCGGATTGGCGGTTGTCGCGAGTCAACTATCACGGCACTGGCGTCTGGCATGATGGGCAGAAGACTCTCCAGTGGATTGGAGACCATGACCTAGATACAGACGAGCAACTTGAGGAACTCGAACATGAAGTCAGGGAACTCTTAATAAAGATAGCTACCAGTGATGAGGTATTGACGATGCTCTCCCGGTACCGAAAGGTATCACTTCCGCTGCCAATACGAGTTACAGAATTCGAAGTCGGCAACCCATTTGACTACCAGATGACAGAACTGCGAATGGCTTAACTTCACCCGCACGGCCCCAGACTTTGGGAGCTGTTAACCACTCCCACCCCAATTCTCGTCCCAGCCACCCTTCTCTCGCCGTATCTCACTTCGAGGTGTGTTCAAAGTAGCCATCACGCTCCGCGTGATGAGCGGATGTAGATTGGGCATCTCATCAGATCTGCTGCAGGCCGACACTTGTTCCGTCCGTCTCGCGGAGCGAGACGACTACTTTGTCCGCAGGCGTGTCACTGTTGTCGTGATACGGTCGATGGCAATGTCGAGCTCTGCTTGTGTGTTGTCAATGCCGAGGGTGAGGCGGACGGAGGCGAGGGCGATTTCGCGGGGGATGTTCATGGCCATCAGGACAGGGGCTGGTTCGCTGGAGCCGCTGGCGCAAGCGCTGCCGAGGGAGACGCAGATACCTTCGAGGTCGAGGGCTACGAGCAGGGCGTCGCCGTCGATTCCGGGGAAGGCGATGTTCAGCGTGTTGGGCAGCCGATGCTCCTGCGAGCCGTTGATCACGACGGGGGCACATTGTTCGCTGAGTCCGGCTTGCAGGCGGTCACGCAGTGTGCGGATGTGAGCCGTGCGTTGTTCTCGATCTTCGTGCCAGAGGCGGAGGGCGGTGGCCATGCCGGCTGCGAGTGCGACGCATTCGGTGCCGGGGCGGTGTCCCGATTCCTGATGTCCGCCGAACTGTGTCGCAGGCAGGCGTGTGCCCTCACGGATCAGCAGAGCACCGATGCCGCGCGGCCCGTGGAACTTGTGTGCTCCCAGTGCGAGAGTCGTCGCTCCGAGGGCGTCAAAGTCGACGTCGATCTTGCCAACTGCCTGCACGGCATCAACGTGTAGCGGGATGCTATGCTCTGCACATCGTGAGGCCAGTGGTGCAACGTCCTGCAGAACGCCCGTCTCGTTGTGAGCGAGCAGGAGTGTCGCCAGCTTGACCTCTGACCACGGCACATCATCGTAGGCGGTGATGGGAATGCGGCCCTCAGCATCCAGCGGCAGGGTGTGCCGCTTCCAGCCTTTGAAGATCAGATCCTTTACCGTCTCTTCGGTTGCAGGATGCTCAGCGGAAGGCAGCAGGACCGTACCCTTGCGACCGGCAGCGAAGCCGAGCAATGCGAGGTTCGTCGACTCGGTCCCACCGCTGGTAAAGACGACTTCCTGTGGCCTAGCGTGAAGGATCTCTGCGACGGTCTCTCTCGCCTCTTCGAGGACCCGTCTGGCCTTGCGACCTGCGGCGTGTCGACTGCCGGGGTTGGCGTAGGCTTCTGCGGAAATGCGTGCGACCGTCTCAATCACCTCCGGCAGCGGGCGGGTTGTCGCGTTGTGATCGAGGTCGATGGGCATCAGTCGTAGTGAATGAGACTGAACACGTCATGAGGTGCGAGCTTTGCGCGGCCGTGGAGTCCGTCCAGCTCGATCACAAATCCGCAACCGACGACTTCGGCTCCGCACTTCTCGGCCAGCTGAATACAGGCCTGCATGGTGCCGCCGGTTGCGAGCAGGTCGTCGATCATCAGCACCCGGTCCCCGTCCTTGAACGCATCGGTGTGAATCTCCAGCCTGTCCGTGCCGTACTCGAGATCGTACTCGAACGATTCGGTGTTGAAAGGGAGCTTGCCCGGCTTGCGGACGGGGACGAAGGCCGCGTTGAGTTCCATCGCCAAAGGGGTCGCGAAGATGAAGCCACGAGCCTCAGCAGCGGCGATGGCTGTGATGCCTGCGTCGCGGAAGCGGTCTGCGAACTGTCGGGTCGTTTCCCGCATGGCCTCGGGCGAAGCGAGCAGGGGGGTGATATCGCGAAACAGGATTCCCGGTTTGGGAAAGTCCGGGATGCTGCGGATGTAATCAGTCAGTTGGAGAGGGTTGCTCATCAGTTTCCGATTCAGACGGTTTCGCGAGTGGATGATCTTCGAGCCATTGCCTGGCCTGAGCCACAGCCTCGGTGGCATGGGGATCCGTATCATACAGGTCGATGATGCTGAGCCAAATGAAGCGAGCGTCCTCGATCTGTCCGAACTCCGTCATGCTGACGGCTCGAGTGACCGCT
Organism: Planctomycetaceae bacterium; assembly: GCA_020426325.1. Classification (GTDB taxonomy): domain Bacteria; phylum Planctomycetota; class Planctomycetia; order Planctomycetales; family Planctomycetaceae; genus JAHBXU01. Next base: position 10,637 of record JAGQQG010000141.1, on the reverse strand, counting down.
TCGTTCAGGACCTCTCGGGAGTTGGCGGTCATTTCCTGATTGATGTCATCGATCATGCGATCGATGTCATTGCGGAAATCCTTGTAGTCCTCGGTTTCCGGAAGGAGTGTTTTGAGAGATCGGAGTGTCTGAAGGGCGCGGGAGGTTTCGCCCGCTTCGCGTTCCTGGCGGGCGCGTCGCAGGATGCGGGCGACTTCGGACGACGACTGTTTACTCAAGGGCCGAAGCGACTGGCGATCGAATCCCCGTTTGTCTTCCGACAGGCTGATGCGCCGCAGATAGCCTTCGACACGAGATTCCCAGGTATCGGGGTCCATCTCAATCAACGGCTGAAAATACCTGTCGCGGGCTTCCCGCCAGGCGGGACCTTCGGGCTTCTTCATCAGCGCCTCCCCCGCCTCGAACATTTTTTCGGGATCGCTTCCCCGGCTGAACCACCAGACTCCTCCCGCGATTACCAGCAGCAACAAACCAGAAAGGACCCAGACGCTGTCGAGCAGTTGCGAGACTCGCCCGGGAGCCTGAGACTCCTCCAGCTGAGCACGCATCAGGTCGCGCATCAGCGTTGCGCCGACGTCGCCATCCCCCGGTCGGGCATCAGCCGCGAGTGTCTCTGCATCCGGCGGTGCATCGATTTCGAAGGTGGCGGTTCCCGAGGCGGCAGCAAGATCGATCTTTTTCGGAATCTCTTCCAATCGTCGCGACAGGACATACGCATCGGGGTAGCGGTTCTCGGGCCGCTTCTCCAGACACTTACAGATGACTTCGTCGAGCCAATAAGGGATCTCGGGGACGATCATGCGCGGAGCATCGAACAGTCCGTGCTTCTGTTTGGTGGCGATGTCAACTGCGGCGCGACCGGTGAATGGAGGACGGCCGGTGATCATGACGTACATCACCGCACCCAGCGCATAGAGATCGCTTTGCTTGGTGGCGCGTTTGCCTTCCGCCTGTTCGGGGGACATGTACTCTGCGGTGCCGATGACGCCGCCTGTGAGTGTGAGCTTGCCGGAGGCGAAGACCTGTGCGACGCCGAAGTCCGTCAGCTTGACGGTGCCATCCTTGGCCAGCATCAGGTTTGACGGCTTGAGGTCGCGGTGGATGACGCCCGCGTTATGGGCTGCCTTCAGGGCTGCACAAATCTGCACCGCGATATCGATCGTTTCCCGCCAGGGGATTCGCTTCTCCCGTTTGAGACGGCTGGTGAGTGTTTCCCCGTCGACATATTCCATGGCGTAGTAATACGTCGCGGTTTCGCTGCCGGTACTCTCATCGACGCCGCTCTCGTAAAGTTCGACGACATTGGGATGCGTCAGTTTTTTGAGGGCATCGATTTCGCGATTGAAGCGGGCAACGAAGCCCGGTTCACGAGCGAGCATGGTGGGAAGCACCTTGATGGCCGCCTGCCTGCTGGTCTCGGTGTGGGTGCCGAGATAGACCGTGCCCATCCCGCCCGCACCGATTTTGTGCTCAATTCGGTAAGGTCCAATCTGTTTGAAATGCGACTGAGTTGCGGATTCTCGCTCGGTCGGTGACGAAGCTTCGGTCCCGGCGGATGTCGACGCAGCGACTGGAGTGGGGTGATCGGTGGTCATGGAAGGTTGTCTCTTCGCGAGTTCCCGTCTACTGTGAGGTTTCGTCCTTCAACACTCAAGTGCGAACACGAAAGTCAACTCATGCGTGCGGCCATTCTCCTGATTGCCCATGGAAGCCGGGTGGATGCGGCGAATGCCGATTTGCGGAAGCTGGCAGCGATGATTTCCGAACGGATACCCGAGGCCATCGTCGAATATGCTTATCTGGAGTTGGCCGAGCCGTCAATTCCTGACGGGCTTGAAGCGTGCGTTGAGCGTGGGGCGGAAGAGGTGCGGATGTTGCCCTGGTTTCTGTCCGCAGGCTCACATGTCACACATGATCTCGAAGCGAATCGGCGTCGATTTATCGAGAAGCATCCTGCAATTGAGTGCTCACTTTGCCCACCCCTGGGGCTGCATCCGCTGATGATCGAGCTGGTCCTGGCGAGACTGGAAGAGACGTTCTGACAGTTCCGGATCAAGAACAGGATTCTGCTTACCGGCTCGTCTTTGAGATAAACCAGCCGATCAGGATGATGGCGATCACGCAATGCGCGTAATCGGTGAGCGTGGCCGTTTGCCAGCGTTGCAACAGGAATTCGATGTAATGATCCATGAGATGGTGCTTCATCAGGGGGTGGTTGTGCAAAGTATACGTGATGTTGTCGGTCCGACATGGACAGAAACGCACACTTTGCCAAACCGTCCTCGTCAATGTTGTCGGCAACGGTTGAAACGACTTGATCGTGAGCGGTCCTGACGAATCCAACAGTTTTGAGGTGCATCGAGCGTGATGTCATCCGGCAACACGTCTGCACAAACCGTACGGATGATGTGACCGGTTCATTCGGGCGAAGGAGCAGTGGTCTCAGGAAGCGGCACCGGGACCCAGTACAGCAACAAGGGGAGAAGCACGAGGTCTCCCAGCAAACCGCCGAGCATGGCAATGCTCACAAGCACGCCGAAGTAGATCAACGGGATGAAGTGCGACAGAGAGAGGACCGTGAACCCGAGGACAAGGGCGATGCTCGCAAACACGAGAGCACGACCGACGCCGGCATGCGTCTGGTGGATGGCCGAATAATGATCGAGACCTGCGGCCCTCGCCCGTCGGTAACCGATCAGGTAGTGAATGCTCGAATCGACCGTCAGGCCCATTGACACACTGGCGATCATTGCCGTTCCAATGTTCACCGGCACACCGAGCCAGCCCATCCCGCCGATGACGATCAGGATGGGGAAGGTGTTCGGGACCAGCATGACGAGTCCGATCCAGATGCTGCGAAAGGCGATCGTCATCATCACGAGGATGCCTGCGGCTGCGAGACCGAAGGCGACGAGCTGGTCACTCAGCAGACTTTCAATCAGATGAGAGAGCAAGACGTACAGCCCAGTCGCTTTTGCATCCGGAAACTCAGCACGGGCGACCTCTTCGGCTTTTTGAATCAGCGCCAGTTTTGTCTCGGCAGGTTGTTGCTCTCTTGCACGGAGCATGATCCGCATGCGGCCTTGCTCAGCATTATATAGGCTTTCCTCGAACTCCGGTTGCATGAGTTTCATCACGCTCCGTTTTTGTTCCAGAGAACGAGCCGCGAGACCGGGGATGAAGTCGACTCCGTCACTCAATCCCACAGCCTTGGTGGGACCCGTGCCATCCGACATTTTGAGATCGCGCAAGCTTTCGGCTATCGATGTCACGCGTGCAAGGAAATCGAAGTCGAGTCCCTCGCCCTCTGCCTGTTGATCGGAATCGGCCTGCTCAATTGGAGCAGAGAAATTGATCTCCCAGTTGCCAACACCGCCGAGCCGGTCCTCAAAGAAATGGATCGACTTGATGATCGGACTGTTCGCCCGAAAGTTCTTGCTGAAATCCGTCTCAACACGGAGACGCGACATGCCGACGGCAGCGAGGAGTGATATCGCCGTCAGTAACGTCAGCAACAGCGTGGATCGGTACTGGACCCCATGACTGATTTTGGACAACATTCCAAGTAGTCGCTTCTCTGCCGGTGGATTGTGCGGATCAGCATCCAGCTGACCGATCAGGACGCCACCAGGTAGCAGCAATCCCCCAGCGACGAGGATCAGCATCGTCCCCAGGGCGACCATCATCCCGAAGCTGCGGACAGGCGTAATCCCGCTGGACAACAGGGCTCCAAACCCGACGGCTGTCGTGACACATGACCAGAACGTCGCAGGAGCAAGGTCGATGAACGCCTGACGAAAGGCGGCAAAGCGATCCATGCTGTTTCGCAGTTCGCGGAAACGTACCGTGACGTGCATCACCGTTGCGATGCCGATGATCGTGATCAAACTGGTCAGGATGGAACTGACCATGCTCAGCTTGGTGCCTGAGAGCACAAGGAGGGCCTTAGTCCAGAGCAAGGACGCATGCACCAAGAGTAACGGAAGCACCATCCAGCGGAGACTGCGGAACAACAACAGGATGATCAGAATCAACAGGCCCGATGTGGCAATGCCGAGCAGGGCTCCATCCTGTTCGACATAGCGAAACATGTCGTGAGTCATCACCGCCTCGCCCGTCACGAAGGCGGGGGGATCATGAGCATCCGCGAGTTCCCGGATTCTGGCGAAGGTCTCGCGGCGCGGGATGGGTGACTCTGATTGAGGTAATAATCGCAGGACGATTCCGGTCGTCTCGTTATCATCGCCGATCAGAATGCGACGTGAGAAGTTGAGCAGGTTTTCGTGAGTGCGAGGGAACCGCAGGAAAAGTCTGACAGCAAGATTGGCGTCAGGAGGGGCCAGCATCGTCGCCAGACATTGTGTACTCTCGGAGCGGATTCCGGGAACCACACTGAGTTGATCAGCGAATGTCTGGACCCGTTTCAGGCCTTCTGGTTCAAGAAGTTCAGGATCGTGATAGGCAACGAAGACGAACTCATCCCCTCCGAAAGCCTCTTTGCTGTCGAGGTAATCGAGTAGATAGGGATCGTCGGGCGCATAGAACGACTCAATTGATTCATCCAGCTTGAGTCGTGAGGCCGGAAGAATGGCTGCCACAACCAGGAGAATCCCGATCACAAACAGCAACTGCCGATGATTGACAAGCCAGTCCGCCGCTGCTGCGAGTCGAGGAGCCTGTTCATGTTCAGACGCATCTGGCGGCATCGTCAGCCTGATCTTGTTAGGATTCGACAGCGGTGACCCATTGTCAAACAGTACTGAGAGGATGAACGGTGTCCTCATCGAAATGCAATCGTGCACAATCAGACCAGATCAGACAGTGACTTCGCAAGCGGCTCTCTCATGAATCTTGACACCACATCCGGTTGTTCGAGTCGAAGCGACCACGTCGCGAGCGGTCGGTGGAGAGGCCTATGGACGATACTGGCACTCGCGGCAATCGTTCGCGTGGGAGCGTTGTGGGTCTGGTCCGAAAATCTGACAGAGGATCGTGACGTCTATCTCGCGATCGCCCGAGGTGTGGTCGAAGGACGCGGGTACTCTGTGCAGGGGACCAACGTGCCGACTGCGTTTCGCCCACCGTTGTATCCGCTGTTACTGGTGGCGACTGGGACAAGTGATTCTGTTTGGGGGCGAGCCTTTTTGCATTTGGTTCTCGGAGTGGCGACGGTGTGGCTGACATACCTGCTCGGTCGTCGACTCGGGTTATGTGAGCCGCTTGCCTTATTCGCTGCGGGACTGGTCGCCGTCGATCCGCTCTTACTGCGGTATACCACTTTCCCCATGACTGAGACGCTCTCAACATTTCTCGCGACGGCCCTGCTCTTGAGCCTGACGATGCCGGCCAGTCGGAGACTGAAGTTTGTGACCGGAGCAATCTTTGGCCTGAATGTCCTCTGTCGACCGACGCTGTGGGTCTTCGCAGGCTTGATGGGACTCTGGTGGCTGGTTCGCGGCTGGATAGCTGGAGAGGACAGGGGATCTGAAAACCACGGCAGGTTGCGAAACGTTCCGTGGTTCACCTTGGCAGCTGTGTTGATTGTCGTGTTGCCCTGGGTTGTCAGAAACGCTTTGGTCATGGGGCATCCGATTCTGATGACGACGCATGGAGGGTATACTCTGCTTCTTGGCAACAATCCCAGCTTTTACAGGGAAGTGGTCGACCAGCCTTCGGGAACTGTGTGGGATGGATCGCACGGGGAAGGTCAGGAGGTGTGGGCTGCGTCGATCAACCGTCGGCTCGATGAGGCAGGTGTGGCAGGTGAGGTGGCACGAGACGGCTGGATGGGGCAACTGGCAAAGCAGCACATCCGTAATGAGCCGGGAGAATTCGTGAAGGCCTGCTGGTTACGGTTCCGCCGGTTCTGGAGTCTGGTGCCGCACGGAGATGCCGATTCGAGCGTTTCGCCCATGGTCCGAATGCCGATTGGCCTGTTCTATGGTGGGGTTTTTCTGCTCGCACTCATTGGACTCGGACGTGTGCTCATAGTTGATCCGGCACGCTGGTGCCCGCTCATCCTGCTGATCGTGACGTTCGTCTCGGTTCATCTGGTCTACTGGTCAAACGCCCGGATGCGGTCGCCCGTCGTCCCGGCAGTGGCATTGCTGGCATCTCGAAGCCTCGTCTCGCGGCGATTCGTTTGCGACTGACGCGGAGACAGTCATGTTCATCCATTGAGGTTGCAAGGTGTTTCCAAGAAATGACTTGCATCACTTTTCTAGTGCCTAATCCTTTATTGACACTCTTTCGAGGTCGGGCATATACTCCCGGCCCATTTCGTCTTGACCTCATCGCCGATCACTCTGCATTTTGAACCACGCGGTTGCGGACCGTCGTGTTTTGAGATGTCTACACCCATACATGGCTCGGTTCCGAGCCGTTCTCCATCTCCTCAACTCACGGAAGACGTTGAATTCTCTCGCCCTCTCTCGATGTGAGATTCAGCTGATTCCTTTCCTCTGGCTAGCCTGACCGGGCGGCCTCGCATATGTATCTACGACGATCACTGCCCAGGGCCAGACCCCTGCGAAGGGTGCTCGCGACCGGTGTGCTGTTCACCAGCGCAATGGTCGGGATGATCGTTTGCTCGCTGAACGTCAGCGTCGCTCAGGTTCCGTTACCCTCACTCCCGACTCATCTGCCCTCAATTCCCAAACCGACTCTTCCCAAATTCTCACTTGGATTTGGTGGCGGCTCAGAATCGGAGCCAGCGATTTCTGATCAACCGATCACCATCAAGTCCCGGATCGCCCAGCAGTGGGACGAGGAGGGGGCAACGGTCATGATCCTGCGACAAGATTGTCGCATCGAACAAGGGAATGAGATCTACGAGGCCGACAAAGCCGTCATCTGGCATTCGCAACGACAACAGAAGAAGCGGACCGAAGATCGTGTCGTGATGTATCTGGAAGGACACGTTCAGGTGATCCGACCCGATGGCAATCGACCGCACCCCCAATTGGTTGTGGAACTGAAGACCCTGAACGGGGCATTCTTTAACGGCGAAGCACCGCTGGTCGGCCAGCCGGTGACACATGACCCGCTCTACACACAGGCTGCCGAGCAGGTACAACCGATTCAGCCAAATGTCGTGAGGCATGTGCAGCACACCGTCTCGGAAATCAGTGAACCCGCTGAGATGCAGATGATGCCCGTGATGCAGGGACCTTCGTTTGCGGTTCCCGGAACACCCACCTTCGGTCCCAGGCGTCACGTCACGGTGGTGCCACGTAACTTTGAGATGCCTTACGAAATACGCTCCTGGGTCTCCGAACAATCGGTGCCAGCCGAGTTGATCACCACGATCAAACGGGGGGTCAACATTGTCATCGAGGGGGTGCCGGTGAACATGGGGGGCGTTCAACAACTGGGAACCATCGACCTCAGTGCAGATCGAGCGGTCATCTGGACCGATCCGGAACACATTCGTGATCTGGGTGGCGGTGCGGATCTTGACCCGAACACGCCGTTTCAAGTTTACCTCGAAGGTAACATTGTTGTCCGACAGGGTGACACACGACTCTACGCGACACACGCCTTCTACGACATCCGCGACGAACGGGGACTGCTGTACAATGTCGACCTGCGGACGTTCATTCCGGAATACGAAGGGGACGTTCGTGTGCGGGCGACTCGCGTGCGGCAGCTGAATCGAGACAGCTATCACGCACAGGATGCCTGGATCACGGGCAGTCAATTCGGCAAGCCCGGGTATCGCCTCGATGCGACGGACATCTTCCTCGAACGTCGACCGGGCAATCCATATCCCTGGACGGTTGATCCCAACGATCCCGATGATCTGTCGTCGCTTTGGGTCACATCGTTGAACAATCGTTTTCTCTTGGGCGATGTACCGATCTTCTACACACCGGTCGTCAGTGCACCCGCAGAAGATCCGCAGATTCCCCTTCGCGATCTGCAGTTCGGGCAGGATCGCATCTTCGGCACGCAGATTCGGACCGAGTGGAATCTCGAAGCCCTGTTTGGATTAAACCTGCCTCCCAACACGGACGCGAGCCTGCTGCTGGATTATCTCTCAGATCGCGGGCCTGCAATCGGAGGGAAGGCGAACTATGAGGGAGTTACCGAGATCTTCGGCATCCCCACGATGTACGACGGCATTGCTGATACGTACTACATCTACGATGAAGGGACAGACAATCTTGGCCTGATGCGTCGCAATCTCCCGGTCCCGGATAACAACCGTGGACGGGCTATGTGGCGGAATCGACTGCGGTTCCCCAGCAACATCTGGGTGAAGAGCGAGATCGGATACATCAGCGATCGCAACTTTCTTGAGCAGTATTTCGAGCAGGAATGGGACCAGGGGAAAGACAACGAAACACTACTTGAGGTTGGACAACAGATCGACAACCTCACCATTTCCGGTCTGGCTCGGAAGCGACTCAATGACTTCTCGAATCAAACCGATTGGCTGCGGGAGGACTTGACGATCCTGTCGGAGCCGTTGTTTGGTGATCTGCTGACCTGGAGTTCACATTCGTCCGTCGGCTACGGTCGCATTGAGCCTGCTCAGCCTCCGTTCAATCCGGCTGTCGACACGTTTACACCGCTGCCTTACTACACCAACTCCGATGGTCTGGTGGCGATGACCCGTCACGAACTCGTGTTGCCGCTCGACTTTGGTCCGCTCAACGTCGATCCCTATTTGATGGGTGAAGCAGCTCACTGGGGAGATGCCATCAACGGCGATGACTTGTCGCGTCTGTACGGCACCGCTGGCGTCAGAGCAAGTATTCTCTTCTGGAAACCCATGCCCTGGGTACAGAGCCGGATGTTTGGGCTGAACGGTCTCGCACACAAGATGGTCTTCGATGCGGATTATTCCATCTCGGACGCCACCCAGGATCACACGCTCATCCCACAATACAACGAGTTCGACGACAACGCTCAGGAGCGGTTCCGCGAACGGTTCCTGACTCTGGAATTCGGAGGGGTGCTGCCGCCGACGTTTGAAGAGCGGATGTACGCGATTCGTTCCGGAGCCGGCCAATCGGTGACCTCGCCCTATCACGAACTGGTTGATGATCTGCACGTTCTCCGCCTCGGCTGGCGACATCGCCTGCAAACCAAGGTCGGACCGCCTGATCGACTCCGCATCAAGGACTGGATGACACTCGACCTGGATGTGAGCTACTTCCCCGATCCGAATCGTGACAACTTCGGAGAAGACTTTGGTCTGTTCTCCACGCGATACGCCTGGTACGTGGGTGAACGGACCACTTTGTTAGCCAACTCGATGGTCGACTTTTTCGACGTCGGACAAAACATCTGGAACGTTGGCGTTCTCTCTCAACGAAGCATGCGCGGCAGCGTCTACCTCGGTTTCAGACAGGTGGAAGGGGGACCGATTGAAAGTCAGATTGTGACTGCCAGCTACAGCTACGCCATGAGTCCCAAGTGGGTCTCTTCATTGGGGACCGCTTACGATGTTGCTGAGGGACAGGATCGTGGTCAATCCATCGTCATCAGCCGTATCGGTGGCGACTTCATCATTCACCTCGGTGCTAACTACGACCGCAGCAAGGACAACGCTGGCATCGCAATCTCAATCGAACCCCGTCTCGGTCACCTGCGAACGTCACAGACGCAGCTCAGTTCACTGTTGGGAATCCCCTAAACAACTTGATCCAGGATCGGAAAGATCTCGTCTCCCTACTTCTCATGTGCTATTCCGTCGAATAATGCCCGCCACACTGACTCCGCCACCAACAGTTCCCCGTCGCAAGGAGAAACCTAAGCGTCCGCAATGGCGACAACGCCTTCGCGACTCCGAGTCCGGAGTGCGTCAGGGAGTACGGGCTGATAGCGCCTTTGCGGTTTGCTTTTTCCTTGGAACAGTGGTGGCAGCGGCTGCGTTTGTGTTGAATTTTGCAGTCATCGAATGGGCCGTACTCATACTGGCGTTCACGACCGTTTTGTCAGCCGAGATGTTTCATCAGTTACTCAAGACATTATGGGAGCAGGAAGGGCGTTTGCTTTCCGCTCGCAGCCAGGAAGCTCTCCGGATCGGCACGGCAGCCGTGATGGTCACGATGGCCGGATCACTGACGGTTTCCGGCCTGCTCTTCGCCCGCCGCATCATGGCCCTGTGGACGGAGTGATCGCCACAGTTCCGTGCGATCCCCTTGCCAGTCCGATGATCCGCCCCACATAATCGGGTGTCGATCATTCGTGCAGCCACTTCGCGATGCTCACAAGATCGCTTGTTGATCGCAATCGTTCTCGAACGTCGCTTCACAATCGGTGTTGCATCGATCCTCGCCTTCCTGAGACTTCATCCATGACGGACACTCCTCCTCCTTCTGACGATCTTGCAGCCGTCCAACAGTTACGTGATGCCTACAAGGCGTTGACGGATCAACTGGCCAAGCGGATTGTGGGTCAGCGACAGGTCATCGAGGAAATGCTGATCGCAATCCTCGCGGGAGGGCATTGTCTGCTTGTTGGTGTTCCGGGGCTCGCGAAGACGCTCATGGTGCATACTCTTGCCGATGCGTTGGAACTCAGCTTCAACCGCATCCAGTTCACGCCCGACCTGATGCCGGCGGATATCACCGGGACCGAACTTCTTCAGGAGGATCGCTCGACCGGCGCACGCGAGTTCCGGTTTG
>JAGQQG010000140.1 GCA_020426325.1 Planctomycetaceae bacterium | reverse complement strand
CAGCGCCGTTGCCAGCGTCTGCGGAAGGCCGGTGATCTCGCGGCCCTGATAGGCTTCGAGAAACCCGTTCATCAGCAACTTCGTGTTCTCGGGTGAGGGAGAGAGTTCGAGTAACCGGGCGCATGCTTGCAGCGGAGCGAGGCCGTCACCCTGCTCCGCATCAGAAGACGACGCAACGGAGTCTTCCATCGCAAACCGCTGCATGATTCGGGGAAGAATAATCTCCTTGACGAGCGGAACGCTCCAGAATTGCTCGTCTTCAAACATGGCCAGCACGGCAGCCCTTGATGCAGCCGGTGACGTTGCCTCAGGCAAATCGACGCCCACCTGAGGATCTGCCCGGTCGCCGCAGTGGGCTTCCAACGCCCACCACAACAGGAGTGGCTGATGAATGTCTGAAAGGTCTTCGTCCCGCTGCAACAGCTCGCGAATGATGGGAAGTGCGTAGGCAGTGTCAAACCGTTTGGCCGATGATGCGAGTTGCGTCCGCACCTGCACGTACGGCTCTGACTTCGCCAACTCAGTGAGCTGCGTACCGAGAGTCTCGTTCAAACGACGATGGTCCCCGAGCAGACGGACCGTCCAGCGACGGACGTGTTCGTCCTCATGACTCAACAGCTGAGAGGCGAGATCAAAGTCAAACTGCCCCGCAAGATGAAGCGTCCACAACGCCTCCAGTGAACGACCGTCCTGCAGATCATTGACCAAGTTGATCAACCGCGAAACCGTCGCCTCCGCTTGCGGCATAGCGTCTCCGGCAGACGTCACCTGCTTGCGAAGCGCTGAAACAAGCCGCTCTCCCAGGACGCGCACGGCTGTCTGTCGCCAGAACTTGTTTGGATGCGCGAAGAGTTCGATGAGGTCGTTATCTGAGAGGGTCGTCAAATCGGTCGGGACCCATGGGGTTTGACCCGTGGGCTTGAATGAGGCATTACCGAGTCGGTAGATACGTCCGCTCGTCTTGTGCCAGTTGTCGCGCGGGTCGACATGAGTGAGTCGCGTGTCGTACCAGTCCGCGATATAGACGGCACCATCCGGCCCAACTTCGACGCACACAGGGCGGAACCAGCGGTCGGGGGTCGTCACGACGGGAGGACGATCGATTGTGCGATAAGTTGAAGTGTCCTGAATCATCTCGCTCGCCCAGACACGGTTGTGCAAAGCGTTCGCTGCGATCACGTTTCCATGAAACAGACTTGGGAACGAGCCTCCCTCATAGATGACGAACGTTTGCGGAAAACGATCCTTGTCGCCTTCGTGCCGCATGTGATGGAAGTAGCCGAAAGCGTAAGGATTCGTGAGCGGCCCGTGTTTGCCCCAGTTCTTCTCGCCGTAGGACCCTTGCGGGTAGTACATGCCGCGCGTGTCGCCATGATTCGTGCCGGAGAAGACCCGGCCCTTGCCGTCGATCTCGGATGAGAACGTGTTGCCGCCTCCCTCTGCGAAGATCTCGAACACCCTGAGGTCCGGGTGATACCGCCAGATGTTCTGCCCCTCCCAGCGAACGTTCTTCGTGAGGGCGGAAGAAACGTTGCCGGTCGTGGTGGAACCGTTGGCCCCGTATAGCCAGCCATCGGGTCCCCACCGCAGGCTGTTCGCGACCGAGTGCGTGTCCTCAATGCCGAAGCCGGACAGATGCACGACCGGATCGGCGTCCGGGACGTCGTCGCGATCAGCATCGGGATAGAACAGCAGGTAAGGAGGATTCAACACCCAAATGCCGCCGTGCCCGGTGGCGACCGCGGAGGTGATGTTGAGTCCCGTGATGACATCCCTGTGAGTGTCGTACTTCCCCTCACCATCTGTGTCCTCAAACACGGTGATCTTGTCCTTGCCAGGCACATGATGCGGAGGAGGCTGCGGCACCTTGTCGAAGACAGCTCTGAGATGCTGGTCATAGCGGATGACTTTCAGTCCCTCGGGAAAAGGATACTGCCGATATTGCACCACCCAGAGGCGGCCCCGGTCATCGAAGTGCAGGAACAGCGGTTGTTCCACAGCCGGCTCAGCAGCGACGAGTTCGATCTTCAGCCCGTCCACCACTTCAAACAGTTTCACGGCTTCTTCTGCAGGAGTCGGGTCGCTGTCATCGCCGACCTCACCCCGACCCGGGAACGTCCTCAGAACTCGCTCGACCTCGTCGTTGCCGGCAATATTCTCCGGGAGGACATCCCGCGACTTCCGCGGAGGTGTCGCGTCCTCTGCCATACTAATCTGGGCGGAGAACAGCAATGCCGTGACGAAAAGAGAAAGCAGAGACGCTGATGTCACTAGCATGTTCACAATCAGAGACCTTTGCGGACACAGTAGGCAGGGGGAATGATGACCATCTGTCAATCGTCAAGTGTGGCACGACACTCCGCGTTGTAAAGACACGGCACGGAGTACCGTGCCACACTGGTCGATCTGGAATCACCCAGGAGGGACTTCCATCGTAACAACGAGTCCGGCCGGACTACACGTCCAGGACGCTGAGATTTGCCGTGGGAGGAGTATCGACGGCTGAACCTGACTGCCACGATCTTGTCAATACGGGCGTCGGATCTTCACAATACAATCGACTCCTGGATGATCTTCGATTGTTTGAAACTTCAAGATCCCTCGATTGCAGGAAGTGAGATGAGTGAGTCCTTGGCCGAACATGAATGTCGATGCGTGATCTGTGAACACGCTTACCCGCGATCGAGACTCACCAAACATCATCTCGTTCCCAAGAGTCGAAACGGCAAAGAGACTGTTCTCACCTGCCGCGACTGCCATCGGCAGATTCACGCCTTGTTCCGCGAGAAGGAACTCGAACGGCAGTACGGAACACTCGAATTGCTGCTGGCTGCAGAGGCGCTTCAGTCGTGGATCACTTGGATTCGAAAGCGGCAACCGCGTGCGAGACTGCGTGTCCATACAAGTCATCGCAAACGGCGTCGTTGAGACGGAATCTCGACATCAAATAAACAAGCCCGGGCTCAAACTGAGACCGGGCTTTCGTTCCGTTCGATGAACAGATGGTTGTTGAGAAGACCACTTATTCCGTCTTTGAAGCACTTGTCAATGGAGCGACAATCTCTCCCTCTGCAGTGAAAGTTACCGGCTCTGGACGTCCGTCGATGGTGACCGTGAACTGTTCTCGGAAGTGCCCGGGAATTTCTGGAGGGGTGAAACTGAGCTGCAGGACATGAACAGTCCGCTGGTCTTTTGTGAGCCGGACCTTAAAGCACTCCTGATCTGACTCACACTCGATCCGCTCGATGGCGAACGGCTTCTTGCCCTTTATGATGACCGTATAGGGACGGTCTGAACCTGGAATCACCTTGTCTCCCAAAAGTAGAGTCCCCGGAGAGACGACGATATCGGGCTCAACCTTGGCTTCAATCATCACGGGGACCATCGGGTTTGCAGCATCGTCAGTCAGGAGGTTGATCTTGTCACGGATGACTCCAACGGGTGCTGAAGGTTTGACCTGCACGATAAGTTCATAGTTAATCCTGGAATCACCGTTAAAGCCCGCGGATCGCTGTTGTTCCCGAACTTCCGCCTCGAGATAGTCGCTGTTGACCTGAACACCATTGATGTGCCAGTCGGTTCGTCCCGAGTACGCGACTCGCACGGTTCGCCTGGCTCCCGCACCAGCATCGACAGCACCAAAGTCAACATTTCCCGGCTCGACGACGATATCCTGTCGAATATAAGCCGAGATGGGTACTCGCACGGTCTTGGAGGTTGTCGCACCGCTGGCATCTGTGAATGACAGTGTGACATCCACATTTGAGTTCTTCTGCTGTTTGAACTTCACCGTGTTCATCACGACTTCGATGTACGCGGTCTCGCCCGTCTCCAGAAGCTTCTGTGAAGGATTAGCGGCTGTGCAGCCACATGTCGTGCCGACGTTGAGGATACGAACCTGCTCTTTGTAGATGTTCTTGACCTCGATCTGGTGTCGAGTGTCTGACCCGCTGGCGACATTGCCGAAGTCGACCTTTAACTCGGAGAACATCTTCTGAGCCCAGTCGAGTTCCTGGGCGGACACACGAGACGAGATCCCCACCATCAACAAACAGGCTGCGAGAAGTTGGGGAAAAGCATAGATGCGCATCAGAACCTCCGCTGGCAGAACTGCGATATTGTAAGATCGCACTGCTGACTCATTTTAGGCTGTCTTTGATGAATCCGTCCAGACGTGGTCTTCGCCCTGACCAACTCCCTTGCTATTCTTCTGACATCCGGCATCTGTGGTTCGTGGCGATCTGACTGCCAATCTTGCAGTGACAGACCCTGAACTCGCGGAGACTCCGAGTGACGCCCGTCGAACAGTTCCTCACGTAACGGTCTACGGGCAAGTATGCTCAGCATCTCAGATCATGTCGAGATGAATTCGCCATATCCCGTGTTGTCACATGAGATTGTTGCGACTGCGGCGTCAGACATTTCGTGATCGCTTGGCGTTTCGCAATCGGTGTCTTTTCTCTCGGCTGCAATAACCTCCCAAAATGATGTTGCCGAGCTGGCCCTTTCTAGCTATTTCGACTGTTTGGTAGGATGATCTCTTCAAGAATTGTTCAGTCTTGCCCAGACGACGCCTCTCAGGCAGCAAACGCTCAGAATGGAAGCTTCAATGACTCGAATCGCTTGCTCTCGTGTGATCTTGACAAACGGTTGTTTTTTCTCACTCAGCCTGATTGTTGCACTGGTCACGTTTGCTACGAACGTCAGTCTTGCAGATGACAATGAATCCCCCCCAGCTGCAAAAGAGCAGGCTGGTGGAGATGCAGACACGGATGAAACGTCGACGAAAAACCCCTTCCCCGGACAGGGACCGGCGCCGAGCCTCGATGGGGGGACGGAATGGTTGAACACGTCTCAAGAGATCAGTTTACGCGAGCTGCGCGGAAAAATCGTGCTGCTCGACTTCTGGACCTACTGCTGCATCAACTGTATGCATGTGCTCCCCGATCTCAAGTTTCTGGAGCAGAAATACCCCAACGAACTCGTCGTCATCGGCGTGCACTCCTACAAGTTTGAGAACGAGAAAGAGGCAGAGAATATCCGGCAGGCGATCCTCCGCTACGAAATCGAACACCCGGTCGTCAACGATTCCGAGAGAATTATCTCAAGAAAGTTCGGCATGCGGAGCTGGCCGACTTTGATGGTCATCGATCCCGAGGGACAGTTCGTCGGTCAGGTATCGGGCGAAGGACATCGGCTGCTGCTCGACAAGGTCATCAGTGAGATGATTGCCTTTCACAAGAAGAAAGGGACGCTCAAGGAGGGTCCCCTGAAGTTCGACCTCGAACGGGACACGATCGAATCGCAACCTCTGCACTTTCCCGGCAAGGTGCTGGCTGACGAAGCCTCCAATCGGTTGTTCATCTCCGACAGCAATCATAATCGGATCATTGTGACAACTCTCGACGGCCAGTTGCTCGATATCGTCGGGACAGGTGAGATTGGTTCGACTGACGGTTCTTACGACGTTGCGAAGTTCGATCATCCGCAGGGCATGGCGCTCGATGGCAACACGCTCTATGTGGCGGATACAGAGAATCATCAGCTGAGGACCATCAATCTGGCAGAGAAGACGGTCAGCACGCTGTCGGGGACGGGTGAACAGGACCGCACACGGGCCGGAAGTGGCCCACTGAAGACAACCGCACTCAACAGTCCGTGGGCACTGTCAATCCATGAGGGGACGCTGTACATCGCGATGGCGGGGCCGCATCAGTTGTGGTCACATCGACTGGGCAGCGACAGGATCGAAGCGTTCGCCGGAAACGGTCGTGAGCACATCGCAGACGGCCCTCGAATGTCTGCTGAACTCGCCCAGCCATCCGGGATCGATCATGACGGCGAAGCCCTGTACTGGGTCGATAGCGAAGGTTCCGCAGTCCGTCGTATGCCGTTTGCGGGAGACAACGTGGTGACGACCATCGCTGGACCCCATGACGTTCAAAGTGCCTTGTTCGACTTCGGCGATGTCGACGGCACAGGCACCAAAGCCCGGTTACAGCATCCGCTCGGCATCGTCTATCACAACGGCGTGCTATACGTCGCAGACACTTACAACCACAAAATCAAACAAGTCGATCCATCAACCGGCGAAACGATGACATGGCTCGGCACAGGAGAATCGGGAAGCGGACTCGATCCTCTTCAACTGTCTGAACCAGCGGGATTGTCCGTCGCCGGTGATCGCCTCTTCATTGCGGATACGAACAATCATCGGATTCTCACAGTTGATCTGGCGTCAAAAGCGGTTGAGGAGCTGGTGATCGACGGACTCACCTCTCCTCAAGCGAATGAGTAACGTTTCGCGGTCACCTGCCGCTTGCTGATTAGCTCAGGTCTTGATGTCAACTCGGGACACGCGTGTTGTCCACGATCTGTTGAATGATCCCGGCTGCCCGAAACCGCTGATTCTCTCGAATCATCCCGCGACAGACGACTCGGTGCGCCAGGACTGGAATCGCAAGACTCTTGATGTCATCCGGGATGACATAGTCTCGTCCATCGATCGAGGCGAGACTTTGTGCGGCCCGGTAGAACGTCAATGCTCCCCGTGTACTTACTCCCAGAACCAGTTCGTCATGCGAACGTGTCGCATGGACGAGATCAAGCAGATAGTCATTCAGGCTGTCATCCACCCGGACTGCGCGAGCAGTCTGCTGAAGCGACTGAAGTTGCTCCCCGGTGAGCACAGCAGTCAACCTGTCAACAGGTTCGCCGCTGCGGTGTTGTTTGAGCACGTCCCCCTCGATCTCTCGTGAGGGATATCCCACCTCGATGCGGAGCATAAAGCGGTCCAGCTGATTCTCAGGGAGTGGATAAGTCCCTTCAAACTCGAAAGGATTCTGTGTGGCCAAGACGAAAAAGGGCTGATCGAGCCGATAGGTTTGCCCGTCAATCGAAACCTGATGCTCGTTCATCGCCTCCAGCAGCGCCGATTGAGTCCGCGGCGTGGTGCGATTGATCTCGTCGGCCAGCAGAACATTGGTGAACAGCGGCCCCTTCCGGAACTCAAACTCTCCCTTGTTCGGCAGGAAGATGCTCGATCCAATGATATCGCTGGGGAGCATGTCGGGTGTGCACTGCAACCGGGTGAAGGCGCAGTTCAGACTCTGTGCAATTGCTTTGGCCAGTGAAGTCTTGCCGACTCCGGGCGCGTCTTCAATCAGCAGGTGCCCCTCACCAATCAACGCGACAAGCGCGAGCCGAATCACCTGCGGCTTCCCTAAAATGGCCCGACCGATGTTGGATTCCAGTGTGTGAATGAGGTTGCCGGTCTCATTGATCGTGGGCACAGACAGATCCTTTCTCCCGTTGAGATCCCAGCAGCATTCGACGGGTCACGATTGCAGCTTCAGAGTGCGGAAGATTATACGGCAATGCATGCGAAGATACAGTTCACCGTTGATGACATTTCCGTTGGCTCGCGTCCCTTTGAGTATCTTGAGTTCTCGTCGACATGAGCGGATCCCTTCTGGCTGAACGATCCTTTAGGTTGGGCCGTCGATTGCAAATCGCCGCCGACCGATCATTCCAAGACATCAGTAAAGGGGCGATCGCATCGCTTCAATGTTGACCAGGATTGCGAGTCGGTTAGAATCAGAATTCGAGTTCCGCTCGTCTTTCCTGCCCTCTGGCGGGCCACTGGAGTGGACACGCTCAATGAGTCTCAGGTCACTGCTCGCCTGCGACATCACTTTTCAACAACTGATGGCCATTTTCTTCCCGCACACCCTGCTCAGGTGTCGAGGGTAGTTTGATTCGTGCCATCAAATGATTGTTCCGGAGCGTCCCAATCATGGCCCTTGCATCGAAAGACTTATTTGACGACAGCACGATGAGCTTCGGTGAGCACCTTGAAGTGCTGCGGACTCATCTCTGGAAGGCGCTGATCGGTGTCGCCATCGGAATCGTATTCGCCCTGTTTCAAGGGTCGATGATCATTGGTGTTGTTCGAGGACCGATCGACAGAGCCCTGAAGGCCTACGGGCAGACCGCAGAAGATGACGCACAGGCATTGGAGAATATCGATTTCTGGCAGCGTACGAAGTCGTGGTTCGTGGATCAGTTTTCTCTGGATGCACTGACTGGCGGAGGCGAACCCGAGAACGTGGAAACCGAAGAGGATGGTTTCACTCAACCGGAAACCACGGACACCATCCGAGTCGCAATCAATGCAGGAGACCTCGGCGATGCACTCCATCTCATACAACCAGAGGTCTACCCGTTGCCTCCCGAGGAGGCTCGAACTCAGTCCATCGATCTGCCGATCTCTGCCCCCGAATTTCGCCAGTTCAAACTCTCCTCTGAACGTTCCAGTCAAGTCGTCGCGTTGAATGTTCAAGAACCCTTTCTGACCTATCTCAAAGTCTCGATGATTTCGGGTCTCGTGCTGGCCAGCCCCTGGGTTTTCTATCAGCTGTGGCTGTTTGTCGCGGCGGGCCTGTTTCCGCATGAACGCAAGTACGTTTACCTGTATGGGACGATGAGCATGGCCCTGTTCATTGTGGGGGCGTTGTTTTGTTTCTATCTAGTGTTCCCGTTCGTGCTGAACTTTCTGCTTGGCTTCAATGAGATGCTGAAGATTCAACCACAGATTCGTCTTTCCGAATGGATCAGCTTTGCAGTGACGTTGCCGCTGCTGTTTGGAGTGAGCTTTCAGTTGCCACTGGTGATGTTGTTCATGGAGCGGCTGAGCATCTTCGAGGTGACCGACTACCGCGAGAAACGCCGCATGGCCATTCTGGTGATCTCAATCATCTCGATGTTCCTCACGCCCGCCGATCCGATCAGCATGCTGATGATGATGTTTCCGCTGATCCTGCTTTACGAACTGGGGATCTGGCTGTGCCAACTGTCGCCCCCAAAGAGCCCGTTTGAGAGCACCGCTGCCTAGTCTTTGGTCAACTCTACCCATCATGTGTCACAGATGGTGATCCTGTTGTGTGAGGAAAACAGGAGTTCGATGAAATCTCTGCGAAAGTTCAGAGACGGCCATTGTGTCGACCAATGGGATTCACTATTACCAGAAAACGCTCGCATCACGATTGATTGACCCACACTTTCAAATCGAGGGCGAGCATGGTCGCTGGGACTATTCGAGTTGCTTTCTTCGCGATTCTCGTGTTGCTCGGTCGCCCTCTGGTGGCTGATCTCGTGCTTAACACCGACAATGTCGCTGAGACGATCGACTTCACAGGCTTTGATGGCTCAGGGTTTGACTCGTTTGGTGTCAACGGGGCTGTGGTCAGTGGTGGAATGCTGAACTCGGATACGTTCAGTTTTGATGGGTTCGACACCAATGTTGCTTTCGGCGGGACCGGAACAGCAGATGATCCCGCGCGTGGCAGCGATCCCGACGGCGTATCGACCGGAGGTGTCTACAACTTCGATACAGGTGGCGGGAATGCATCGTTGGGAGTTCAGCCTGGAGGCACCGACTTTACACCCGGGTCGTTCTACCTGCGAGTTCGAAATGGCACGACGAGTACGATGAGTGACTTCGCGATCTCGTATGATGCTTACGTCTACAACGATCAAGGAAGAGCCAATTCGTTTAACTTTGAATATGCGGCATCCGCATCCGATACTCTGCCCGGATCATTTACCAGCGTCTCAGCACTTGACCTCACATCGGGTGAGGCAGCAGATGTATCACCAACTTGGGCGTTGAACTCACGCTCCACAACGTTGACGGGGCTTTCCGTCGGTGCGGGTGAGTATCTATTCCTTCGATGGATCGGAAATGATGTCAGCGGGAGCGGTTCGCGCGATCAGTTCGCATTGGATAACATCTCCGTGAACGGAATGACCGCAGCTGCGGTTCCGGAACCTCGAAGTGCGGCACTCTTGGGAATCGGTCTGATCACAGTATTTCTGATACGGCTAAGACGCGACTCTTCAGTGACATGTGGAGTCTGATGCTGACTCGGCACGGTCGCCGGTTCCAATGTCACTCACCCAGCATGTCTCTTGTGTTGGCCAGAACATCGTCCAGCATTTTCTCGGTCAGGCGACCGGTGAACGTATTCTGCTGGCTGGGATGGTAGCATCCAACAAGCGACCTCTGGTCGATCAATTCGACGGTTGCCCCGTGACCAAATTTGGGCAGTCTGCCGGCGTACCACTCGCGAGATCGCGCCAGTTCGATCACGGCCCGCCATGCCAGTTGTCCCAAGGCAAGGAACACACGTGGCTTGACGAGATCAACGGTCTGCTGAAACCAGTCTCGACAGTGCTCGACCTCATCTCCGGTCGGCTTGTTATCGGGCGGGGCACAGTGACACACCGCCGTGATCGAACACCCGGATAATGCGAGGCCGTCATCAACGGAGACGGACTCAGCCTGGGAAGCGAAACCTGCACGATCAAGGGCTCGATACAACCAATCGCCGCTGCGATCACCCGTGAACATCCGGCCGGTCCGGTTAGCCCCATGGGCCCCAGGAGCAAGTCCAACGATCAGCAGCTTGCCGCGAGGGTCGCCAAAGTTCGGGACAGGGCGCCCCCAGTAGTCCCAGTCGAGATAAGCCCGCCGCTTCTCCTCAGCGATCCGCTGACAATGTTTCCGCAGGCGAGGACACTTCTCGCATGTCACGATCTGACGATTCAGTTGATCCCACTTTGTCATGGACGCATCGTGACGCCTCTGTGCTCCGATGGCAACGGTTGTGCCGGTCGCGCAATCCAGTGTGACTCGATTGACTCTGAGCTTTGTTTGCACAAGCAATCCAGTCATGTGGTGAGTTGTCGCCATCCGATTCCGATCGAGTGAAGTTCCCTCGACAGGTGAAGGTCGGTCTTGTGAGTGGCCGACTGCGAGGGGTAGGATGGAGAAATCTTGAATTCGGAGATTCGCTGTTTCGCGAACCGGAGCTTCCCTGTGAGTAAGACCAGCTACGCTGCCCTGTCCCTCATCGCCGCCATCCCGGCGATGTTCTTGTGTTATCTATTGACGATGGCCTTCCTCAGCCATGCCGACAAAATGCACGTCGTGCTGTCAGTGGTTGCAGGGCTGACACTTCTGACGAGCGCAGCAATCGCGGTCACACCTGTGGGAATCATGCTGGGTGGTGGCAAGAGGACTCCGAAGCCCCCTAAGAAATCCAAGAAAGCTGCAAAGGCAGAAATGGCCGCCGCTGCTGCTGCCACAGCCGAATCGGCTGAGGATCTCGAAATGGATGAGAGTCTCTCGACTGATGACGAGTTGATGGACTCAGCTGACCTTGATGATGAGCTGTCGGACGAATGGGACGCAGGAGAGTCAGAGGAATTCGATGCAGACGTCTCCGATGAGTGGGATGCCAGTGATGACGATGCCTTCTCTGATGAAGTCTCTTTTGATGAGTCATCGTTCGACGACGCATCTCTTGGCGAACTCTCGGAAGATGATTTGTCAGAGTCGGAATTCATGGAGTCGGAAGACTTTGAAGCCGTCGAAACAAACGAGTTTGTGCCCAGCGACGAGTCCGTCGAGAAACTCAAACTCGATTCCGATGAGATCGATGCTGCCCTTTCGGATGACTTCGAATTTGATGACAACCTGTCAGACGAATTTGACCTCGACTTTGATTTTGACGACGATGACGAAACGAAGTGAGCTGTCGTGATTGGCTCACGCGGGTTTTCTCCTCGTTCAGAAATCGAGTCTTTCATCCATGAGTGACCATCTGTCTGATGTGGCAGCCGTGCTGGGGCGCCTGCCGAGTGGCTTGTTTATTCTGACCGCCCAGGGACCTGAAGGCGAAGAAACCGGCCTCCTGGCCAGTTGGGTCCAGCAGGCGAGCTTTGAACCACCCGTCGTCACCGTCGCGGTCAATAAGTCG
This sequence comes from Planctomycetaceae bacterium, assembly GCA_020426325.1. Taxonomy (GTDB): domain Bacteria; phylum Planctomycetota; class Planctomycetia; order Planctomycetales; family Planctomycetaceae; genus JAHBXU01. Next base: position 4,411 of record JAGQQG010000140.1, on the reverse strand, counting down.
CGATACCTCAACGATTGGCTGAAGACAACTCCGCGTGCGGCCATCAGCATCGTGGGTGAGACGCAGAAGCAGTACCTCGGTCATTTCGGGCGAGGCTTCGAGCCCGGGGATGCAGCCTTCCAGGGACTCGATATTGCACGCACGTCGAATGGTCTCCCGGTGCTGGTTGACTGCCTGGGTTGGCTCGCGGGAGAAGTCACCGGTTCGCTCGATGCCGGAGATCACATGATTTACGCCCTGCGAATCACCGAGTCCTCTGCCGGTCCACGCATCGCCGACGAAAAACCCTGGGTGCACCTGCGAAAGAACGGTCTCGGCTACTGAGCGTTTCAAACAGACGCCTCGACTGAAGCACCGAAGTCAATCGTCACTCACCAGCACCGACTTGTCGATGTGGCAATCAATCGCGAGCCACAGTGCCCGAGCAAAGCGGAACAACATCAGGGGGACGATGATGCAAAACCCCGCCAGCGGAGCCGCCAGCTGACGGTTACTCAAGTGGAAACCGAATCGCAGAGAGAAATAGGTCACGGTGAGCATGACAGCCGTCAGCCCGTAATTGATGTAGGCGGCCCCGAGGAAATAGCCGGACGCACGCTCATACTTCAGCCGACATTCACTGCATCGCTCAGGCATCGTGAACCAGCCCTTGAACAGCTTCCCCTCCCCGCAGCGCGGGCAGCGTAGCCTGAGTGCACGACCGATCAGCGTTTCCAGCGACGGTCGCGACTGTGGGGGTGAATCATCGTCACTCATGAGAGACTCCACTGGACGGGGTCACGTTCGACTTCACTCGCACAGCAGTTCAGGTCTGCAAATTGCGAGGAGAGTCTGTCGGCCAGCTGTTCGACCGCAGGGCGTTCTGTCGCGAAGTGCCCGGCAAGAACCATCGCAATCCCCGAGGTCCTCGCCTTCAGGCAAGCATGAAAGCGTGCCTCACCGGTGACAAGCACATCGCACCCATGCCGCTGGGCATCGGGCAGAAACTCCGCTGCCGACCCGCACGCGACGGCGACATGGTTGATGGTCTTCGTCTCTGCACCCACATACTGCAGGTACGGAATCCCCAGTGCCGCCTTCACGCGGTCATTAAACTCGGCCAGCGACATGGGATGAGGCAACTGTCCGAACCGCCCACTTCCGACCGGCGTATGCCCGGAAGGCACGACTCTCAGTCCATCCTCGATCGCATGTCCCTCCGCCGGCACGATCGGTCGCAATGCGTCGATGTTCGTCAGGCCGAGTGACTCTGCAAGCTTCCGGTTGATGCCGTCTGCCGCACTGTCGAAGGCCGTATGTGGGCTGAAGACGGCCACTCTCGCGGCCAGCAGGTTCAACAACATCCTGCCTTCCGAAGTCTCACTGGTGATTCGCTGCACGCCCCGGAAGAGAATCGGATGATGCGACACAATCAGCTGAACGCCTCGCGAGATCGCTTCCTCAGCGACGTCCGGTGTCAGCGTCAGACAGGTCATCGCACGGCTGACCTCATCATCGAGATCACCCACGAGCAACCCGACATTATCCCAGTCTTCTGCCAGATCGAGCGGGGCGAACGCCTCCAGAAACTCCACAATCTCCGACAACCGCGTCACGTTTCCTGCCTCTCGAAGTCATTCCTCAGTTGACCTCAGTCTGACGTCATCACGCGAAGATTGCCAGAGAGTGATCGTTCATGGAGATGACGATTCTCCGCTCCCTGCGTCCCAGGGCATGCGACCGTACAACTCGGCTCGCGTCGGTTCGGTCGAGACCCACTCGGTCGGCTGAACGTCCCTCGCTTCCGGAAGCAGCTCGGACATCCGCAGCACCTTGACCGGACAGGCGAGCCAGTCGTGGTCCAACACGACGAGCAGATCCCATTCGTGAGCCACCCGGCCTCGAAAGTCCGAACTGTGCAGTTCGAATGTCACCCTGAACTTGCCCCACCGCTCGCGCATCCAGCGGACATCCACAGGGCGACGCCCCTCCATTTCAACAGGGGACTGACGTCCCCCGCTCGCCTGCCGGGCCTGCAACCACCGGGCGTACTGCATTCTCACGCGAGGTTGCGAGCCGAACCGGGCGTAGTACGTGCGTGAAGAGAAGGGCGAGTATCGATCGATCTCCGCATTGGTCGGAAACCGCCCCCGCTTCTCGACCAGCCCGTGATACGCCTTCCACAACGCCTCATCCGAATGCCGCTTGCGATCCCGCTCGTCATTGACGCTGCCGCACTCCTTCACCAGTGCCGACCAGGACCCAAAATGCTTCCGCACCTGCGACTCGGGCACCCCTGTCTCTGCGACAAACCCCTTGAACGTCACCACCCCCCGCCGCTCAAACGCATACTCCTGCAAAAGCTCCAACACATCCTGCCGCCCCATCTGCCTGTATCCCATATGAAAAACCCCTTTCGCAAAAGCAGCGACCGGTTGCGCAGTGGCATACACAGAGAACCGTAGGTTCAGTCCCGATCGTCACGTCGAGCTGGCGAACACTCGATGAGCCGCACGCACGGCTGTACACTAACCCGCATGACACCGCAGGAATTCATCGATCGCTGGCAGGGTTCCGCCGCTGCCGAAATGGCCAATTCGCAGTCGTTCCTCAAGGAACTCTGTGCACTCCTCGATGTCGAAGAGCCGCAACCGACGCAGCAGGATGAGTCGGCCAACACTTACACCTTCGAAAAGGCCGTCACCTTCAACAACGGCGATGGCACGACGTCTCAGGGGCGGGTCGACCTTTACCGTCAGGGCTGCTTTGTCCTGGAGTCCAAGCAGGGGAGCGAACGCAAAGCAGCCGAGCAGGAACAGGCACTCGCTGAGGTCACACGAGCGAAGAAGCGAAGGACGGGAACCGCACAGCGGGGCACCACCGGCTGGGAAAAGGCGATGGTCAAGGCCCGCCAGCAGGCACGACGGTACGCCGAAGCCATTCCAGGCGAGTGGCCACCCTTTCTCATCGTCGTCGATGTCGGTCACTGTTTCGACGTTTACGCAGACTTTTCGCAGTCCGGCAAGAACTATATTCCCTTCCCTGACCCGGTCTCGTATCGCATCCCGCTGAAGAAGCTTGCCGATCGCACCCCGGCTGCTCAAAGCAGCCGGGGTGCTGACAATGACCAGACGATTGGCGAAGTCACCCTCGAACGGCTGCGCCTCATCTGGACCGACCCGCACGCACTCGACCCGGCCAAACAGACGGCCAAGGTCACGCGGGAACTGGCCGCTAAGCTGGCCGAACTCGCCAAACGTCTCGAAGCCCGCACCAACGACGCAGGAGAAAAACTGTACACGGCAGAGGATGTCTCTCATTTCCTCATGCGTTGCCTGTTCACGATGTTCGCGGAAGACGTGCAGTTGGGCGGGTTCACCGACGGTGCCTTCACGCACTTTCTAAAGTCACGGCGGGGCAAGCTCGACACATTCGTTCCCATGCTCGAATCGTTGTGGCAGACGATGGACACGGGCGGCTTCTCGACCGTGCTGGAAGGGACGCTCAAACGGTTCAACGGCGGACTGTTCGAAGACTGTACCGTTCTCCCCGTTACGGACGATCAACTGGAACTGCTGATCGAAGCGGCGACCGCCCGTTGGGAAGAGGTCGAACCGGCCATCTTCGGCACCCTGCTGGAACGGGCCCTCGACCCGGTCGAACGCCACAAGCTGGGCGCCCACTACACGCCCCGTGCCTACGTGGAACGGCTCGTCATGCCCACCATCATGGAACCACTGAGGGCCGAGTGGGAAGCGGTCTATGCCACCGCCGTGCAACTGGATGACGATGGCAAGTCAGCCGAGGCGCGGCAAGTCATTCGCGAGTACCACGACAAGTTATGCGAAACGCGAGTGCTCGACCCGGCGTGCGGCAGCGGCAACTTTCTGTATGTGGCCCTCGAACTCATGAAACGGCTGGAGGGCGAAGTCCTCAACGCCCTCCGCGACTTCGGCGAGAAGCAACTCCCCCTGCTCACGATCGACCCGCATCAGTTTCTGGGCATCGAGATTAACCCCCGCGCGGCTGCCATCGCCGATCTGGTCCTCTGGATCGGCTACCTGCAATGGCACTTTCGCACCCGAGGCAACCAACAGTTGGCCGAGCCGATCATCAAGAACTACGACAACATCGAATGCCGCGACGCCGTCTTGACCTGGGACAGCGTCGAACCAGTCTTCAACGAAGACGGCACCCCCGTCACCCGCTGGGACGGCCGCACAACCAAACCGCACCCGGTCACAGGCGAAGAGGTGCCGGATGAGACAGCACTTGTTCAGGAACTGAACTATGTTAGTGCGAAACGCGCTCAATGGCCAAAGAGTGACTATGTCATTGGCAACCCGCCATTTGTAGGTGGGTGGAAACTTCGCCAGGTGACGGGCGATGGGTACGTCACGGCAATCGCATGTTCAGGCGGCTTGGAATGCGG
>JAGQQG010000013.1 GCA_020426325.1 Planctomycetaceae bacterium | reverse complement strand
GCCGTTCGCCCTGCCCGATAAGGCAGATGCACTCTATCCGGCGGACGCCCAGGAACGAGTGGCCGCGGAGCGTAAGCAACTGAAGAGTCTGCAGGATTCACTCCCCGCACTGCCCACGACGATGGCGGTCTCCGAAGGTACGCCGGAGAACATCCCGATTCATATCCGTGGCAGTCATCAGACGCTCGGCAGCATTGTCCCCCGTCAGTTTCCGCAGATTTTTGCCGGCGACGAGCAGACTCCGTTGGGAGACACGGTCAGCGGACGGCTCGAACTGGCTCAGTGGCTGACGACTCCCGATCACCCGCTCACCAGCCGTGTGATGGTCAATCGCATCTGGCAGTGGCACTTTGGCGACGGACTCGTCCGCACGCCGGACAACTTCGGCAAGCTGGGCGAACGCCCGACGCACCCGGAACTGCTCGACTGGCTGGCCGTCCAGTTTGTCGAAGAGGGTTGGTCAATCAAGGCCCTGCACCGACTGATCATGCTCTCCTCGACCTATCAGATGAGCACGACCTACAACGCTGTCGCCGTTGAGCAGGACCCGGAAAACCGCCTGCTCTGGCGACGCAGCCGACAGCGGCTCGACGCTGAGGCCATCCGTGACTCAATCCTGTTCGTAACCGACAACCTCGACCTCTCGATGGGAGGCACCCTCCTGCCGACAGAGAACCGCAAATACGTCACCAGCACGGCCAACGTCAACCCGCTTGTCTACGACACGACGCGCCGATCGGCCTACCTCCCCATCGTCCGCAGTGCCCTGTACGAGGTCTTTCAGGCCTTCGACTTCGCCGACCCCGCCGTCTCTGCCGGCAAACGCATGAATACGACCGTCGCCCCGCAAGCCCTGTTTATGATGAACAGCGAACTGGTCTCCGAACAGACCCGACTCCTGGCAGAGAAACTGCTCTCACAAGACGCCACCGACACGGACCGTGTTGCCAACCTCTACCGCCGCACCCTCAGCCGCCCACCGTCGGACGAGGAGACCGAGAGTGCACTCGCGTATGTCGAACGATACGTCGAGACCATGAAATCACATAACCTGGACGCCGAGCAGGCCCACATCGCCGCCTGGCAAAGCCTCAGCCGAGCGGTGTTGGCGTCGAATGAGTTTGTGTATGTCGAGTAGGTCGCAATCAATCGTTTTTTTCGGACGCGTAGGGTGTGCATTCGATCAATACACGAACACTGACTGAAGAAGAGATGCGGATTATCTCAATTCGCAGTCGACCTGACATCGCATCTTACGGTTGCCTTACGTTGTTCTTCGCCATCATCCCAGCATGGTTGCTCGGGAAATTCGGTAGATGGCTCGGAAGCATGATTTCCGCTGAAGCGGCGACCTACGGCACATGGTGTGGCTGGTCTGCAGCGGTAATCCTGTTTGTAATCGCGCTGATCACATTCATCCCTTATGAACTTCGACGGCGTAAACGAGTGATCGAGGATCGTGAAGCAGGCCTGATTCAGGAGATCCGAGTGAGTGATGCGCGCGTTGTTGAGATTGGGCTGATCAGCGACAATGAACCAATTCTTGCGTTTGATATCGGGCATGACAAGATTCTATTTCTCCAAGGTCAGTGGCTACGATATTGCACCACTTATGGTGCCAAAGCACTTGAGGGTGATCCCCACGAAGAGTTCATCAATGGCTTTCCTGAACCATATTCATTCCCAAGCGACGAATTCATCGTCACACGATACCCAAACAGTGGAGAAGTCGTTGGCATCCGAGTCGCTGGAAGTTATCTGCCGCCCGAGGCTGAGATCGAAGTTCTGAAACCTCAGTATGAGTTTGGCGATTCTGAAATACTGGATGGTTCGCTAGATGACATTGCGTCTATTCTGGCTGATGAGCACGATCGACGGACGGAATCGTAGCGAATTTGATAGCGAGTATTCGTTCCAAGTTTCACGATCACTAATCAAAGGGAGTATCGAACGACCCCGAAGGGGTCAGATCACATAGCCCAGGGTCGCGAGCAACGCGAGCGCACCCTGGGGGAAAGGGTCAACCAACACCCTTTGAACCCTGAAAGGGTTCCATCTGTGGACCGAAAGTTGAAGGAGAGAACCCCGTTGGGGTTCAATGGTGATCGTCGTTCAGAGTCCCAAGGTGTGCTCGCGTCGCTCGCGACCTTGGGCTGTGATAGGTCGACCCCTGCGGGGTGATGCTTTCTCAACGCCTCTCAAATCAGCTTCTCAAATTGAATGCGAGGTCTGATATGCCTCAATCGCTGGCTCAAATCTATCTGCACATCGTGTTCTCGACGAAAGACCGAAGACCCTTTCTCCAAAACGAGTCCTTGCGAGACGAACTCCACAAGTACCTGGGCGGCATCTGTCGCAAACTTGGTGCTCCGTCTCTGATCATCGGCGGTGTAGAGGATCATGTCCATCTGCTTTGCCGTTTCAGCCGGACACTGACTGTCGCGGATCTTGTTCGCGACCTGAAACGTGACTCGTCAAAGTGGATCAAGCCGAAAGAGGCAGGTGTGAAGACGTTCGACTGGCAAAGTGGGTACGGAGCGTTTTCTGTCAGCCCTTCGCATGTTGAGGCGCTCAAGGTCTACATTGCCAATCAGATCGAGCACCACCGGAGCGAGACGTTTCAGGATGAGTTTCGCCGTTTGTGCCAGAAGTACGGAGTCGCTGTCGACGAACGGTATGTTTGGGATTGATGTGATTGATCTATTGTCCAAGCCCCAATGGAGTCTCATTGCACAGCGGATGAAACCCTTTCAAGGTTTGACATGGGGCTTGGTATCCGTTCACCCAGGGTGTGCTGGCGCGACCCTGGGCTGTGTGATGTCACCACTTCGGGGTGGGACGCACTTCGTGGGAATGACAGCCTCTTGCCTAGTCATTGGACGGGGGGTGAATTCTTCTGGTCACTACGTGGCGCAGATTTGTTCGATTCTTGGTCACCTTCTCGAACTTCAGGTTTTTTCTGAAATCAGGTGTAAGGATTCGTGAGCTCGTTCGTACTGTTGGTGACAGAATGATCTTGTGGTCATTAGAGACATGCAGGCATGCCTGGTGTCTCGCCCGTTGGTTTGTGGCCGCTCTGCTTGTTGACACGGCGTCGGCAGAGTCACGATTGCAATCAAACCGACATCCCAACGGCCTGGCCGCGCCGCCTGATCACCGCGAGGACGTTCTGTCTTCGGACCGGCCGGTCCACCTTTTTTTGAGACGACTCGTCTCAGAGATCGCATCGAACAACAGCCACAAATCAACCGGGGCTGAGCACCTGGCGTAAGAATTCCTGCGCGAGTTCTCCGATGCCGGGGATTGTGCTCTCACGTGGTCCGGCGATGTTGATCGTCTTCAGTTGATGCAGATCAATCCACTCGCGGACGATGGCAGGTTGAGGCTGCATGTCGAGATCGAGCACGAGTAGCGGCCTGCCCTCGCGTTCTGCCACAGCCAGCGTGAGGGCCGTCCCTCCGCTCGGATCACCGACCGTCAACACAAGCGTTCCGTCGGAGTCTCTGACGTTTCTGCGAGTACGCACGTCGTACCTGGCTGATTCCGTTTCCTTCAAGGGATAACGCTCATCAATCGGACCATCTTCCGCCTTGCGACCAAGTGGGCACCAGCCACCGCAGGGCAAACCCAGTTTGAGAGCGACATCCAGCGCCGCGCGGTCGACACCCGTCTGTCCACCTGAGACAATGCAAAGAGTTGAAGGCAACGACACGGTACATCTCGCAAGACTGACTCACTCATTGAGTGCTGAGGAGTATGCCGGGTCATACACCGGTTCACAATGGAGCGAACACGTCATGTCTGAAGACACGCAACTCTCTGTGCTGACGCTGACATCCCGCGAATACGAAGCGCAGCTCATCGTCGATGCACTCCACGAGAAGGGGATTCATGCAGAGAAAGCAGGAGGACCTGCGGATGACTTCCAGGTCGGTGTGCCCGGTCAAGTCAAAGTCCTCGTCGAAACGGCCCAGCTGGAAGAGGCATTGGCAGCCTTCGATGAGATTCGTGATGAGGCTGAACACATCGACTGGTCGCATGTCGACGTCGGTGAACCGGAAGAGTAGTCCCACGCTTCTCGCAATCAGCATGTGCCACTTGAAGCCGACCGATCCATGTCAGGAATCGGGAGTCCAGATTGCCCTCGTGCCGGAGATGGACGGTGACGCTCTTCTCCGCCGTGCCTTGAGGCGGACGTAGGGAGCGGTGAATCGTCCGCGGTGACGAAAGTGACCGGGTCGGGCCTTGGGATCGGCTCGTGAGGGTTCGACGAGATCTTCCAGTACGAAGCCCGCCCGGCACAGTTCGCCAACGAGTTGTTCCCAGCGATGCAGATACTCACTGGCTCCCGCTTCTCGGTAGGCGGTATCTGTCACCACCGGCAAGGGATCTGAGTGATAGTATTCGACGCCGATGACGTAGCGATCCTGATGGTCGCGATGACTGATTTGCAGACTGGTGGGCTGCTTGTGCTGGCTGATATACAGGCCGTTGTCGCGGAGGACGCGGGCCACCTCGCGATACGTGTTCGCGATGTGAGGCACGTAACAAGTGCTGACTGGTTGATGAACGATGTCGAACGACTCGTCGGCCAGCTGGCTGAGGTCGTCCATGGACGCTTCGAGGGTTCGCACGGAAAGGTGACGTCGGGAGGCCTCGCGTTCGTCGAGCTTGAGCATGCCGGGACTAAGATCGACCACCGTGACATTGGCTCCCGCTGAGGCATACAGAATCGACTGCCATCCGCCTCCTGACGCCAGGCAAAGCACGTCGAGACCTCGAACAGAACCCGGCAGCCAGCCTCGCGAATCGAGTGTGAGCAGCGGTTGTGCACACTCGTCGTCGGTGGCCACTCGCGTGAACTGGCTGTTGTCGGCAGCGAGTCGATCCCAGGCACGTCGGTTCTGATCCCGATACCTCATGCTGCAGCGATCGCAAAGATGGCGAGAATGCCGATCCAGAGAATCCCGAGTGCGTGCCAGAACCAGGCACAGACCGTCACTCCCCAGTAATACTCGTGGTCGTAACGGTCGGCCAGAGCACGCACGGTGACGTAACTCAGAAACAGCACCGCTACGACAAAGTGCATGCCATGCACCGTCGCGAGCATCACTACGAATGCGTTCACCCCCGACTGTGCCGCTTCTGCCGAGCGATCGTGGGGCATGAGCACCCACAGCCCGTAGGTCTGCACTCCCCAGAAGAGGCCTCCGATCGCCAGGGCACCAAACAGAGAACGTCGAAAAGGCATTTGACGTTCGAGACGAACGAAATTCACAGCTCGTGCCATCATGATGCTGCCTGCGAACAGGAGAAGCGAACTCACCCAGAACGCAACCGGGAAGTAGCCGTCGGGGGTGTCGATCTGCTGTACGGGGATCAGTGAGGTCAGCCACCAGGCAGCGATCGAAAGGAGCAGGACGCTCATGACCAGTCCGAAGAATCGCCGTGCAGCCAGCGTCTGTCCACCCGCATGTCGGGCAGGGAGACGCGCCGGAGCGGGGCGAGACATCGGTTGATCGCCAAAGGGGATGGCCATAAGCGAAGTGCTTGGGGGGGAACCTGATCTACCATGGAAATGATACTCTGCCGCGTGCACGTGTCCACAGCGAATCAGGGACATCCACGCCCGGGGATTGCACTCGACCTGCCCTGGTCACTGACAGCTGCAACGGTGATGGGTATGATGTTCTCGTGGGCGGGTCGCATTCTTTGAACACCAGTCACATCAGGAGAACCCCATGTCGGTCGCAAAAATTACCGAGATCAAAGCTTCCTCCAAAAAGAGCTTTAAAGATGCCGTCGAAGAGGGCGTCAAGCGTGCGTGTGAGACGCTGAAAAATGTGCAGGGAGCCTGGGTCGGCGATCAGGATGTCGTGATCAAAGATGGAAAGATCACAGAATACCGCGTCCTGCTGAAGATCACATTTGTCCTCAATGACTGAACTGCGAAGGGCCGCACGATGAGCCGACAGCTCTGCGTCATGATTGCGATCCTCATGTGTGCGGCTCCGGTGCAGTCAGCGGAAGAGAACACCAAGCGGCGACCGAACGTTCTGTTCATTGCGGTGGATGACCTGCGCCCGCAGCTGGGGTGTTATGGTCATGAGTTCATGCAGACGCCCCAACTCGACGCGTTGGCGAGTCAGGGGCGACTGTTTGACAGACACTACGTGCAAGTGCCGACGTGCGGCGCCTCGCGATGTGCTCTGCTGACCGGACAATATCCGCGAACTCCGAACGACCTGTCCAACATGGCGATTCGTCGTCGCATGTCGGGACGTCCAGAGCAGGTGGAGCCGGAGTCATTCGCACATCTCTTCCGGCGTTCCGGGTATCGCACGGTCTGTCTGGGGAAGATCAGTCACTTTGCAGACGGTCGACTCTACGAGTACGACCATTCGGGCACGGGCGAACTCGAGATGCCGCACAGCTGGGATGACGTCGGCCTGCCTTATGGCAAGTGGCAGAACGGTTGGGATGCGTTCTTCGGCTACGCGGACGGCTCAGGCCGTGTGAGGGGTGAGTCTCCTCCGATCGAATCCGCCGATGTCCCGGACGAAGGTTATCCCGACGGACTCATTGCTCAGGCAGCGATTCAGAAGTTAAGTGAACTGAAAGATCAACAGTTCATGCTGTGTGTTGGCTTCTTCAAGCCGCATCTCCCCTTTTGTGCTCCGCAGAAGTATTTCGATCTCTACGACCCCACGTCGTTGCCGTTGTCTCCAAACCCTGACGCTCCGATTGACGTTGCCCCGCGCAGTCTGCATCAAAGTTCGGAGATGTTTGGGAACTATCAGCATGGAGTTCCCAATCCGCTGACGAATGTCGATCATCATCGTCGCCTGCGACAGGCCTACTTTGCGTGCGTGAGTTATGTTGACGCTCAGATTGGCAAAGTGCTCGATGAACTGGACCGGCTCGAACTGGCAGACAACACGATCGTCGTCGTCTGGGGTGATCACGGCTGGCACCTCGGAGATCAGACGATCTGGGGTAAACATACGACCTTCGAGCGGGCTTTGAGGAGCACGCTGATCGTCCGCACGCCCGAGACGACTTCGGCCGGGCAGCCTGCATCCGGGATTGTGGAATCGGTCGATCTCTATCCGACACTCGCCGATTTGTGCGACATCGAGCCTCCAGGTAATCTCGATGGGCAGAGTTTTGCTTCGGTGCTGCGCGACCCGGAGTCAATCGGCAAAGACGTGGCCTTCGGTTTCTGGAAGAACGGCACACGCACGCTCAGGACGGATCGCTATCGCCTCGTCCATTTGCCTGCGAGTCCGCAAGGACCTGAAGCCGACGAGTTGTACGATCATCAGGACGACCCGCTGGAATCTCGAAACATTGCCGCGAAGCATCCCGACCTTGTCGAAGCGTTGAAATTGCGGTTCTCTGATCTTGAACGAGTGGCACCGAAGGAGTGACGATTTCATGGCGGAGACCAAACGAGTCGTGATCGTCGGTGGAGGTTTTGCCGGCCTCAATGCAGCGAAGAAGCTGAGCCGGTCGCATGACGTTTCTGTCACGCTGATCGACCGTCGGAACCACCATCTTTTTCAGCCATTGCTCTATCAGGTAGCTATGGCGGGACTGAGCCCTGCGGACATCGCAGCTCCGATCCGCAGCATACTCTCGCACTGCCGCAATGTGCGTGTGTTGCAGGGGGCCGTCACCGGGGTCGAGCTGAATCAGTCTCTCGTGCAGACCGACTTTGGCGATGTGCCATACGATTATCTGTTGCTCGCATGTGGAGCAGGACACAGTTACTTCGGCCATGCTGAATGGGAAGAGCATGCTCCCGGACTGAAGACGATCGAGCAGGCGACCGAGATCCGTCGTCGCGTGCTGACGGCCTTCGAGCAGGCTGAGCGAAATCCCAACCCCACCGAGCAGAAGCGACTGCTGACATTCGTCGTGATTGGCGGTGGACCGACGGGCGTCGAACTCGCGGGAGCGATCGGCGAGATGAGCCGCTACACCCTCGCCAAAGACTTCCGATCGATTGATGCCACCCTCGCGCGCGTGCTGCTGATTGAAGCCGGCCCTCGCATTCTCCCGACGTTCTCCGACCAGCTGGCCCACCGGGCCATGCGTGATCTCGAATCGCTCGGTGTTCAGGTCTGGACATCGAGCCGCGTCACCAAAGTCGACGAGTATGGAGTCGAGGTCGGTGACGAGCGTGTGAGAGCAGCCACGGTGCTTTGGGCTGCAGGCGTTGAGGCCTCTCCGCTTGGACATGACATCGGCGTGGAGACGGACCGACAGGGGAGGATCGTGGTCTCGCAGGACCTTTCACTCCCCAATTATCCCAACGTCTTCGTGGCCGGAGATCAGGCACATTGCACCGGTCCCGACCAGAGACCGCTCCCCGGCGTTGCACCGGTCGCGATCCAGCAGGGACGATTTGTCGCAGCGACCATCCTCGGCGACATTGCTGGCCAGCCACGACAGACGTTCCATTATGTCGACAAGGGAAGCATGGCCACGATCGGCCGCAGTCGTGCGATCGCCGAAACGAAACGCATGAAGCTGACCGGTTTCCTCGCGTGGCTCGCATGGCTGATCGTTCATGTGTATTACCTGACCGGATTTCGCAGTCGTTTCTTCGTCGTCCTCAACTGGGCGTGGTCCTACCTGACGTTTCGCAAGGGGGCGAGGCTGATTGTCGGCAAGGAGTGGCGATCGCACCCATTTGGTGACGAGACTCCCGAAGTTCATCAGGAAACGATGGTGTCCGAAACCCAGCCCTCATCAGCATGATGGCACGAAGCTGCGCTTTGGTCGGACATGTCGCATTCGTCGAACCGCGAGGCCCCTTTGACTGAGGATTCTGCTAGACTGAATCACTCTGACAGCCCGCTGACGATTCAAAACTCCGGGACCACTTGATGACAACCTCCTGTCTCCGATCCAGAGTGAAAGTCGTGTTGCTGTGGCTGCTGTGCATGTCATTACTGACGACCTGCGGATGGGCAGAGGAGACGGAGCGCGAGCTGACTTTTCAGGAGGACATCCTGCCCATCGTGCGGGCCAAGTGCATCCGCTGTCATGCGGGCGTTGAGCCGAAGGCCGGGTTGAATCTGACGAACTCCTCGTCACTCCTCAGCGGCGGCGTCACCGGACCGGCCATTCGGATCGGTGCTGCCGAGTTCAGTCTGCTTTATGAGATGGTCAGCTCCGAGAAGATGCCCCCCGTCGGTCAAAAGCTGACAGCTGAAGAGAAAGGGGTGATTCGTTCCTGGATCAACGCGGGAGCAAAAGGCGTCGACTTTGCGTCATCGGTTGATCAGTCGGAAGACCTGAGTGAGGTCGAACACTGGTCATTCCATCCGCCTGTCCGTCCCGATGTTCCCGTGGTCAACGACCGTGATCGCGTGTGGAACCCCATCGATGCCTTCATCCTTGAGCAACTCGAAGCCGACGGACTGACGATGTCTCCGCAGGCTGAGCGACTGACGCTCCTCCGTCGCGCTTCGTTTGACCTGATTGGGCTCTCGCCCTCTCCGGAAGAAGTTGAAAGTTTCGTCAATGATGAGCATCCGCAGGCCTATGAGCGGATGATCGATCGACTGCTCGCCAGTCCGCAGTACGGCGAGCGATGGGGGCGGCATTGGCTCGATGTCGCCGGTTACGCTGACTCAGCGGGCATTCTCAGCGAGGACCGCCCCTTGCCTCTCGCCTGGCGGTACCGCGATTACGTCATCCGTGCGTTCAACAACGACAAGCCGTACGACCGCTTCCTGCAGGAACAGATTGCCGGGGACGAACTCACTGAATACTGGACTGCGTACGAGACCATGGACCGTTTGCCTGAAGACGTGATTGAGGGGATCACCGCGACCGGGTTTCTCCGGACCGCAGCTGATGCCAGCCGACCGGACTTCAGCACCATCAAGAATGCATCGGCCCAGTACTATTACCCGACGATGTTCGACACGCTGCAGATCGTGTGCTCGTCGACGATGGGACTGACGGTCCAGTGTGCACGATGCCACAGTCACAAGTTCGACCCGATCTCACAGGTCGATTACTTCCGGATGCTGGCCGTGTTCTCGAAGGCGTTCCGCCCTGACCACTGGGTGCCGCAGATGGAACGTCGACTGCTGATTGCATCGAAGAAAGAGAAGGATGCTGCTGACCAACGCAACGCCGAGGTCGATGTAAACGTCGAGAAGCTCAAGGCAGAACAGACTGCGTTGAAGACCGATTTCACCGCACGGCTGTTCAGCGACCGTCTGGCATCTCTCCCGGAAGCGATCCGGGCGGACGTCAAGGCAGCCCTGGATGCGCAGGCGGAAGCACGGACTGAGGTCCAGAAGTATCTCGTTGAGAAGTTTGAAGCGTCACTCCGCCCGGAGGACAAAGACCTTGATGCTGCGTTGTCAGAGTTTGCCGAGTACAAGTCGGGGATTGACGACCTCAACGGACGCATCGCTGCGGAAGAGCGACGGCGATGGTTGTTCGATGAGATTCGTGCTGTCTACGATCTGCCCGGTGACGTCACATCTCCCGTGCTCCTGCGCGGCGATCCGCTCACACCCGGTCCGCCCGTAGAACCCGGTGCGATCACGACGCTCGACACCCCGAGTTCATATGAGCGGGCGTCTGCTGACACAGACGCGAAGACGAGCGGCCGGCGACTGGCCTTCGCCCGCTGGCTGACGCAACCCGACCATCCGCTGACCGCGCGAGTCATGGTCAACCGCATCTGGATGCATCACTTCGGGACCGGCATCGTGGCGACGCCTCACGATTTCGGGATCGCCGGAGCGACACCCACACATCCCGAGTTACTCGACTGGCTCGCCACCGAGTTCATGCGATCGGGCTGGAGTATCAAGCACATGCATCGGCTCATCCTGACGTCGAGCACCTGGATGCAGCAGTCGCGGGTGAGTGCAGAACACCGCGCAGCCTGCGAGTCGATCGACCCGGACAACCACTTACTCTGGCGGCAGTCGATGCGACGCCTCGATGCGGAGCCGCTCCGCGATGCGTTACTTGCAACCTCGGGCACGCTCAGCGATCGCATGTACGGCTCACCTCATCCAGTCGCCCGGCAGCCGGATGGCGAGGTCATTGTGCCGGAGGGACAGGACCGCAACCGTCGCTCGATCTACATCCAAATTCTGCGTCTCAATCCGGAAACGATGCTCCAGGTGTTCGACCAGCCGGCCATCTCCATCAACTGCACGGAACGAAGCACGTCCACCGTCTCAACGCAGGCCCTCACACTCCTCAACAGCGACGTGATGACCAGAGCCGCGACCGCGTTTGCTGCGCACGTACTGGCCAGGCGACCTGATGATCCAATCGAACAGGCCGTCATGCTGGCTTTCTCGCGTCCGGCTGATATTGATGAGCGTGAACTTCTAGCCCGGTTCGTTGAAGATCAGACAACCCTCTATTTGAGTCAGCAGGACGTAGCAATGCGGACACAAGCTGACGTCATGGCGGAAGCACACCGTCATGCGATGGAGGATTTGTGTCACATGCTGCTGAGCTCCAACGAATTCGTTTACGTGGATTGAGCCATGCTTCCATTCAACCTGATGTCACGACGGGAAGCCCTGAACCGGTTTGGTGCCGGCTTTGGGGGACTCGCATTGAACTCTTTGCTTAACCCATCGGTTGATGCTGCAGGAATCGCTGCTCCCGCGGGGGCGGACTTCAAGCCGCGGGCCAAAGCGGTGATTCAGCTCTTCATGCACGGAGGACCGAGTCACGTGGACCTGCTCGATCCGAAGCCCCTGCTGACCAAATTCAACGGCACGGCCCCTCCGGATGAAGTCGCTGACGACGAGAACCGGACCAAACATCTGATGGGCACCCCCTTCGGCTTCCGCCCGTGCGGAGAGAGCGGCCTGGAGTTCTCCGAGATTCAGCCGTTCGTCTCCCAGCACGCGGACGACATCGCAGTGGTACGCTCGATGTTCACCGAACACCGCAACCACGAGCAGGCAATTTGGATGGCTCAGACCGGGATGACGATCGCAGGTCGTCCCACGCTGGGGGCTTGGACCGCATACGGTCTCGGGGCGGAAACGAACAGTCTGCCCGCCTTCGTGGCCTTGCCCGATCCGGGTGGACAATCCGTGGATGGCGTCCGCAACTGGTCGAGTGGCTGGCTGCCTCCGCAGTATCAGGGGACCGTCTTCCGCGAGCAGGGGAGTCCCGTGCTTTACCTGCAGCCCAAACAACCGAGCCCCAGAAGCATCGATGAGTCACGGGCACGGCTGCTTCAGCAACTCAACGAGCGACACCTCGCAGCACGTCCGGGCGAGTTGGAACTGGAAGCCCGGATTGCCTCGTTTGAGTTGGCAGGTCGCATGCAGCTGGCGGCCACGGACGCGCTCGACCTGTCACAGGAGACCGCCGAGACACAACAGATGTATGGTCTCGATGATGAGACAACCAAGTCGTACGGCACGCGTTGCCTGATGGCACGGCGACTGATCGAGCGAGGCGTGCGGTTCGTCTCACTGTTCATGGCGGGCCAACCCTGGGACACACACACCAACAACAATGAAGGCACGAAGTCCTGCTGTCTGAGGACCGACAAGCCGGTCGGGGCACTGCTGACCGATCTCAAACGGCGAGGGCTGCTCGATTCCACACTCGTCCTCTGGGGAGGCGAATTCGGCAGAACACCCGCAGCCGAACAGCGCGACGGCAAGGCAGCTGACGGACGGGATCATCACCCCTACGGCTTCAGCGTCTGGCTCGCGGGAGGCGGTATCCAAGGGGGACAGCACTACGGAGCGACGGACGACTTCGGCTACCGGGCCGTCGAGAACCGGACCCAGACAGCCGACCTCCATGCCACCATCCTGCACCTGCTCGGCCTCGACCACGAAACCCTCACCTGGCACCACAACGGCCGCGACGAACGCCTCACCGACGTCTACCACGCCCACGTGTTAGAGGAACTGATCGCGTGATTGATGCCCGAGGGCTGAGCGATGCTTCCTAAACAACTGCCCAAAGTAAATCCTAGTGTTCGCTCTTCCGGCATCGTTTGACCGCCTAACGGATGGAGTGTTCGACGGCCAGCCAGCCTATACTTTGTGGGGCGAAGTCAAGGAGAGGCCATCGCAAAACTCCCAATAACAACCACCGGATGAAATATCCGGGCTTAGCAGCCCGTTGAGATGCAGCTATTTAGAGATCGTGTTGAAATTCCCTTGGGGAGTTGCCTCACCCCCACGCCAAGATCAAAGTTAAATATCTCAAAAGCCTACTCGACAATTAGCGTTCGACGGACTATTCGTCCTGAAAGTCTCCGAAAAGCATGTAGGTCTTGGCGAATGGGGGCTTGATTGCGATTGCGGCTTGGAGGATGGTTGCGTAATCGCCATCGCGGAGGGCGTGCTGGATTTGTGTGAGTGCTTTGCGTTCGGCAGCGATCATTTGCTCCAGCTTTTGATGTTCCTCATCGGTCAATTGAAAGTCGGGGGATGTGAAGCTGGTTTGCTCGACGCGTGACCACAATGTGGATGCTTCGACGGCTTTCTCACTGAGTTGTGCGAGGAATTGCTCGTCTATGCTCTCCAGATTGGCTTTCATAGCCGGCTTGACGATGGATTCCATAACGTCGTGAAATTCATTGAGTCTGTCGATTGGGTAGGTGAGGCTGACTCGCTTACGTTCTTCCGTCAGCAAGGACCGGATTGGTTCGAGTGCTTCATGAGCTTCGCTGAGTTGTCCCGCTTGCACCAGAGCGTCTGCCTGCTCAATGGCATTTTGAATTGTTGTCCAAGGTTCTGAGTCACTTGAAACAGGCCCCAACAACTCCCTGACGTCTGACGACTTGGTGTCGGTCCATGCTCGAAGTCGGGCGATTGCGGCCTCACTGGGGACTTGCATCTGTTGATTGGTCAAAGCCAAAGCCGGGATGTAGACGCGGTCGAAGGCGGCGGAAAACGACAAGAGTTTTCTCTGTTGCTCTTCAGTGAGCTTGGAAGCCGAACTTGCCGATGGTGAGTCAGCAGGTGGTATCGCATGATTCTTCTGCGCTTCCGCGAAACCATGTTCGACGAACTTTGAGACGACCGCCGCGTGTGCCTGAATCAACTTCACGACGAACGGGTCGTCGGATGTCTCAACCACGCGCACTCCGTCAGGAACCAGTTCGAGTTTCATGTCGAGCTTTTCAGCGTGTCGGAACAATTCATCGAACAGCGGATCACGGCGACGAATGGGGTTCCCCTTCTCGACTCTTTCGTACATCGCCTTCACGTGCTCCTGGAGACGCTCGACGATCTGTTTGTCTTCGGATGTTGTCAGAGTCTCGACGCCGTTTGCCAGCAAAGTGACTTGCCGTTTGATCTGTTTGTGGTTTTCCAACAGGAAGTGGAACGTGTCGCGATCAGCGACGAAATTCGCATCGCCACGCGGACCACGACCGCCGCGAAAACCGGGTCCACGCTGAGCGTCGGCATCTTGCACAAACAGCAGACACGCCGCGTACACAGCACTCATTGAGAGGATTGCCTTCATGTTGATCTCCGTCGTCTCACCGCATCAAATCGCAACCTGTTGTTATTCAGTTCACGCATGAATTCTAGCATTATCGCTGGCGATCGAACACTTCTGGTATCATTGCGAGAGGATGATCGCCCACCGCCGTTGAGAAGGTTCTTGCGTCTCGCAGAGATCCCGAACTCCCGGAGACATCACAGTTGGTGATCGCAGAGTTCAGTCAAGCGTGAGGTAGCTCAATCGTCGTTGCACGTACTCAGCGTTGCGAATCGACGAGTGGAACGTGTTCTCGGAAATGTCAAACTCACATCTTGGCTGACGGTCGCGGAGCAGAACGACTGTGTTGAGAATCAGGTTGGCTTCCGAGGCAGAGCGAGTGGATTGCAGGGCTTCCATGATTGTCGACTGAGGATCGTCAACACCTTGCAGGGCCAGATACTCGGCTGCCCGAACCCGAACGAGACGTTCGGGGTCTGCCGAAGCCATTTGCTGCACGACTGGGACGAAGGACATCGCGTCACCGCCATGAGCGCTGCACGTAATAAGTCCCCAATATCTTGCCCAGGGGTTATCAGAATACAGAGCTGACTCGATCGCATCATGTGCGTCATCAAACGGCTGCAGGCAGAGGTCTGCAATGTCGACCAGCCGTGCGATTTCCGTCTTGTGAGACTGGCCGAACGAAGCGGGGGCGTCAATTGCGAGTTCGACAAGGTAACTCTCTGGGTACAGGCTGAGATCCGGTAAACTTTTAATCTTGCCTGAGAGGCGTTGCCTCAGGTCCGCGAGCGTGTCGGCGTATTTCGGATCGTCCGCAAGATTCCGAATTTCGTGTGGATCAGCATCGAGAGCGTAGAGAGCCTCGGGAGAACGGCGTTTGTAGAACTGACTTTGAATAGCGTTCAATTTGCCTTCCTGAAAGAGGCGTCTCCACTCAGCATACGCGAGCATCCGATAGCGATAGTTGTTCTGCAGGCCGTCGAAGTTGAACGGCTGATAGCTGCGGATGTACTTGAACCGGCCTTTGCGGAGTGAGCGGACGAGGTCGTACTTCTCGTCCATCCGGTCAGCGTATCCAAACGCTTCGTCACGCGAGTTAACGTCGGCGAGTGTCACTCCTTCCCCGAGGAAAGGACGTCCGTCAACTTGTTCGGGGACTGGCAGTCCTGCGAGATGCAGAAGGGTCGGTCCAAAATCGATGAAACTCACGAAACCGTCAATGCGTGTGCTCCGAGGAGCCGGAGCAAGATGCTTCCACTTCTCGGGAACTCTCACGACGAGCGGGACATGCAGCCCACTCTCATAAAGATACCCTTTGCTGCGTGGCAGCACGCCGCCGTGGTCGCCGAAGTAAAACACGAAGGTATCTTCGAGGACTCCGTCGGCTTTCAATTGATCGAGCACCTCACCGATCTGCCCGTCCATCTCGCGGATGCAGTCGTGATAGCGCCCATACGTGTAGCGGAAGGTCGGCGTGTCGGGATGATACGGAGCGAGAGTGATCTTCTGTGGGTCGGTCTCCGTTGACTCATTCGCCATCTCCTCAGCGGAGAAGTGCAGCGAGCTTTCATGCGTGACCGGGAAACTCTGGTAATGGAAGAAGGGTTGCCCGTCCCTGCGGTTCCGCCAAGTGGCATCCTTTGACGACTCGTCCCATACTCCGTCTCCTTCGATGGCGTTGTAATCTTTTTTCTGCTGGTTGGTCGTGTAGTATCCGGCATCGCGGAGGTAGGCAGGGAACATCCGCAGTCCGTCGGGAAGCGGTACCTCGACCATCTTGCGGTGAAACTGCGTGCCGATGCGGGGGGCATAACAACCTGTGATTAGAGTCGTCCTCGCGACGGAGCAGACTGGCGCATTCGAGAACGCGTGCTCGAGCAACAGACCATTTGCTGCCATCTCAGCAATGCGAGGTGTCTCGGCCCCGTGTTCGTCGAATAGTTTGAGGTAGTGCTTAGAGTTATCCTCCGAGACCAGCCAGACAAAGTTTGGTCGCTCCGCTGCGTGAAGGTGCGAGACGGCAATCATCAGCAACAGACCGGGAAATACTCGAAGAATCATCAGAATGCTCAGTTCAAGACGCGGTGCGGTTGGTCGTTTCATGTTAAAGCCATGAATCCATTGCGTCGACCGGCGAACTGGCGATCCAGGTCCCTGATGTGATCCGATCCTGGGCCGATCGTGGAAATCCCATGCTGACGTCGTTACAACGGGTCATCAACGGACGGTAATCCACACAATCTCACGACCAAGAATCTGATGACAAACAACTCTGACCGGATCGACGACCTTCGCTGGCAGAAATTCCATGTGCTGGATGATGGATTCGTGTGTCTCGTTGATTGTATGGGAGATGACTCGTCCGTTGTGCAGGCCGCACGTGTGAGTTATGGAGCGGGGACCAAAAAAGTGTCGGACGACCGGACGCTGATCCGGTATCTGTTGCGGCACCGGCATACCACTCCGTTTGAGATGGCGGAAATCAAGCTGTTGATCCGTGTCCCGATGGACTGCTGGCGGCAGTGGATTCGTCACCGAACGGCCAATGTCAATGAGTACAGCACTCGATATTCCGTGGCCATCGACTCGGCACAGACAACACCTCCGAATGAGTGGCGATCACAGTCGGCTGTTAACCGGCAGGGTAGCGGTGAAATGCTTGCGACCGAAGAAGGTGAAAAGCTGACAGCAGCCGAGGAACGATTCCAGCAGGCGGCGGCCGAGCTTTACGTCGAACGACTCGATGCAGGTGTCGCACGCGAGCAGGCACGAAAGGACTTGCCGCTTTGTACGTACACTGAGGCCTATTGGAAGATCGATCTGCACAACCTTCTGCATTTCCTGTCGCTCCGTATGGATGAACATGCTCAATGGGAGATCCGGCAGTACGCCACCACCATCGGTGAAAAGATTGTGCAGCCGCTGTTCCCGATCGTCTGGGAAGCCTTCAATGATTATCGCCGTGAAGCGATGTTCCTCTCGCGGCTGGACGTCGGCGTGATCGAACGCTTGACCGCCCATGGCCGCGACACGGGAACGGCTCCCCCCTATGACGACGCTGCCTTCCTGACCGTGCAGGATCCCGTCTGGGCCGACCTCCAACGTTGCCGCGAACGGGACGAGTGTCGCTCCAAACTCGTCCGTATGGGCCTATTGGCCGAGGGACTGGACTAATCGGTAGGTGTGGATTCGCGGCGCTTGTGTCTCCCTGAGGTGAGGTCTATTCTCTGTAGAATGGCGATTGGAAACGGCCATCCCTCATTTGATCAACTGGAGACACGTTGCGGATGCGTCCCATCGTTCAGATTTCACTCGACCTGACTTACATTGATGAAGCCCTGGAGACCGCGGAGCTTGCCATGCGGGCCGGGGTCGACTGGCTCGAAGCGGGCACGCCGCTCATTCTCGCTGAAGGCCTGCATGGCGTGCGTGCGTTGCGGGAAGCCTTCCCGGACACTCCGATCGTTGCGGACCTCAAGACGATGGACGGCGGATACCTGGAAGCTGAGATGATGGCCAAGGCCGGAGCAACTCACGTCGTGGTGATGGCCCGTGCTCACGAGGAGACCGTCAAGTGTGTCGTTCAAGCCGGCAAGGACTTTGGCGTGAAGGTGATGGGTGACAACCTGGGATGTCCCGACATGGTTGAGGGTGCAAAAGAGCTGGAAGAACTCGGTTGCGACTTCATCGTGCATCACATTGGGTATGACGAACGTCGTGGCATCGCCGCCCGAGGGGAGCGGATGCCGAGTCCACTCGACCAGTTGAGAGAGGTCGTGGCAGCGGTCAACATCCCGGTGCAGGCGGTCGGCGGCTTGTCTCTTGAGCAGGCTATCGCGACACCCAAGTATGGTGCTCCGCTCGTGGTCCTCGGTGCCCCCCTGACAATCGATGCGGATGCATTCAAGACGGCTGATGGCAACCTGGAGGCGTCTCTCAAGATGATCTGCGATGCCGTGCACGCACAGGGAGAGCCCGCATGAGTCAGCCCGCTGTCGTCAATTTCGCCCCGGAGAAGGGTTCCGTTGAACTGCGTGAAATTCCGCGACCGGAGATCGGTAGCGATGATGTGCTATTGGAAGTCGCGGCCGTCGGCGTCTGCGGAAGTGACCTGCATCAATGGACCGCTGATCACAGCTGGCCGGTGAACTATCCGGTGACGCTGGGTCATGAGTTTGGCGGACACATCGCGGAACTCGGCTCGCATGTCACCGGCTGGAAGGAGGGGGACCGGGTCGTGAGCGAGACGGCGGCCATCATCGACTCAATGAACCCGATGAGCCGTGCAGGACTCTACAACCTCGATCCGACTCGCAAGGGGTTCGGCTACGGAGTGGATGGAGCGATGACAACAACGGTGCGTGTGCCGGCGCGGTGCCTGCACCGCGTTCCCGAGTCGCTACCTTTCGAGCAGGCGTGTCTGACGGAGCCATCGTGCGTGGCCTACAACGCCACGGTGATGAACTCGTCCATCAGACCGGGAGACCGGGTAATCGTGATCGGGCCCGGACCGATCGGCCTGTTGTGTGCAACGATGGCAAAACTGTGTGGAGCACAGGTCGCGGTCGTCGGCCTGGAACGCGACCGCAATCGGCTCAACATTGCTGAGGAGTACGGCTGCGAAGCTCTCGTTGAGGGCGTGCAGGACTGGGCGAGGGCTCGCGATGGACTCGGTGCGGATGGCGTGATCGATGCTGCGGGAATCTCTGCTACGCTGAAGCTGGCGATCGATGTCGTGCGTCCGAATGGCTGGATCACAAAGGTCGGCTGGGGCCGCGATCCGCTCGGTTTCTCGCTCGACCCAATCGTCCAGAACAATGTCCGGCTGCAAGGAAGCTTTAGTCACAACTGGCCGATGTGGGAACGCGTGCTCTGCCTGATGGCTGACGGTCAATTCGACGTCACTCGCATCACCGGCGGAATCTGGCCACTCGAAGACTGGCACACAGCTTTTGAGAGCATGCACAGCGGAGAGATCGCCAAGGCCGTATTGAAACCGTGATCGCTCGCTTATCCGCAAGCGGCGATCGAGAACTACTCTTCAGCCATTCATCTCATCAACTGACCAAAGTCCAATGCCCCAGCTCGCGGTTTTTCCTAAGGCGTATCTGGATCAGCTCTGCATCGACGGCTCGATGAGTCTCGTGGAGTGGATCGATCTCGCTGCTCAGCTCGATGTCGAAGGCCTGGAGTTTTACACCGGGCTGCTCGACCTCAAGGATAGGTCTCGGTGGCCCGAGTTTCGCAAACGGACCGAGGATCATGGCATGTCCATCCCCATGATGTGTGCCTCGCCTGACTTCACACATCCGGATCCGAAGTTCCGCCAGCAACAGATCGACAACGAGAAGCGAGACATCGACATGACGGCCGAACTGGGCGGGACCTACTGCCGCGTGCTGTCCGGTCAACGGCGCCCCGAAGTCTCGCGAGAGGAAGGCATCCGGTATGCAGCTGAGTCGATCGAGGCGTGTCTTCCGTACGCGGCCGAGCGGGGTGTGACGCTGATCCTTGAGAACCATTATAAGGACAACTACTGGACGTACCCGGAGTTCGCCCAGCACATGGACGTGTTTGCGGACCTGGTCAAAGAGATCGATGCCCCAAACTTCGGTGTGAATTACGACCCCAGCAACACCATCCTTGCAGGCGAAGACCCTCTCGAACTGCTCGAACTCATCAAGGATCGAGTCGTCACGATGCATGCCAGCGACCGGTATCTGAAGGAAGGCACCATCGAGGATCTTCGCAAGGAGGAAGACAGCCTTGGTTACGCGAAGCGGCTGAGCCACGGTGAGATCGGTAAGGGGATGAACGACTACGACGCGATCTTCTCGACGTTGGCCAGCGTCGGTTTCGACAGCTGGATCAGTATCGAGGATGGCGTCGACGGGTTCGAGCAATTGCAGGGGAGTGTCGTCTTCCTGAAGAACAAGATCGCCGAACACTGGCCGCTGTAGCGTTTTGAAAGATCAAGAGTTGTGACTCATTCCAAACACACAACCGTCAACGTCAATCTGGGTGATCGCAGTTATGAGATCGTGATCGCGAGTGGGGCATTGACGTCCATTGCAGATGACGTTGCATCGTGGGGCGATCGACTGGGCGGATGGCCAAATACTGGTCGCAAAGCGGCCATTGTGACCGACACGAATGTCCGACCGCATGCGGAGGCAGTTCAGCACTCGTTAGCCACTGATGGCTGGACGACCGAGTTGATCGTGATCGCAGCGGGCGAGCAGTCAAAGTCGCTGAGCGTGATGTCCGAGATGTACGATCGTCTGGTCGATCTTCACGCGGACCGTCGGACGCTCGTGGTCGCCGTGGGGGGCGGAGTCGTGGGTGACGCGGCCGGTTTTCTGGCAGCGACATACGCCCGAGGCGTTCCGTTTGTGCAGGTGCCGACGTCTCTGCTCGCCGACGTTGACAGCTCAGTCGGGGGCAAGACGGGCATCAACCATCCTCGGGCCAAGAACCTTATCGGAGCTTTTCACCAACCGATCGGCGTGTT
This sequence comes from Planctomycetaceae bacterium, assembly GCA_020426325.1. Lineage (GTDB taxonomy): Bacteria > Planctomycetota > Planctomycetia > Planctomycetales > Planctomycetaceae > JAHBXU01. The sequence continues at coordinate 62,135 of JAGQQG010000013.1, read as the reverse complement.
CATCGACACGGACGTCCTTGGCACGCTGCCGGACCGGGAGTATCGCTCAGGACTGGCAGAGGTCGTGAAGTATGGCGTGATCCTCGATGCAGAGTTCTTCGCCTATCTGGAGGAACATGTCGACGGCTTGAATCAGCGTGACCCGGAAGTCCTAAGACACGCGATTGCCCGCAGTTGTCAGCTCAAGGCGGATGTGGTCGAGCAGGACGAGTACGAACGCACGGGCCTCCGGGCTGTGCTGAACTACGGACACACGTTTGCTCATGCCTATGAGGCTCTCGCTGGGTACGGTGAGCTGCTACATGGAGAGGCTGTTGCAATCGGCATGGTGGATGCGTCGCGACTGGCCGAACGTCGCGGCCTTATCGATGCGACGATCACGGACCGTCAGGTTCGTTTGCTCGGAGCTGTCGGTCTTCCGACCGCACGACCGGCTACCGCGTCATGGTCAGCTGACGACATCATCGGACGGATGCGTCTGGACAAGAAGACTCTCGGTGGCAAACTGCGTTTCATTCTGCCCACGAAGCTGGGACATGTTGAACTGTTCGATGATGTTCCCGAAGACGATGTGAGAGTCTTGCTATGACTCACCGACAAGCCTGTCACTCTTTGCTGATCTTTTTCGGGTTCGTCGTTTCGCCCATACACGCCGACAAACCGGTTCGACTGCGGTCGGATGCGCCGGTGATCGAGTCTTCCTGGGACGACCTGTTGGAGGGGGTTGAGACCGTTGAAGACTGGCAGCGGCATCGGGAAGTGCTCAAACGACGGTATCTCGAATTGCTGCGTGACGATCAGAAGCCGAACAGGGTTCCGCTGGATTTGCAGGTGCACGAAACAGTCGAGGTCGACGGCATCTACGAGCGACGGCTGATCAGCTATGCGGTCGAAGTCGACGAACGAGCCCATGCCTACCTCGGCGTGCCGCTCGAGCGAGAAGGTCCCTTGCCCGCAGTCGTCGCCCTGCATGGCACGTATGACCATGGCAAGGAGCGGGCAGCCGGGCTAATTGATAATCCTGACAAGGCTTATCTCGACCACCTGTGCCGTCGCGGATATGTCGTGATTGCCCCTGATCATTTCGTCGCGGGGCATCGTGTCCCGCCGGAAGGCCCCTACGAAACGGGTCGCTTTCACCAGAAACATCCGGAGTGGACCTCGGTCGGAAAGTTCACGTTTGAACATTCCATTGCGGTCGATGTCCTGCAGTCGATGGACGAGGTCGATGGTGAACGGATCGGGGCACTCGGACATTCGCTGGGCGGACACGGCACGATGTTCCTGGCCGCTTACGATGACCGCATCAAAGCAGCTGCGGGGAACTGTGCCGCTTCGTTCTTTCGACACAACCCGAACGTCGAGGCCTGGTCACGAGACCATTGGTATGTCTACTTCAAACATCTGCGCCCCGGACTGCTCAAAGGGGAGTTACCGCCGATCGACTTCCACGAGATCATGGCCCTCGTGGCACCGCGAGCCTACCTGGATGTGGCGGGACTCAACGATGGTCCGCCTCTCACCCAACGTCAGCGGGCCTTGATGCTGATGAAGGTGATGGACGTCTATGAAATCGTCGGTGTCCCGGCGAACTTCGCCTTCTTCATGCACGGCCGAGGTCACTCGGTCGAACATGAGTCCCGGGCACTCATCTACGCCTGGATGGACACGCATCTCAAGCCCTCCGAGGCAACTGCAACATATCTAGTGCAGCCAACCGAGTGAGATCCCTACTTGATCGTCTGACCTGAATCGACGTGGAGGGTGGCATGCTCTCACGCCGATAGTCGGGTGAGCATGTATTCAGCGACTTCCAAACATGACGACCCGGCTATCGCCGTGACGCCATGCCACCCATCCAAGTGACATCCTTGCTTGATGGCGATATCTCGACCGCAGTGCGCTACTTGCGTGTGTGGTTCGCCGGGTCTATTCTGGAAGAAGAAACATTAGCTCTCGCTCCGCACTCAGGGTGGTGAACGACGAATGCAGGCAAGATTGCTTCCAGGCCATTTGATCCGCTTTCTGACGGTCGCGGCATCTCTTCTTGCCTTCGGCTTGTGCTCCTTCGCATCGGCAGCTGAGCCGTACCTGGAGTTTGTGCGAGGTCTCCGCGAGAGACAGTTTTATGATCTGGCGGAAACCTACCTCGATCAAATCGAGCAGAATGACAGGACGCCAGCCGACGTTCGAGAAGTGATCCCGTATGAGCGGGCAGTCACGTTACTCGACAGTTCGCGATCGATCAGGAACGCAGATGCCCGTTCAAGGCAACTCGACGAAGCACAGGCCCTGTTTGAGCAGTTTGCCAAGACGTCTCCGGATCATCCGCTCCGGGCGCAGGCGAATACGGAGTCTGCACGCATCCTGCTGAACAAAGCGCAGCTCGCGATGTGGCAGTCCAATGCGGGCAGCCCGGAACAAGCACGCACCTTGATTGCTCAGGCTCGTAGCGTCTTTCAGCAGGCACACGACCGGTATCAGGCAGCGTGGGAGAAACTGAAAGGCTTCATTCCTGAGGAAGAGAAGGACAAGCAGGCCGAGCGGGCAGAGGCCGAGCGACTGTTTATGCAAGCCCAGCTCGATCTGGCTCGATGCACCTACGAAGAGGCTCAAACCCATGACGAGGATTCCGCCAAACAGACAGAACTTCTGAACCAGGCGGCTGTTGAATTTGAGACGATTCATCAGAAGTATCGCAGTCAGATCGCCGGGCTGCACGCACGCATGTGGCAAGGAAAGTGTTTTGAAGAACAGGGGGACATCCGCAAGGCCCTGGGCGTCTACAACGAGATCCTGGAGCACCCCGGTGATCAGTTGCAGAACCTGCAGGATCAGGTTCGCTGGTTCCGCCTGATCTGCCTCAATGATGAGAGTCGCAACGATCATCAACTCGTGGTCGAGGAGGCGACCAACTGGCGAAACGAGTCGCCAGACCGCGTGCGAACCATGGTCGGACTCGGCATCCAGTATGAACTCGCGAAGGCTCAGGAGGCGATCGCTCAATCCGACCGCTCAATGCCGGAAGCTTTGAAGACGAACACACTCAATGAGGCGCTGGACAACGCTCGTGCTGTTGCCAGATACCCGGGGCCTCTGAAGGCACCGGCGGCGGCGCTCGTCCAAAAGTTAATGGCTGTTCTCAACAAGGATGAGGGCGAACCGAGAGATTTTGAGACGGCCTTCAGCAACGCGAATCAGCGGCTGGAGGAGACCAAACAGCTGAATGCCAACATCGCGGAGGCCCAGAGCGCCGGTGATGCGACGAAGGTACAGGAACTGCAGCTGACACTGAGGGCGACTGCGAGTGAGATGGCTCGGTTGTACGATCTGTCGCTGAAACTGGCTGACTCGCAGACAGACCCGGAACAGACAAATATCGCCCGGTTTCGGCTGGCCTATTCCTACTTCCTCGAAGGCAAGTACCTCGAAGCAGGGGTGGTGGCGGATTACGTCGGGCGCAAGTATCAGTCGTCTTCACCTGAGGTCGCCCTGGAGTCGGCCTATATTGCTCTGGCGGCCTTCGATCGAATGTTCTCGGAAGCCCCTGCGGACAATCGCGAGTTCGAGATGCAACAGCTGATGAACTCTGCACAGTTCATCGCTGAGACATGGCCGGAAAGCGACCGGGCCATTGATGCCCGTCTGGCAGTCGCGCGCATCTTCCGGCAGAGCGATGAGCCGATACAGGCTGCAGAGTGGTATGACCAAATTCCTCCGACATCGAAACAGTATGCAGACGCACAGTTGAGTGCCGGCCAGTCCTACTGGAACGCTTATCTCACTCGGGCCGCACTTCCGGAGAGCGAGCGGACACCGGTCGAACATCTGGCAGAATGGAAAGCGAAGGCCGAGCAACACCTCACAGTTGGAATCGAACGGCGACAACAACAGATTGCTGAGGATGCAGCGACCCCCGATGATCTGGCCCTGGGAAAACTCTCGCTCGTGCAGATCCGGAATTCTCAGGGCATCTACAACACGACTGACGAAAAGCAGGGAGCCATCGAACTCCTCACAGTTTCTCCACACGCGGTGATCGATGCCGTCGCGGTGCCAGAGGGACAGCCCCGGCCCACAAAAGCCGGCGCGGTCCAGAGTCAGCCGATTGCCAGCCTCGCCTATCAGCAGCTTCTTCGTGCATACATCGGCATCCGCGACCTTGAAGGGGCTCGGCAGACACGTGAACAGCTTGAGGCCATCGCGAGTTCTGGCGGTGACCTCGGCGCGCTGACACAAGTGTACGTCGCCTTTGGGCAGGAATTGCATAGCGAACTGGAACAACTTCAGGCAGCAGGCGACACAGCCCGGCTCAACGAGGTGCGGGCGGGATTTGAGTCGTTCCTCGGTGATCTCTTCGATCGCAAGGAGGGACAGACGTTCAATTCTTTGCTTTGGATCGCGGAGACATACACCGGTCTCGCGGAAGGTTCTGTCAACGATCGCGACAAGGCGACAACCTACTTCAACCGGTCCGCTGATACTTACGACGAGATCCTCAAGCGAGCAGCAGCTGAACCCAGTTTTGTGGAGACAGGCGGTCAATTGATCGGCGTGCAACTGCGTCTGGTCAACTGCCGTCGCGAGCAGGGGAACTACCCAGCTGCTGACGAGGTCATGCAACAGGTGCTGGCAGAGCGGTCAAATGCGATTGACGCTCAAATGGACGCAGCACGGCTCTACGAACACTGGGCGACCAGTGGTTCTGCCAACGCTGAAGAGAAGTTGCAAATCGCCATCAATGGACAGGGGGAGGCGGGTCCGATGTGGGGCTGGTCACAAATCGCCCTGCGGTTACAGCGAGCGATCGAGATGGGCCAGTCGACTGCCGAATACTCACAGAAACACATTGATGCCCGATATCATCTGGCATTGTGCCAGCTGGAGTTGGCAGACGAACAGACGTCAAACGAGGCCATGATCAAGCACCTTGATGAGGCGCGGTTCGGAATCCAACGGTTTGTCGCCATCACGAACGATATTCCGGAAGCCGACTGGAAGCGATTTGACGAGCTTTACCAGAAGACTCTTGCCGAGTCGGGGGAAACGGTCGTCCCACTGGTCCGTCGCAACACGATCGTTGAGAGCGGTCAACCGGTCGACGGATCCCCCGCAGTTGTCAGCACTGCTCCTGCATCCACTCCCAACTCAGCTGCTCAGACAGTCCCTACCGAAAGCGGCGGGTTCAGCAATATGCTACTCATCGTTGTGCTGTTGGCACTCGGGATTGGAACTGCTGTCGGTATTTACGTGATGACGGTCCAACAGGACAAGAAACGGCGAGCAAAATACGCGTCTGTCATTTCAGCAGCCCCTTCCAAATCAACATCCTCAAGTCGTACGACATCACGCACACGCAAACGTCGCTGAGTTTTTAAGCGGTCATCAAGACATCCATCACTCGACGGCGAACGGAGACGATCATGTTTCATCGTGACCTCATCAAGCCCCTGCTCCTCTGGATTGTGTTTACGGTCGCGGTCGACCGCACGGCTGTCGGCCTCGATACGGTAACACGCAGGAGTACCGACAAGCGGGCCGCGGGCGAGATCACCGAGGTCAGCAAAACGGAAGTCACTGTGAAGCCCAAAGTGGGTTCGGCAACAACGGTGCCGGCCAATGACATCGAACGCATTGAGTGGGACGGTGAACCCGGGTCTCTCAAACTCGCCAGAAGCAACGTCGTCAGCGGACAGTACGAGTTGGCCATCGAAAACTTCAACAAGGCGAAGACCGAAGCTCCTGCTGGTCAGGAGTTGTTGCAGAATGACATCACTTATGGCATTTGTCAGGCAACTGGCAAGCTGGCTCTCGTTGACGCCGAGCAGCAATCAGCTGCGATCGAACTTTTGAACAAGTTTCTCGAAGAGCATGCCGAGCACTACCGCTATTACGACGCACTGCTTCTTCTGGGCGATGTGCATCTGGCGCGAGAGGAAACCCTGGAAGCGAATGCTGCGTTCAACCGCGTCGCCGCCGCCCCCTGGCCGGACTATCAAATGGCGGCCAACCTTGCGTTAGGGCGAACGGCACTCCAGCAGGGTGACGTCGCTGCAGCAAGGACAGCGTTCGAGTCGGTCTCCAGCATGCAGGCGAAGAGTCCGGCAGAAGAGGCCCGGAAGTTTGAGGCCCTGCTGGGACTGGCGACCGTTCTCCAACGAGAGAACAAATACCAGGAAGCCGCAGATGCACTGAACGAGATCATCCACAACTCATCGGTCGATGACATCCGCCTGCAGGCTGAGGCGTATGTCAGGCAAGGCGACTGTTATGCGGCCATCGCCGGTCGGGAGAAGGACGCGGTTATGGCATATCTGCATCTCGATGTGATTCCCTCGCTGTCGACTGAGAATGACCTGCAAGCCGAGGCGTTGTATCATTTGGCAAAGCTGTGGCCGAGTCTCGGACACGTCGATCGGGCCGACCTGGCAGCGGGCAAGCTGCAATCCGAGTATCCCAACAGCCTTTGGACGAAGAAACTGGCCAATGAGTGACGAGCGACTGGTCTCTCTCGACATTGACGACCGTGGAATCGCGCGGCTGGTCCTCAATCGGCCGGAAGCGAGAAACGCTCTCTCAAACGACCTGATGCAGCAGCTCAGGCATCACACGCAGACTCTCGCAGAAGACAACGAGGTGCGTGCAGTCATCCTCACAGGGGCAGGCGACGTCTTTTGTGCGGGTGGCGATCTGAAGGGAATGAAACAACAGGCTTCAAACACGCGGGAAGGCCGTCTAAGTGATGCGTCTGAGTTTGCTGCGACGCTTAGAGAACTCGACCAGCTTCCCAAACCGTTGATCGGTCGCATCAACGGATCTGCATTCGGTGGAGGCGTTGGCCTGATGTCGTTGTGCGATATCACGATTGGACTGGCCGATGCAAGATTTCGACTCACCGAAGTGACGCTCGGTCTGATCGCGGCCACGATCTCGCCTTATGTTGTTGCCCGGATCGGTGTCCCTCATGCTCGGCGGATGATGCTGAACGCCCTGCCGATGGATGGCCGGCTTGCCCATCAGTTCGGTCTGCTGGATGTCGTTGTTGATTCCGAAAAAGCCCTGGATGAGGCCGTCGCACGTGAAGTGGCACATCTCCTCAAATGTGCACCGGGAGCCGTCGGCCGCTCGAAAGTCCTCATCCGTTATCTCAGCACTCACAGTGCAGATGAGAACTTTGACTACACGGTGAACGCCCTGGCTGATGCTTGGGAGACCGACGAGATCCGTGAAGGTATCGATGCGTTCCTGAACAAACGCAAACCAAAGTGGGACGCGACGTAATTCGAGGCAATCTCGCAGCAAGGCCCCCTTCCGGGAAGTGGTCTATTCCAGCAGCGACACTGGCAAGTTCACTAGCCGGGAACGCAGATATTCTCCCAGTCCCTTCGCCTGTGCATCAAACCGCGTGGAGGAAGCGACGCCTTCTTCCAGCAGACCGACGATCACGAAGTTCAGCGAACGCAGATTCGGAAAGTCGTACCTCTGCACTTCGAGTGCATCCGCTTCGGGAATCAGCTGTCGGAAGTGCTCAAGATCCATCGTCTCAGACAACCAGACGTACGCCTCATTACTACGGGCCCAGAATCCCACGTTGGCATTCCCTCCTTTGTCACCCGAACGTGCACCGAAGATTGTTCCCAGCGGTACCCGCCTGGTTGGGCCGCTCGGGACCGGCGTCGAGAGATGTGTGGGTCCACCGATTTCGAAAGTCACTTCGGTGGATGGCGTTGGGGGAATCGGAATCTTCGCACCATCCTCCAGCACCACGACCTGTTGAGGAACATCAGCAGCCACCAGGGCTGGCCAGTAAACTCCAAATGGGCTGGCATCGGTCGGGGGAGTCGTCATGAACAATCCCGGATAACTGGCGAGCACCATCTCGACAATTTTGCTGGAGAACTCACGTCCGACAAGCTGCGGATTCTGGCTCTTCACTGTCACGCGGAGTAAGGCAGTCGCCTCCTGATTCGTCGGTGCATTCGGCTTGGCTGTGTTCGATAAACTGACGTCGAACGCGTCGAACCAGCTGATCTCCATCTCGTGTCGCAAGGTCCTCTCGACGAGTGCAGCTTTCTCTTCGATGTCGAGGCCCGTGAGTACAAACGTCATCTGATTGCGATAGCCCCCCAGATAGTTGAGGCAGACCTTCACATCAGGCGGAGCCGGCTCCCCTCGGATACCTGAGAGCCGCACGCGGTCGGGGCTTTCCTGCTCGATCTGGATGGTGTCGAACCGCGAGACGACATCTGGATTGGCATATCGCGGCCCAGCGATCTCATAGAGCAACTGGGCCGTCACCGTGCCGATCGAGACCTGCCCGCCCGTCCCTGCATGTTTGGTGATGACCGACGAACCATCAGCGTGGATCTCTGCAATCGGGAAGCCCGGATGTTCCAGCCCGGATACCTTCTGAAAGAAGGCATAGTTGCCACCCGTGCACTGGGTTCCACACTCGATGACATGCCCCGCCACGACAGCACCAGAGAGCTGGTCCCAGTCATCCCGCTTCCATCCGAAGTGCCACGCTGCCGGCCCGACTACAACGGACGCATCCGTCACACGCGGGCAGACGACGACATCCGCGCCCTGATTGAGTGCCTCAACAATGCCCCAACAGCCGAGATACGCGTTCGCAGACAGCGGCTTGACATTGAGTTCACAAAGCGGTCGTCCCGTATCAAGATGCCGCAATTCGTGGCCGGCCTGTTGGAGTGAGTCGAGTTGCGGCAGCAGGTTGTCCCCTTCAATGTGCAGAACCTTCGCCTTCAATCCCAATCGATCGCACAATTCGCGTAACTCCCTTGTCAGTCCCGCAGGGTTGAGACCGCCCGCATTGGTGACGATCTTCACGCCCTTGTCGATCGCCAGCCCAAGGGCGTCTTCCATCTGCCGAAGAAACGTCACCGCGTATCCCTTCGATGCGTCCTTCTGCTGCGACTTCCAGAGAATCATCATCGTCAGTTCTGCGAGATAGTCGCCGGTGAGAAAGTCGATCGGCCCGTCTTCGAGCATCTCCCGCGCCGCCGCCAGACGGTCCCCATAGAAACCGGAGCAGTTTGCAATACGAAGTGGCTTTGACATGTCTGTTCCTGCACGAGCAATCGAAGAACGTTCGGTCAACATCCTACTTGTGTTCGTCGATGACGGCCAACACGGCACCGGCTTTGAGCGTGTCACCCGTGTTGACCAACATCTGACTCACAGTTCCCGCATGCGGCGCAGCAATCTGATGCAGGACTTTCATGGACTCGATGACCACGAGTACGTGTCCCTTGGCGACAACATCACCCACGCGTGCTGAGACTTGACTGACAACCCCCGGAAGCTGTGCTGATAAGGACCCGGGGATCACGTCGACCGAAAGATTTGGAAAACGAGGAACCTCGATCAACGTGGTGGAACCGAGTGGGCTGTCGACGTAGAACGCATCTCTCTGACGATGCACGAGGAATGTCCGTTGGACTCCGGCGATCACCAGTGTCACGCAGTCTGGAGAGCAGCTGACGAGTTGTGGGGCGACCAGCTCTTCACCGTTTACGGTGAGTTGGAGTCTGTCTCGTTCAAACCGGTACGTGACCCTGAATTCGTGCTCGGCAATGGTGAACGTCGTCTGCTGGCACTGCGAAGGATTGCTTCGCCAGCCGGACGGGACAGTGCTCAGAACGGTTGCGTTTGTCCGTCTCTCGGCTTGCGATGCAAGTGCAGCAGCGGCCGCGTGGATTCGTTGAACAGATTCATCACCGAGCGGGGCAGCGAGTTTAGTTGCATCATGACGTTCCAGAAAGTGTGTGTCGGTCCGACACGCGAGAAACTCCGGATGTCGAAGCACACGGACCAGCAATTCCCGATTCGTCTGCAAGCCGTGAATCTGAGCCGATGCCAGTCCACTTGCCAGCCGGGTCGCTGCTTCGCTCCGTGTGGGGGCATGAGCGATGACCTTCGCCAGCATGGGATCGTAGTATGCAGACACTTCGCATGACTCGTCGATGCCCGAGTCGACTCTCAGTTCGTGATCGGCTGGAAAGCGACAGCGATGCAGCCTTCCGGCCGCAGGGAGATAGTCGTTTCCAGGATCCTCCGCATAAAGTCGGGCCTCGATCGCATGGCCACGCAGCGAGGCGTGAATCGCCTCATCCGGTAATCGCTCACCCTGAGCGACGAGCAACTGCAACCGCACCAGATCAAGCCCCGTCACACATTCCGTGACAGGATGTTCGACCTGCAATCGCGTGTTGACCTCCAGAAAGTGGAACCGCCCAGATTCCTCCAGCAGGAACTCGACAGTCCCCGCCCCGATATAGCCGATCTGTCTGCCGACCCGCAGTGCGGCCTCACACAGCTGGGCACGCAACGTGTCGTCGACGATCGGTGAGGGACACTCCTCAATGATCTTCTGGTGTCGTCTCTGGATTGAACATTCTCGCTCGAACAGATGAACCAAATTGCCCTGAGTGTCACCGAAGATCTGGACTTCGACATGCCGGGTTTTCTCAAGATACGGTTCGATGAACAACGATCCGTCTCCGAAAGCAGCCATTGCCTCCTGACGGGCCGTGTCGAGTGCGGCTTGTAATTCATCCAGACACCTGACGATCCGCATCCCCCGACCACCACCGCCAGCGGAGGCTTTGATTAACAGTGGCCAGTCGACCTCCTGGAGTTCCTGCAGGATCACATCGATCGAATGGTTGCTTGCCTCGATTGTCGGCAGGACGGGGACATTGGCCTGTTCCACGAGTCGTTTGGCTTCGATCTTCGACCCCATCGCAGCAATGACAGCTGCCGGCGGTCCGACAAACGTGATGCCGATCTCCGCACACCGACGTGCGAAATCCGCATTCTCTGCCAGAAACCCATACCCTGGATGGATCGCATTTACACTCGTCCTGCGAGCCGCATCGAGAATCTTGTCGATGTCCAGATACGACTCGCCCGGTCGGGCTCCCCCAAGCCAGAGGGCCTCATCCGCTTCGCGAACGAATGGAGAGTCACGATCAGGGTCCGAGCAGACAGCGACCGTGGCAATCCCCATCGCGCGGCACGTTCGGATGATGCGTCGTGCGATCTCGCCTCGATTGGCGATGAGAAGCTTGTTGATGGGCTTCGTGAGCATAAGTGAGTCGATTTACATTCGGAACACGCCGAATTCGTTCGTTCCTTTCACGACGTTCGAGTGACATGCAGACAAAGCGATCCCCAGGACCGTCCGAGAGTCGCGGGGGTCGATAATCCCATCATCGTAGAGGCGGGCACTTGTGAATGTTGCCAGCGACTCGTTTTCGATCTGGTTCTCAATCGCCTGTCGCATCTGAGCGTCCTGCTGTTCATCGAAGGGCTTTCCTGCCGCCTGAGCCGCTGCCCGCTGGACGATCGACATCACCCCCGCCAGTTGCTGCGGCCCCATGACGGCGGTCTTGCTGTTCGGCCAGACGAACAGGAAACGGGGATCATACGCACGTCCACACATCCCGTAATTGCCCGCTCCATACGAGCCGCCGACCTGTAAAGTGAGATGAGGCACACGGCTGTTGGAAACCGCGTTGATCATCATCGCACCGTGCTTGATGATCCCTCGCTGTTCGTACTCCTTCCCCACCATGAACCCTGTCACGTTCTGAATGAAGATCAGGGGGACATCGTTGCGATTCGCCAGTTGTATGAACTGCGTCGCTTTCTGTGCTTCTTCCGAGAAGAGCACTCCCTGCTGATTGGCCAGGATGCCCACCTCGAACCCGTGAATGGAGGCCCAACCTGTGATGAGATTCACCCCATATGCGGGCTTGAACTCGTGCATTCGTGACCCATCAACAATCCGGGTCAGGATCTCACGCATGTCGACGGGAATCTTGAGGTCAGCAGGAGCGAACCCCAACAGGTCTTCGGGATCATGAACCGGGGCATCGACCGGGGCGGATGGTGTCGTCCCGAGCTTCTTCCAGTTCAGATTGGCAACAATTTCACGACCGACGCGGAGGGCATCCCGTTCGTCGACCGCCAGATAGTCGCTCAGCCCGGAGACTCGTGAATGCATCTCGGCTCCGCCCAGTTCTTCATCGGTCGAGACTTCACCGGTTGCCATCCTGACCAGCGGCGGACCACCGAGAAACACCTTGGCGTTTTCCTGCACAAAGACGGTGTAATCACACATCGCAGGCGTGTAGGCCCCGCCAGCAGTCGAGTTTCCAAACACGAGTGCGATCGTCGGAATCCCCAGCGCAGAGAGTTGTATCGAGTCTCGGAACGATTGTCCGCCGGGCAGGAAGATCTCGGATTGCCGTGGCAGATCAGCCCCCCCCGACTCGACAAGCGTCACGTAGGGCAGTCGGTTCTCTCGGGAGATGTCGCAGGCTCGCAGGGCCTTCTTAAGCGTGAACGGATTTGTCGAACCGCCGCGAATGGTCGGATCGTTCCCCACGATGACGCACTCGACACCTGAGACAACTCCGATGCCCGTGACGATCGACGCACCGACCTCATACTCAGTGCCATTCGCTGCGATGGGAGAAAGTTCGAGAAAAGGAGAGTCGCGATCGAGGAGCAACTCGATCCGTTCTCTCACCAGCAGTTTGCCCCGCTCATGATGTCGCTTCGTGTACTTCTCACCGCCACCTGCCCGGGCTTGTGCAAGCAACCGGTCATGCTCATCGAGCTGCGCAAGGACGGCTTCCCGGTTCGCCTGATACAGATCCGAGTGAGAGTCAATGCGGGAAGGAAGAATCGAGCGAGATGTGATGGAATGCTCCCCTGATCGGAACGGTCGGCTGGGATGAATCTATGCAAACTTTCTGGACTTATCCCAGCCATGAAGCTGATAACTGCCGAAGTCCACAACGAGCGGATCTGGAAAGTTCTCGTCACTTCTTTTTCGGTGTGATGCCTTCGAGTTTGGCGATGATACCCAACATGACCTCGTCTGCCCCGGCGCCGATAGACCAAAGTCGCGAATCACGGTAATAGCGCGCGAGCGGATACTCTTCCATGTAACCCATGCCGCCATGAAACTGCATGCAGGTGTCGGCAACCTCTCGTGCGAGGCGTCCTGCCTTCAGTTTGGCCATCGAAGCTTCGCGAGTGTAATCCTGCCCCGCTTCCATCTTGCGAACGCAGTGATAGCACATCTGTCGAAGAAACTCGGTCTCTGAAATCATCTCGGACAGTTTGAAGGCGATCCACTGGTTCTCAATCAACGGCTTGCCGAACGCTTCGCGACCGCGACAGTAGTCGATGGTCATCTTGAGAATCTTCTCTGCCCCGGCAGCACAACCGGCTGAGCTGACGAGGCGTTCATTCTGAAACTGCTCCATCTGATAGATGAAGCCCATGCCTTCTTCGCCGATGCGGTTCTCGACGGGGACCCGCACGTTATCGAATGCGAGTTCTGCCGTGTCGCTGGCCCAGTTGCCGAGCTTCTTGAGCTTTTTGGTGACCTGAAATCCCTCAGTGTCTGTCGGCACCACGATCAGCGACATGCTGCGATAGCCGGGGTGCTGTGACGTCTTTGCCAACAGCACAATAAAGTCAGCCTGCACACCGTTGGTGATGTACAGTTTGCTGCCGTTGATCACGTAATCGTTCCCGTCTCTGACGGCTTTTGTCCGGATGGCAGCGACATCCGAACCGGCCCCCGGCTCCGTCACAGCGATCGAACAGACAGCGTCTCCCGCGATCGCAGGTGCGAGAAACCGCTCCTTGAGTTCATGTGTCCCATACGTGTTGAGCGCGGGCGTGGCCATATCGGTCTGCACGCTCATTGCCATCGGGATCGATCCCCCATTGATGTGAGCCAACTCCTCCGAGAGTGCGATGTTGTACCAGTAGTCGGCTCCCATCCCGCCGTACTCCTCCGGGTAGGACAACCCCAACAGCCCAAGATCGCCCGCCTTCTTGAACACTTCATGGGCCGGAAAGATCTCCGCATCTTCCCATTCATCAACGTAGGGATTGATCTCCTTGTCAATGAACTGACGGACTGACTGACGGAACAGTTCGTGAGCCTTTGTGAATCCAGTCCCCGGAACGGTCACATCAGCACGCGGTTCGAGCACATCGGTCGACATGGAAGTCTCCGGAACAGAATTGGCATCAAGGAAAGCGTTTGGCTTATTGTAGCCGCACAACGGCTACTCGGCACGCATGCCTTGGAAACGTATTCGCAATCCCTGGTCACGCGGACTGCTTCACTTTCGGATGATACGGACGCGGTCTATTCCGTCCTGCCACCAGTCGCGGAGGATTCCTCGGGACAGGCTGCGTTGGGCATTGCGGGCTCCGGCTTCCGTAATATCGAGGGTGGCAGTGAGGATGTCTTCGCCGAAAATCGATGCCTCCAGGCCAATCAGGTTGCCGTCCGGTCCGATGATGCGGCTGTGTCCGTGCGAACCGCTGAGGTCTTCATTGGCGGGAGCATTGGCATGGACAATGAAGACTCCGTTTTCGACAGCTCTTGCCTGAATCTGAGCTCGGTAGGGGTCGATCTTGTGCTCGGCTTTGAGACCTGATTCGTGAGACAGATAGAAGATCACGCGTGCCCCCGCGAGGACCGGCAACCGCACGAGCTCAGGGTATCTTTCATCATGGCAGATGATGATGGAGCACGGGACGCTGTTGATCTCAAAAACGGACAGATGGTCTCCGGGGTCGGGCCAGCCCTCGGCCAGTTGAATCTTGTGATATCGTTCAAGAATTGTTCCGTCGGAGGTAAAGACGATGGCAGAGTTGTAGAGCTTGTCCTCGATACGGTACGGCGATCCGATGACGGCTGCGATTTTCAGTTCGCGACAAAGATTCGCCACCTTCTCCTCGGCCATTACCAGGTCGGCAGAGGAAGTTTCTCGAGCCACATCATCGAAGTAGCCCGTGATGGCACACTCCGGGAAAACGGCCAACTGGACTCCTCGCTTCTCGCAGTCCTGCAAGTGTGATTCGATCTTCTGCAGATTGGCTGCGAGATCCCTGCTCGATCTCATCTGCACCGCAGCAACGGTGAACGCCGCACTCGATGTCTGATCACCTCCGTCCACAGACGTGCTCATCAGCGAGAGAATGACGAGTCCTGCGAGTCGTTTCAGCATGAGTAATTGGCCCCCAACGTCCGAATGCTTATCGTCGACCACATTATGAATCACTCACTCCTGAGGAATCTTGCAGAATCGCCCTTCCCTTCAGTGAGCTCCGAACGTCATACCATCATCCCCTGCACTTGTAGTCATTTGCAAGAGAGGGAATCGAAGCACCTCAAGCGAATTCACTCACAAAGGTTTCGTGATCAATACAACGTGCAATTGGAGTGGAGCTACGCAGGAAACATGGAGTTGTGAAATGATCTACGATCGAGCGGAAGGTCCTCTTCGTTTCTGTTTCAACTCAACAACAGACAGAATGTGACAACCTTTGTCTCAAGGGTAAATAGGACATTGGTTCGGCAGTAATCTGAGGAAAATTTTTTTCTCTCCAGTCCCGCCACCGAACACTGGTGGATTCTGACCTTGCCCATCGTCGTAAACAGAAATCGACACGACTGGATCTACGTCGCGCTACACAGAATTGGAGAGATAGACCTCGATCCTTTCCTGGATTTCATCCCGCACTCTTCGGAATGTCTTCATCTTTTCATCATCCGTCCCCACGGCATCGGCCGGATCGTCAAATGGCCAGTGGAGCGTCAGCTTTGCTCCCGGAAAAGCTGGACATGATTCACGCGCGTTGTCGCAAACGGTGACAACCACATCGAACTCCTGATCGCGGAACTGTTCTACCGATTTGCTTTTGTTCGACGAGATGTCGATTTCCAATTCCTTCATTGCCTGCACGGCCAATGGGTGTACGTAACCCGATGGCTTTGAACCGGCAGACTCGGACGTCCACTCTCCCTTCCCGAGCGAGTCCCACAAGGCTTCGGCCATTTGAGACCGACAGGAGTTTCCTGTACACAGAATCAAGACACGCTTCACGATTGTTCCTCCACAATCGGCTCACTGACTGACAGGCATCGATCCGTGTGCACACATTGGTACGCTGGCACAGCCAGAAGTGCTCCGAGTACCGGAGCCACAAGATACATCCACAGGTGGTTCAAATGTCCACTGACAACAGCCGGTGCCAATGATCGTGCGGGGTTCATCGAGGCGCCAGAGATCGGTCCGGCAAACATCGCTTCTAAAGCAACAACACTGCCAATCGCGGCTCCAGCCATGATCCCCTTCTCCTTAGCTCCGGTCGACACATTCAGAATCACAAACATCAGGATGAATGTCAGGACGACCTCGAAGATGAATGACTGCCACCAGACTCCCGCAGGAAGCGTCGCTCCGAGGTGATCATGTTCGAGGAAGAGCGCTCGCAGCAACAAGCTGGCCAGCAAGGCACCGGCCGTCTGGCACATCAGATACGGGATGACCTGATGACGCTTGAAGCGATCGGTAAAAGCGAATGCGATGGTGACGGCAGGATTGATGTGTGCCCCGGAAATATCGCCGATGGCATAAATCATCGCCATCACGATCAGTCCGAACGTGATCGCAATTCCCACGTGAGTCACAGTGCCGCCCGTCACGTCGTTCACAACAATTGCCCCCGTCCCCGCGAAGACGAGTGCAAATGTCCCAATGACTTCGGCAATGTACTTATTCATTCAGCACAACTCATTTCAGCGATTTCCGTCGTCCCATCACATCTGATTTCAGCACCGCCTCCAGGCACGAAAAGAAGCCGTCGAGACAGCCACAGGTGACGCGGTAGAAACTCATCTGCCCCGCTTTCCGGACGTCGATCAGGCCGACCTCTTTCAGCACTGACAGATGTTTTGAAACGGTCGACTGATCCACACCAACCTTCTCGGTCAAATCAGTGACGCACATCTCCCTCTTCTGGAGTAGGTCCAACATCAGCAGACGACTCGGATGTGCCAGCGCCTTGGCAATCCGCGCTCTTGCTTCATATTGCCTTTGAGTTTTCTCATGCATGGCTATATGGGAATATTTGCATACATCTCGTTGTGAGTCAACTCACGAGGATCGAATGGATCGTGTTGGACGCTCACTCGAGTTGACTTTAAAGCTGAGGATGCGATCCTGAAGAGATCCCTCTTCGAACGTCAGATGATGGGACGTGTGTGCTCAGGCAGAATCTGAAATGATTTCGCGTCCTGTTGCCCCTCAGTCACCCGTCAGCCTAGCATCCTTCATTGCGGGTAAAACGAGCCACGCAGGTCGAACAATTAGGGCAAGCGATCCTGGGCGAGGGCGGCTCGGTAGTCCGCTTGTGTCTGGAAGTAGAGCAAGCGTGCGTCCACGACTTTTGCGGCGGCCTCGGCGGCGTACTGTTCACGGAGTGTGACTTTGAGCAGATCGGAGGCTCCTTGCTCGAAATTCAAGCGTTCGCGGCGGGCGAGATCTTCCGCGTATTCGACAGCTTCCTGTGCCTGTTGGACCTGTTCATAGGCTGAGACTAGCCCGGCATACGCGGACTGGACATCGGTGACGATCTTATCTTCAGTGAGCCTGCGTTTGGCGCTGAGCTGTGCAATCTTGGCTTGAATCGCCTGCATCTTGCCCTGTGCCTTCCGTCGCTGAAGAGGCACATCCACAAAGATGGACGCGTCCAGCTCGAATTGTCCCTTATCGTTCTTGGAACTGGTCGGCTCGCCGATGTCCTGTGATCCGGCGACCACAGCATCGATATTCGGTCGCAAATCGTTCTGGGACTCAGCGTAGTCGACATCCAACTGCCGCCGAATCATATTCAGCACGTACATTTCGGGACGTTGTTCGAGAGCAATTTGAATATCGGAGTTCAGACTTTCCGGCGCCGTGAGAAGCGGATCGGGAAACGCAGGCAGGGATTTCGGAGAAGGGACCAGCGGCGCACCATTCAGATCTCGATAGTAAAGCGAGAGCTTAATGGCGGTTTGTTGAAACTTACGCTCAGCGTCTGCAAGTTTGCCGCGACGTTCGGCGACCAGTCGAAGATTGTCGGTCAACTCAGGCGGATCGAGCAGTCCTTCCTCAACCTGGCGACTGATTCGTTCGGTGCGATCCATTGCCAATTGTAGGACACGATCGGCGATGCGAACGTTCTCTCCCGCCGCGACCCAAGTCCAGTAGATGTAGCTGGCCTCCTGGACGAATCCGATCAGCTGCGCCTGGATATCCGGCTCAACCAGCTGTCGTCCGTAATTCGATCGCCAGAGATCAGCTCGACGCGAGTCGATGTCACGATTTCGGGCGAGAGGCACGGCGAGACCGGCTTTGAATTCCCCTGATCCGTTCGTCTGTCGCTCCAGATACCAGGGTTGGAAATCACCTCGGCCGATCCGGTATCCGGCAAAGGCTTCGCCTCCATGATAAATGGGCTGCACGAGCCCCACGCTCTGTCGGTAAGTCTGATAGAACCCGGTCGGTCCGTTTTCGCTCGCGGCTTTGAGCTTGAGATCAAATGCTCCCGAGGCTGCGAGTTGTTCGCCTGCTGCAATCGTTCGTGAATACAGTGCAGATTCAAGAAGTGGATAGCTCTGATAGACAGAAGCGATGACATGCTCAAGCAGGACAGCCTCGTTCCCCACTCCCCACCACTCGGGAGCCTCAGATTCCTGTATCTCAGGTACTGAAGGGGATCGCTCTTCGACTGTGGGAATGATCTCAACGCCTGACTGCTGCGCAGCTTCGTCCACTGCTTCGAAGCCAGCTGGCGCGACAAGGTGGGACACATCCTCTAAAGTTTCGGAAGATTCCGTGATCGATGTCTCAGCGGCTTCCACAGCTGGGTTGGTGCTTGAATCAACCGTGGCGTTTCGGGAATGCGCGCAGCCGCAAATGATGAGAGCAATCGACAGCTTGAGACTTCTCAAGGTCATAATCACTGGCCTTCCCTGACACGAGTGATGTCTCACCTGGCGCAGGCAATCATCACTCAGACCGATCCTAACGGTCTTACCAATGTCTTCGACCAGAAAAGTGGCAAGTGCACACCGCACATGGCTCACAGGAGAAGCGACACACGGGGTCTTCTCATAATCCCTGTGTTTGACTCACATGCGGAAAACTTGCCCTGCTCCATAAATGCGTCACCATTGGTCTTGGTGAAGGCAATCCAGTTCAATGCGAGGTCTACTTGGGTAGTTTGGGCGGCTTGTTCTTGCTCTCTTTCTCGGGACTCCCGTCAAGTTCGACGACCGGTGGAAATCCGTTGAGTTGTCGCCAGACCTCAAACCAGAGTGGCACCTGCTTGAGCAGCACCCAGCCGTTGGCCCTGACCCCTTGTCGCAAGAAGCGTTCATCGGGCCAGGGAGCAGTCTGCTCATCTGGTCGGACGAGTACCCGGAACTTCCCCTTGCCATTGTCGGTTGCATCAACGGAAACCACCTCACCCCCGAATGTACCGACTGCGACTGATGGCCAACCAGAGAACTGCACGGCCGGCCAACCTTCGAATTGGAGTCGAACATGGCGCCCTGGCTCGACCAGCGGTGCATCGTTACCATCCAGCCAGATTTGAACCGATCGATCTGTTGTTTGCGGGACGATCGTACAAATCTGATCGCCTTCCTTGAGAATTGCTGTCCCCATGTTGGGGGTGATCTGGACGACGATTCCATCAAACGGAGCTGTGATCACCTGACTCTGTTGTCTAGCGACCTTCACCTGCATGTCGAGGACGTCTTTCGAAGCCTTGTTCAATTCCTGTTGAGCTTTGGCAATTGAGCCCTCTGCTTTTGAGACATCTCCCTTGGCTTTTCGTAATGCCGCCTCAGCATAGTCGATATCGACCTGGGCCTTTTCAATCTTCGCAGTTCGGTCGCGTTGCTTCCCTTCGAGTTCAGACTGAGCTGCCTCGACGTACGCTTCTGCTCGGCGAACCTTGGCTTGAGATTCGGTCAGCTTGCGTTCGATCTCCTGCAACTTCTGAAGTGAGAGATTGCCTTCTTGCTGAAGTTTCTTCGTCCGATCGAACTCGGCCTGTAGTTGAGGCAGCGCGGCCTGATACTCCTGGAGTTGCTGCTGCTCCGCGAGCACTTTCCTCTCCGCCATCTCGACATAGGCATCCTGAGCAGCGCTGATTTCCTGTTTGACGGTTTCGTATGCGCGAACCTGGGCCTGATACGACTCGACGATTGTCTGAGCTGCTTCCAGTGCACGTTCATTCGCCGCCAGTTGCTGCCGACTTGCTTCGACCGCCTGTTCACTATTGTTCAAATGCTGATCCAACCGGGATGCGTAGGATTCGTCGAGATCACGAATCTCCGCGATGACCTGCCCTTGGGTGACTGAAGCATTCTCAACAATGCCTTCCCCCCAACGTGCGATACGTCCTTTGATGGGAGCTTCAATGACCTGCGGTCTTTGATTGGGCGCGAAGGCCAGCACATTTCCCGTACCGCTGACGGACTGTTGCCACGGCGCAAAGGTCATCAGAAAGGTTGTCAGAAGCAGTCCGGCCGACAGCCATTTCGCAATTGTTCTCGCGATTCTGGAGGAACGGGCCAGTCGAAGTGACGGCATGACCGATTCGCTGTACGCGACAGGGACCAGCATCGTCTGTCTTCGTTCCTGACCGGTCGCCGTTCGCTGTGTGAGCAGATGATTCTCAGGCATTGGCGACCTCCAGCAGATGAGGCACATGGGGAGTGTCGGGACGGAATGAACGACTACAGTTCTTGGAAAGGAATTCTCGGCCGGTGACGAGGAGCAGAGTCCAAGGCCTGTCCGAATCAACCAGTTTCTCCAAGAGAGCCTTGGCATCCTCATCCGGCAAAGCATCGAGCAACCCATCGACCAACAGGAGCCTCGGACGCCCAACAATCGCTCTGGCCAACATCAACTTTCTTGCCTGATTGGTTGATAAGGGAGATCCCCGGTCCACGAGACGTGTGTCGAGACCGTCAGGCAAGCGGAGAACAGAATCCAGCAAGCCAACTTCCTCCAGTACGTCTCTGACATCGATCGTAGAGACATCAGGACGCTCCAGATGAATGTTTTCAGCAATTGTCCCCTCGAATACTTCAACGTCGCGAACAAGGGTCACGTGCCGACGAAGAGCATCAGGTCTCAAATCACCTGGATCAACACCATCAATCGCAAGATGACCCGTCGACGGATTCCGGGTGCCATAGATCAGGTCGAGGAGGACACTCTTGCCGCTTCCGCTTGGTCCCACAATCGCTAGTCGCTCACCACTGGCAACATGCAGATTGACATCTTCAAGAACTTGCTGTTCCATCACATCGGTATAGCCGAGGTCACTCAAAATCAACTTGGCTGGGCGATGATTTGGCATCGAAAGAAGGCCGTCCTGTCGTTCCATCGGGAGATCAAAGAGAACGCCAAGTTTGTCGACGGAGGCCATCAGGTCGTAGAAACTTTCCATATGTTTGCCCAGCTTGGCGAAGGAGCTGACGATCACCGTAACGATGAGTTCTGCCGCAACCAACTGGCCCAACGTGAGTTGGGCGGAGATCACCAGCCATCCCCCCAAACCCAACAGAACTGTACTGGCCAATGCCTGTATCCCGAGAGCAAAGATGATCTGTCTCATGAGCACGCGAAAATGGATTCTTCGCGCGTTGAGATACTCGTATGTCAATCGGTCTGCCCGGTCGAGCGCGAACTCTGCAGCGCCACAATGACGAAAGGCTGTCGGACAGCCGACGAGATCTTCCAGCCATGCAGCCATACGGTATTTCGTCTTCGATTCCTTCACACTCGTTGCAATCGCTCCACGACCAAGCACCAGAATGACGAATGCAATGAGTGCGAGAAGCACAACGTCAAAGCCCAGCAACCAGGGATGGTAAAAAGCCAGGACTGCCATACCGATGAGGCCACTGAGAACCAGTGAGACTCCGTCCAACAATAGCTGGGCCGAGACTTTTTGAACTGTGACGACATCGAAGAATCGGTTCACAAGTTCTCGACCGTTCTGCCTGTCGAGCGCATCAACCCTCGCTCTTGGGAGCCGATAAGCCAGATCGGCAGCTACCCGCGCGAAGAGGCGTCGCTGAATGATTTCGACAACGTATGTCTGTAACGCTCGCAAGGCAGCAGAAAACGACAAGAAAGCCAGCAACAAGATCGAGAGAATGATCACCGGCTGGAGCAGACGGCCAAATGCCACGGTATTGACCAGTGTCTCGACGGCCATCGGCGTTGCCAAAGCCAGCAAACCGGTTACGAGCGCAAAAACCACGATGATCCAGACATCACCTGCTTCTGGCTTAAGGAGCGCCAGTAGTCTTCCAAATGGCGTCTGCTCATGAGAATCAATGGTCGTATCGCCAGGACCGATCATGCTGGGCTCGACGACGAGACACCGAATCAGAGTATCTGGAGATTCCGCGTCCAGCATTGTGCGCAAACGCCGGGAGTTGACCCAGATTTGATTGTCGCTTCGGAGCGGCCTGAGGAGATGAAAACGTCGTCCCTTTGTCGATGCGATCGCTTTCCACTGATGATCCTCGCCAACGCGCGTGATCACGCGAGCCCCTTCGCGTGAGAGATCAACAACCTGGTCGAAAGTGCAGTCAACAATCTTGCTCTTCAGATTCAAACTCCGCGCGGACTCGACCAACCACTTCCACCAGTGATCTTCCGGGCCGGCCGGCCACGCAGTAGCCGCTTCATCCACAGCTCGTCTGATACTTGATCGATTCGCCGGCTGTCCCGCTTCGACAGCCAACTGCTCAAACAACCACGCAGCTGCTTCGACGTCGGTTTTCACTGACTTCTCTGTCGGCTGCAGGCCGACATTTGTGGGATTGTGCGGATGACTGTTCACTCGTTGCTCCCGTCGGTCTGCATCGACATTCAACTCAACGAACTGCACATTGAATCAGGGACTTGCACTGGGCTCGCCAGTTCAGCCGTTCAGATCCGAGCCACTCATGTCGTGTGACCTCTCAGGCACAAATGATCGTTGCTCAAGTCAGATTGATCACCAGTGATTGTTAGCTCGAAATTGTGAGTGGACTCGATTCTAGACAGCCCTTGGATTCTGGCGAGTTTTGCTCGACCAGTGCCTTACGAGCCTTCTTTGCTTGAAGTGCAGCCTCCAGTGTTGACTCGGCGAGTGCCGTGAGATGCCCCATCTTCCTGCCGACACGTGCTGCCTTTTTTCCATACAGGTGTAACTTGACATCAGCAGTTGCGAGTGCCGCTGACCAGTTTGGTTCGCCATTCTGCCAGAGATCGCCGAGAAGATTGGCCATGGCCGCAGGACGCAATTGATTGACCGAGCCAAGCGGCAATCCGCAGACGGCTCGTACCTGCTGTTCAAACTGACAGGTGGTATGGGCATCAATCGTCAGGTGGCCGGAATTGTGAGGTCGCGGTGCGAGTTCATTCACAAGCAGATTGCCATCCTTCGACAGAAAGAATTCGATGCACATCACGCCGACGACATCCAGATCCGTCAGAATGCCGCGGGCAATGTCGACGGCATCATCTGCGACTCGCCGCGGGAGCGTGGCAGGTGAAATCGACAGATCGAGAATGTGATTCCGGTGAACATTCTCAATCGGATCGTAGGTGACGATCGATCCGTCCTGACCGCGCACAGCTACGACGGACAACTCTTTCTCGAAGTCGACAAATCGCTCCAACACGGCCTCGCCACAATCCAATGCCTGCCAGGCTGAGTGCATTTCGGACAGTGACCCAACTTTGACCTGTCCTTTACCGTCATATCCCCAGGCTGTCGATTTCAGAATTCCTGGCATATCTGCGGCAGACACATCGTCCAGGTCAGCAGTTGAGCGAATGGTCCGGTAGGGAGTGACTGGAAAGCCGGATGATTGCAGGAACGTCTTCTCTCGCAACCGTTGCTGCGTGGTGTGGAGCACCTGACCGCCGGGCCGTACGGGAACGAACCGATCAACAAAGTTCACAGTCTCCGTAGGGATATTCTCGAATTCAAAGCTGACAACATCGACCTGCCCGGCGAACGCTTTGATGGCTTCCAAGTCGTCGTACTCAGCCTGGACTTCGACGTCGGCAACCTGTCCGGTCGGTGTGTCATCATCCGGTGAGTAGACGTGCACTCGATAACCGAGTCTTCGAGCAGCCATGGCGAACATCCGCCCGAGTTGACCGCTTCCCAACACACCGATCGTCGAACCAGGGAGAAAGACACGACTCATAACTCAGACTCCTTCATCACCTTTTGTTCTTGACTCGAGGCGAACGCCTTCAGCTTTTCACGCAGCTCCGGCATCCCATCCGCCAACATGCGGACAGCCAGCAGGGCTGCGTTCTTGGCCCCTGCCTCACCGATCGCCAGTGTGCCGACGGGGACTCCCCCCGGCATCTGGACGATCGACAGCAGCGAGTCGAGCCCCGACATCGCACGCGATTGGATCGGAACCCCCAGCACAGGTAAGGTTGTGAGTGAAGCCACCATTCCGGGTAAATGCGCAGCCCCGCCTGCCCCCGCGATGATCACCTTCAACCCTCGCGTCTCCGCAGTCCGCGCATATTCGACCATCCATTCAGGCGTACGATGTGCGGACACAACTCGTTTTTCATAGGGCACACCGAATTCTTCAAGGATTTCGGAGGCGAGTTGCATTGTCGGCAGGTCAGATTTGCTGCCCATGATGATGCCTACGTACGGCTGGGGGGTCGTTGTCATTCTGGTCTCTCACACGTTTTCCGCTTCAGTCCCATCAATGAGTTATTGAACTCTAGATGTTACTCGTTAGAGATCAGTTTGAGCAGGTCACCAATCGTGCAATGAGCTTCGATGGGATGCCTCAGGGAAAGATTTCGGTGAACACTGTAGTGATTTCTGCGACCGATCCGCTCCCGCTCGATGTAGCCGCCTTCCTCAAGGTCTTGGACGATCCTTTGGACCGCTCGTTCTGTGATGCCCACCTGCACGGCGACTTCCCGCAATACAATCTCTGAGTTGGAGGCCAGGATGGCCAGAACGTGGGCATGGTTCGTCAGGAATGTCCAGCGATGATCATCGGCACTGAGAGTGTCGAGTGGGGACGAAGTCCGACGCCCGGGAGAGGGCTGCTGCCCGTTGCGAGTCTTTGTTGATGACATAAAGCTCCCCAAGTCAGGGCTCTTCGCCGCAGGCATGAGCGAAACAGATCGCCGGCCGAATCGTAACGTGCGAAGCTATTTACGCGACACACATTTGACGAAGTATGTGTCGCGTATTATATTTCATGTTATCGGCGTCGCAACTCTTGATCAACAGGAATTCCGATAATCACCTCAACATTGAGAGCCAGCGGGTTATAGCGGCACAAGGGATTCAAATGAATACGAGCGAATCTTCATTTCATGTATGATTTGCATCTTCGGTGAGTGAACGAAATTGGACGTGGCGCGACGCTTTTCAGCGTGCAGGCTCCTAGAGAAGAACAACGACGATGACTGACATCAAACGACTTCTGGCTGCAAATCGCAGTGAGATCGCCATTCGCATTTTTCGGAGTGCTCATGAGTTGGGCATTCGCACCGTTGCGATCTATTCGCACGAAGACCGCTATGCTCTGCATCGCTTCAAGGCCGACGAGGCCTATGAGATCGGCAAGCGTGGCGAACCAATCCAAGCGTACTTGGACATTGACGCCATCATCAAACTGGCGAAATCACAAGACATCGATGCGATCCATCCCGGATATGGATTCCTCTCAGAAAATCCGCGGTTTGCCCAGGCGTGCGCTGATGCAGGCATCATCTTCGTCGGTCCGCAAGTCGAGACATTGCAGCAGTTAGGCGACAAGATTTCTGCACGCAAGACGGCAGAGAAGGCGGGCGTTCCCGTCCTTGGCGGAAGCGGAGGTGCCATTGTCGATGCAGAGCAGGGATTAAAGTTAGCTGAGCAGGTTGGCTTCCCGGTGATCCTCAAGGCAGCTCATGGGGGCGGTGGACGGGGGATGCGCGTCGTTCGAGATGCTGCCGCGTTCGAGCAGGCCTACGAACAGGCACGCCGTGAGTCCCTCACGGCCTTCGGAAGTCCGGACATCTTCGTTGAACGATTCATCGAACGGGCGCGTCACATCGAAGTGCAACTGCTCGGTGATAAACACGGTCATCTGGTCCATCTTTTCGAACGCGACTGCTCCGTCCAGCGACGGCATCAGAAGGTCGTCGAAATCGCTCCCGCTCCCAACCTCCGTGCGGACGTCCGCGATGCGCTCTGCAATGCGGCCGTCTCGATTGGCCGTGAAGTCAGCTACGAAAACGCCGGTACGGTTGAGTTCCTCGTTGATGCTGACACGAATGACTACTTCTTCATCGAAGTCAACCCGCGAATTCAGGTCGAGCACACGGTGACCGAACAGGTCACAGGGGTCGACATCGTCAAATCCCAAATCCTCGTGGCGCAGGGAGCGCCCCTCGACGATCCAGCGATCGGGTTGCCGTCCCAGGCCGCAATCTCGACCCACGGATTCGCCATTCAGTGCCGGGTGACGACCGAGGACGCATCGAATCATTTCATGCCGGACTACGGACGCATCACGCATTACCGCTCTGCCAGCGGGATGGGGATCCGGCTCGATGCGGGTTCTGCGTTTTCTGGCGCTGTGGTGCATCCGTTCTACGACTCACTGCTTGTGAAGGTCACAGCCTGGGCAAGACGATTCCCTGATGCTGCGCGCCGCATCGAACGCTGCCTGCAGGAGTTCCGGATTCGTGGAGTCAAGACGAACATCCCGTTCCTGATCAAGCTCGTCATGCATCCCACACTGATGGAAGGGAATTGCACGACGAACTTCATCGACGAGACGCCGGAGTTGTTCGACTTCCCGCACCGCCGAGACCGGGCAACCAAGCTCCTCACCTATCTGGCTGAGACGATCGTCAATGGAAACTCCTTAGTTCAAGATCACCCGCGAGCCCTGCGACGCAACCCGGCGCCAACTCCGCAGATCAATGATGCCAAAGCGATTCCGGACGGCATGCGTCAACGGCTGCAAGCGTTGGGGGCGGAAGGCCTCTCGGAGTGGCTGCTTGAACAGCAGCCATTGCTCGTGACCGATACGACATTCCGCGACGCACATCAATCGCTGCTGGCCACAAGGCTGAGAACTTACGACATGCTGCACATTGCAGATGTCTATGCACGCCGATGTCCGCAGTTGTTCTCCCTGGAGATGTGGGGAGGCGCGACCTTCGACACCTCCATGCGTTTTCTCAAGGAGTGCCCCTGGCAACGCCTCACTGAGATGCGTGAACGCGTCCCGAATATCCTCTTTCAAATGTTGCTACGAGCGTCGAATGCCGTCGGCTATACCAACTATCCCGACAACGTCGTGCAGGAGTTCGTCAAGGAGGCAGCTTCGGCCGGCATCGACGTGTTCCGTGTGTTCGACGCCTTGAACTGGGTTGAGAACATGCAGGTGGCGATGGAGGCTGTCATCGAGACCGGAGCCATCTGCGAGGCTGCCATCTGTTACACGGGCGACATTCTCGATCCCAAACGATCGAAGTATAACCTGCAATACTATGTCGACATGGCGAAGGAACTGGAGAGGATGGGAGCGCACATTCTCGCCATCAAGGATATGGCGGGACTGTGCAAACCGTATGCAGCGCAGTTACTGATCAAGACCCTGAGGCAGGAGATCGGCATCCCCGTCCACTTTCATACGCATGACACAGGAGGAGTTCAGTCCGCTTCATTGATCAAGGCTGCCGAAGCAGGAGTCAGTATCGTCGATGCGGCCCTCGCTCCGCTCTCCGGCGGAACTTCACAGCCCAACCTCAACACACTCGTCGAAGCCATGAAGTTCACAGACAGAGAGACCGGTCTCGACGCGGAGAGCCTGGATGAGATCTCGGAGTATTGGCGGGCAGTTCGCGAGTTCTATACACCCTTCGAGAGTCCTGTCCTCCCCGCGGGGAGCGACCTCTACCAGCACGAGATGCCGGGTGGCCAGTACACGAACCTCTACCATCAGGCCCGGGCTCTCGGGCTGGCCGACCGCTGGGGGGAAGTCTGTCGCGTTTATGCCGACGTCAATCGTCTGTTGGGGGACATCGTCAAGGTGACTCCGACATCGAAGGCTGTCGGCGATCTCGCTCTGTTCCTCATCTCCAACGAGATGACCGCTGAAGATGTCATCTCCTCCACGCGAGAGTTGGCGTTTCCGCAGTCGGTCGTCGACCTCGTGAGCGGACGCATGGGACAAACCGTTGGCGGCTTTCCAGAGGACGTCCAAAAGCGAATCCTCCGCGGAGAGTCCCCCGTGGAAGGACGTCCCGGGGCCAACCTGCCTCCTGCGGATCTGCAGCAGTCGAAAACCACGCTTGAGAAGAAACTCGGATACGAGCCATCGCAACGGGAAGTCGTGTCTCACCTCCTGTATCCGAAAGTCTTCGAAGAGTTCGCCACCGAACAGCAGACGTTCGGCGATGTCAGCGTCCTGCCAACCCCGGCGTTTCTCTACGGACTGGAATCGGGCGAGGAGATCGCAGTTGATATTGAACCCGGCAAAACGTTGATCATCCGATTGCAGACGGTCAGCGAACCTCATGAAGACGGTCGTCGCACTGTGTTCTTCGAACTGAACGGTCAGCCAAGAGAAGTGACGGTGCTCGACCGCTCCCTGGAGCCGGATGCCCCGCGTCGCCCCAAAGCCAACCCAGACGACCCTAAACACATCGCTGCCAGCATGCCCGGCATGGTCGTCAACATCGCTGTCCAGGCAGGAGACGCCGTCGCCAAGGGACAGAAACTACTCATGCTCGAAGCCATGAAAATGCAGACCATCATCGCCGCCGAACGCGACGGCACGATCGCCGACATCCACATCCACACTGGCACCCAAGTCGAATCCGGCGACCTGCTGATGACAATGTCCTGATCAGTTCCTCATTATGAGGAGCGGAGGTCTGCTCATGGAAAGATCCTTTGCCTTTGAACCTGAATGTCAAAGCCAATCTAGACCTCGCGGTTCAAAGCCGCGGATTTGTATGAGTAGAAACTACCCCGCAGTATCGGCGATCGGGATTCGGCGTTCGGGTGTCGGGGATGGAGTGCGAACTACTTTCGACACCCGAACGCCGAGACCCCCAGACCCGATTCAGCGGAAGCCGTGGGACTCGAACCCACATGTGAGTGTGACTCACCACCTGTTTTCGAGACAGGCCCCTCATCCGGCCGGATGACTTCCGTGAGGGTTGAGAGTGATACGTCACACTTCGCGTGACGCGGCTCTCAACTCTGAACACTCAACTCTCAACCGAAAAGCTGCGGTGGCAGGATTCGAACCTGCAATCGTCTCCTTAACAGGGAGGCGCCTTACCATTGGGCCACACCGCACATTGGTGGATTGGATGAATAGACGAGTAGTTGATCAGGATGAGCCAAAGTAATGTCACAACGTCCTGCTATTCATCTGATCATCCAGTCAACTCATCAACTGACCAAGGTACCCAGCGGGAGTTGAACCCGCACTTTCGCCATGGCAAGGCGATAGGCTGCCATTACATCATGGGCACGGTTTTGAATGGAGAATTGTGAATCGAGAATGGGGAACAGTTGTCAGGATTCCCTATTTACCATTCTCGATTCCCCATTTCGGAGGCACCGGGTGGGAGTCGAACCCACGTTGCCGCTTTACGAGAGCGGAGTCGTCGCCGCTGGACCACCAGTGCGTTCGAGTTGAGAGTCAAGTGATGAGAGTTGAGCGAACTGTCAATCGCAGGCACTCTCAACTCTGGACACTCATCTCTTAACTCAAAGTGAGGCCGGAGGGATTCGAACCCCCACTGTGCAGGTTAAAAGCCTGCTGTGCTGCCGTTACACCACGACCCCGTAATCTGTCGCGGTGTGTGTTTGAATCGATGCAACGTTGCCATTTGACTTCACCCTCTCTTTTCTCTGTCCTCTAATCGAACTCGCCGGAGCGACTTCCCGATGCTCTCTCGCTCTCCCACGGCACAATGCGGCAGTTGCCGCACGCAGTAGCTCGGGAAGGAGTCGAACCTTCGTTTCCGCCTTATCAGAGCGGCGTCCTTGACCGTTGAACGACCAGGCTGTGTTGGGTTGAGGGTCGATGGTTGAGAGTGCCCTTGATGCAAGTCGGCTCGCAATTCAGGCACTCTCAACTCTGGACACTGGACTCTCAACTCACAGTGACTCGTAGGGGATTCGAACCCCTCTTTCGGCCTTGAAAGGGCCGTGTCCTTTCCGATAGACGAACGAGCCGTGTTGATCTCTGTCCACGAAAAAACCCGATGTCGGGTGACATCGGGCTGTGGAGCATGTCTTGCATGGTTCCCTGATGTCACAACCTCCCCGGACCCGTGGAATTCGATTTCCCGGGGCAGGGCAAGCATTGAATCTGCTCAGCAGATTCGTTGGCGATTCTGCCGGCAGTGCTCTGGTTGGTTGATTGGTATGACATGGAATTCTCTTGTGTGTGATGCGGCATCCTGTTGAAGCCGTGTCCCAGTGCAAACGCTCAGACGCAGCCTGTCTTCGAATGGTTCACGCCAATTCCGGATTTTTTTCGCTGGTCGCTGTCGCGTTGGACTGGAACAACGAATAAGCGAGGATCAGGCAGGCGGTGTAGTACAGCGGGTAACAGATCAACGCGTTGATAGGATCGTGGTCCACGAACCGCCAGCGGGCAACGAAGATGTCAGAGATGTAAAAGATCACCGCCCCGACGAACACCAGGCGCCGGGTACCCGCTGCAGTGATGACCATCACGGTGATGACCAATGTGTATGCAATCACAAGCACACGCATTGACTCTTCAACTTGAGGCAACAGCCATGCGAGGATGCCCAGACTCGGGAGCGTGAGCAGTGTTGCCCACAGCGTGTTCCGTCGGTTCAACCCGCTCATGATGAAGGCGATTACGAACAACACGTGAGCGAGCAGGAACAGCCCCGCTCCGAGCGCGAAGTTGGACGGCCCGAAGAAGTCACCCAGCCAGCAGAACATGAGTCCGCTGAACATCCATCGGTCACTCGTCGTTTGCCACGGTTTCGTGAGCAGCCCCAGTGCCAGAAAGCCAGTCGAGGCGGCCATCAGAAACGGATAGGTCCACCCTTTCACATCCGCATAAGGCAGCAGGACAGCACTTGCGACTGCGAGATACGTCAGCAAGACCAAAGCCACGATCCATAGTCGTGATGACGCGAGCGATTGGCCCATTCTCACGACTTCTCCAATGTGCTGGACGCATCAGCAGCTGACAACACGGCCCGCATCCAATCATTCCGAAACACCCCCTTGGGATCGAATTTGTCAGCAATCTGCTTAAACTGATCAAGATGAGGATAGAGATCGTTGAGTATCGCAGGTGGAAGCGGGCTGACCTTGCCCCAGTGTGGTCGTGCGTTAAACAGTGCTGCTGTCGTGCGGGCCAACAGGTTGGCCATCGTCAGGAAGCCGGCCCGGTCGTTCGTTCGGGCGTAGCTGATGAAACTGACGGCGTAGATTGCCTCATCGTCGCTGGAGCACATCGAGATCAGCGTGTCGTCCGGCAGGATCTTGCGAATACAGATGGGATAGTGGTGCTGATACTGACCACAGAAGGAGTCCAGTTCGTCGAGGATGCCGAGCGGTTCGAGTTGGGTTCGTAAGTCTGGTGAGAGTGCGTCTCGTTCCCCGCCGCCGAGTCTGAGAAACCGTTCGACGAACTTCATCATGCCTGGCAGTTGAGACCGCTTGACGAAGATCTCGATCTCGATATGTCGGAACAGCGAGTGCTGCATGGTGAGCTGTTTGTACGCCGTGTCGGACACGACCCAGTTCTCAATAACCGTTCTGGGCAGGATCGATCGAAACAACGTGCGGATGCCCCAGCCTCGACAGATGCGCACGAGAAACAGGAATTCCAGATGCAGAAAGAGATCCAGACTCAACAGCCAGTACAGGCGATAGAGCCTTGCGACGCTGCTGCGTTTGTTGTCCGGGTCTTCCTCGCGGTGTTGAGCGGCGTACTCCCAGAGCCACGGGTAGAGGTAGAACTGCTGAAGCGGGAACTCCTCTTCAGCGGCCAACGCGGCTTCGAGCGTGCGGATCTGGCGATAGCGAATTCGCTCGCGGATCGTGTATTGAGGACGAATGGGAAGGCGAAGTGATGTGATGACCCCCAGACATCCGATTGCGCAACGAACAGCCCGCAACTCATTGCCTGTGTCAATCGTGCGGATCACGGCTTGACCGGTCTCCGCGTCATACGTCGCCAGCCTGACCGATTGCACGTAGTGCGATAGGCTGTGTCGCCCCGAGCCATGCGTGCCCGTCGCACAGGCTCCGGCAATGCATTGATCCATGATCAGTCCAACCGATGGCAGCGTCCACCCTTGCCGGTCGAGTTCACGGATTAGGTCCTTGATCTGACAACCGGCACCGACTTCAACCCAGTGGTCGTCCCCCTCGTGATGGAGCACGATCGAGGACATGTTTCGCAGATCGAGCGAGACCTCATCGCATTTCGCTGCCTCGCTCCAGGCATGCAACCGACCGATCACCCGAATCTGCCTGCCGCGATATTGATTGAGCAGATCGAGGACTTCCTGCTCTGACGACGGCTGGGCAAAGTACTTCGGCTGCCAGGACAGATTGCGTCCGAAGTTGGTCAGCCGAGGCAACGGACTCATGAGCAGCCTGCGAGAGATGGAGTGTGAGCGAGATCGAGTCCAGCGTTCACCCTTGACCTCACCCGACGAGTGAGGGCACAATTAAAAAGGTCATTAACGGTTTGCGCTAGCCCGTATTTGACGGATAACCTCATGAGATTTCAATCGCGGTTGGTCTGTTTGCTTGTCATGGCTGGAGCGTTCGTCGCCATTGCTCAGACACAGGCGGGTGAGACACACAAGGTCAACATCGGCAATACGATCGACGATGTGACTTTCAAAGATATCCGTTACCTGCCGAGACGGTTGAGTGACTTCGGTGAGCACCCCGCGTATATCGCTGTGTTCGTCAACTCGACCTGCCCGATCGTCCAGCGGTATTTGCCCAAGCTCAAACGTTTGAGCGAGGAATATCCGGACGTGCAGTTCGTGGCGATCAACGTCAGCGAGGCCGATTCGGTCCGCGACATGGCGATGCACGCGCTCAAGTACGAGATGCCATTCCCCTTCGTGAAAGATATTGAGGGGAATTGTGTGGACTCGATGGGCGTTGAGCGCACCCCTGAAGTCGTTGTTCTCGATGCCGACCACCGGCTGCAATATCGCGGACGGATTGACGACCAGTATCGTCTGGGCGGCAACACGCCCCGGGTCACGAGTGACGACCTCAAGAACGCATTGGATCAGGTACTCGCTTGTGTTGAGGTAACGAGGCCTGAGACGGCGGTCGATGGATGCCGGATCACTCCCTACGCGCCGGTTGAGCCGGATGCGTCTCTCAGTTGGGAATCAGACATTGCTCCGCTCATGGAGAAGCATTGTGCTGAATGTCATCAACCAAATACGGAAGCTCCGTTTGCTCTGCTGACATATGAGGACGTTTCTGCGAATGCTGAGATGATTGCAGAGACGGTTGCCGAGGAGCGGATGCCTCCGTGGTATGCAGCACCCGAGGACGAAGATTTCATCAATGACAACAGCATGACGGACGACGAGAAGCGAACAATTCTGCAGTGGGTTGCTGCTGGGGCTCCGGCCGCGAACGAAGAGGTGACGGTGACCCCTGCGGACGTCCGTGAGGGACGAACGTGGGAACTCGGTGAACCGGATCGCATCATCACTGCGCTGGAAGAGCACAAGCTGCCGGCTGAAGGGTACGTCGACTATCAATACTCAATCCTGCCGTATGTCTTCGAGGAAGACACGTGGGTACAGAAGATCGAGATTCTGCCGGACAACCCCCGCGTGGTGCATCACTGCAATTTGCTGATGTTCAAGCCGACGGAAGGAATCAAATCGGCTCGCTTCATCACGGGCAAAGTGCCGGGTGTGGCGGCGTTGTCTCTGGAGAACGGGATCGCAGTCCACTTCCCGCGTGGCCATGCACTGGCCCTGCAAATTCACTACACGACGACGGGACAGAAAGAACGCTGTCGCATTTCGCTCGGACTGACGCATGCCCGCGAAACGGTGAAGAAGTCGTTTCGTCACGTACTGGTTAGTGACTACGACTTCCAGATTGCTCCCGAAGACGGACACTATCCGGTGAAGGAGCAGGAAACACTCAAGCACGACGTCACCGGCATCGGCATGTTTTCTCACATGCATGTCCGTGGCAAGGACATGACATTCATCGCCGAATACCCGGACGGGAAGCGGGAAACGTTACTCACTGTGCCCAATTACAGTTTCGACTGGCAACTCGGATACGAATGGCCTGAGCAGCAGCGCAAGTTCCCGGGCGGCACGACGATCGAGGTTCAAGCTCACTTCGACAACTCGAAATTCAACCCCTACAACCCTGACCCGACCGTCACCGTCGGCTACGGTCCGCAAACCTATCACGAAATGATGATGGGCTTCTTCTTTTACACGCAGGATGACGAGGACCTGAACCTCACCATCGATCCCAAGACGGGGCATGTTGTCAAAGAGACCGCGTTGAAGTGATTAAAGATCGGCTGGCACAGCGTCGCTCACTCGATGATGTCTGAGCTGTTCAACTCGATCGGGGCGCTCGATTGTGGTCGCCTCTTTGACGACTTGTGACTGCGGCTGTTCTTATCGTCGTCCGGAATGATAACCGGGACGCTTTGGCTGAGCAGGTTTTGGGGAGCCGCGTTTGCCCGTTTCTTCAATCGACCGTCTTGGACCTCGAATTCGACATCCCCGATGCTCAGGCGATCACCCAGCTTGAGTCGTGACTCGCGGCGGATCGTCTTGCCGTTAACGCGGATGCCGTTCATGCTCCCCAGATCGCGAACGATTAGCGAATCGTTGACCTGAGCCAGGCAGCAATGCTTGCGGGAGACTTTGCGGCTGCTGGTGATCACGACGTCACAGTCGGGATGTCTGCCAAAGAAAATGACGGCTTTGTCGATCGGAACCGCTTGCCGATCGTCTGAGACTGGAACCAGTTGCCAAGGCATTACCGTCTGCTCCCGCATCCGCGAATCTGTCGTGCCATCCCCTCAGTATACCACCCGTACTTCGATCAAGAACGGGAAAACGCTTCAAATACCGTCCTCAAAAGGACTTCATTCCGGTCTGGATGCCCTGATTGTCGATTTCCCTTTGTTGATTTCCCCGCCCAGCCGATATAATGCGAACAGGCGATTCACAATACTCCGCAGACGAGTCACATCGTCTGCCAGCGATTTACGGGAGAAATGCATTTCATGGTGACGGTGACTGAAAAAGCAGTG
The DNA here is from genome assembly GCA_020426325.1 of Planctomycetaceae bacterium. Taxonomy (GTDB): domain Bacteria; phylum Planctomycetota; class Planctomycetia; order Planctomycetales; family Planctomycetaceae; genus JAHBXU01. The sequence continues at coordinate 26,881 of JAGQQG010000013.1, read as the reverse complement.
AACGAAATCAAGCGGGTCATCACGGAGCAGAATATGCCCGAAACGACCGTCCTCCGGATCGGCGTCGCTGGCGGTGGATGCAGCGGTTTCCAGTACAAGCTCAACTTTGATGAAGCCGCAGACGCAGCGAAGGACCACATCAACGAGCAGTACGGCATCAAGGTGGCCGTGGATAAGAAGAGTGACCTGTTCCTCGATGGAACCACGGTCGACTTCTACGACGGCTTGGAGAAACGGGGTTTCACCTTCGAGAATCCCAACGTCACCCGCAGCTGCGGATGCGGCAGCAGCTTCTCTGTCTAAGTTGTTGAGCGTTCACGAACCAAACCCCACGGGGAAACCTCCGTGGGGTTTTTCTGTGATCGCCACGATTGTTTCTGAGTCGCTATTCAAGTCCTGGCAGTGAGCGGGATGCACCTGAAGCCGGAACGATGAACGATCGAACGCTGATCTTCGTCTATGGGACCCTGATGCGAGGCGGATGTCGGGCGCACGTACTCAGACCTCAGACGTTTCTGGGTGAGGCGCGGACGGTGGCGGCGTATCGGCTGTACGACTGCGGCAGCTATCCGGGGCTAGTCGAGGCACAGGACGGGCTGAGGATTCACGGCGAATTGTGGTCGGTCGATGCCAGGTGTATCCACCGTTTGGATCGGATCGAAGCCGTCGATGAAGGACTCTACGAACGCACAACCGTTCAACTCGATCACCCATCGACCGATCAAGTGGTGCAGGCATACCTTTATGCCCAATCGGTGAACGGCCTGCGTGACTGTGGCGAGCGATGGATCAACGCTGTTTAGCCCCACATATGAAATGTGGGGCTAAACGGGTCCAACGTGATCGACTTGAGCCGTGATTACTTCGTGGCCGCGAGCTTGGTATCGGATTCGACGGGCACCCATTTTGATGAGGGTATCACATCGAGGCGGGCGACACGGGGGGCATGGAAGCGAACCGAATAGTGGGCACGACTCCGTTTGGCTGAGATGCTGGAGGCGAGCCGTGTTTTGATGTCGGCCGGACGAACCTCAGCATCCTGAGTCTCTGATTCTTCTGAGCCTTCCTCGTCATCGGTCGGCTCCATGTCGGCCGGTTCTTGTCCCTCGGTTGATTCGGCTGGTGTCGGAGCGTGTTCGGATCGCTGCTTGATCGGCTCTTCAGCAGCCGGTTTGAATGCATCGAAGGTTGCTCCATTATTGTTGTCGTCGTTATCGAAGAGATTACCTCCGTCCGGCAACACCTCTGGAGTACCTGCGTTGCCGTTTCCAGCTGCGGGTACATTTGAGCGTCCTGAGGGCCGCGGCGTACTGAAATCGTCGGGAGAATTCCTGTTGCTGGCAGGCTCATTTTTGTATGTAGAGGGAGTTTCCTCTCCGGAATATGGTTCGTTTTGAGGCTTTGTTTCCCCCACGGCGGGAGAGATGCCGGTTCCGCAGTCACCCGAAGATGTGCAGTTCGAGGCGATGCCGCATCCCGTGAGGCCACATCCGCCACTGCAACCGGTCAGGCCACAGCCACTGCAACAGGAACTCAGGCCGCAGCTGCCGTAGCACGAACTCAATCCACAGTTGCCGTAGCAGGAACTCAGTCCACAGCTGTAGCCGCCGTAGCTCACACCACAGGGATTACAGGATGATCCGCAAGACGAGCCACACGGACTGCAACCGGTTCCACAGGAAGAACCGCAATAGCTCGAGCCGTACGAGACATACGATGGTGCGTAGAGTGCATAGCTGTATCCCCGGTAGCCGGTCGCATAGCCACCGTAGTAGCCTCCATACCCTCCATAATAGGTGGTGTAGGGGCTGTAGCCCCAGGAGTAACCGAAGGGGGAGTAGAAGAACGCGTCAGCCGTCGGTGTGATGGTTGCAGTCAGCAGGAGTGCACAGGCAGCTCCCAACAGGCGTCTCGCGAGTGGCATCATCATGGGGTGTCCTTGTCAGTGTGGCAGCAGTCTCTGGGATGTTGATGGTCCACGGTGCGAATTCCGTGACGGATCAACCTGTCCGACTGTCTTGTGACCGAAGTGATTATTCCGGTTCTGTCAGACGGGTTGACTATCCGTTCTAACCGGGTGAGATAGGGAAAGTCAACGACCTGCCCCGTCACCTGCTCGGAGAGATCAGGAATTCTGTGTCGACGAGAGACAAAAATGCCGCCTGCTGCGGGGTTTAGGAAAACCTTTCCGGCAATTCCGATCAGCGACCTTACGGAGTTTTCTGTTCCACATTCACGGTCGAACGGTGATTTGCCGATAATTCCGACAGGAACCATTCCCCGGTCATCAGGGCCGGAGAAGCGACGCCAGCTGATGGTATTGGCCTCGTCCGTCCAGCAGGATCAAAGACGGTCGAAATTTGTCCAGGTGTCGATCGGAGTGGTTCAAGCACGTTTCTGTGAAGGAGTGCAGGAGATGCACGTGTCGATTCGCAATGGATTGTTCCTCATGTTCGCGGTAATCGTCCCGGCGACTGCCAACGCGGGGCTCTTTGCTCCCTTTAGTTGCGGATCATGTGGTCCCCGTCAGTGGATTGGCTTCACGGTCGGTATCCCACTCCTGCAGCCCTCAGACTTCGGATTGAGTTGTTGGACGACCGGTTGCGGTTGTGGAGGTGGCTACGCTGGTTATGGTGGCTGCAACTCCGGGTGCGGAAATGCCTATCCTCCTCCGATGAGTTACGGCTATGCACCGGCTCCAAGCCCGTGCGGATGTGGAATCGAAGCACCGATCGCGCCCGCACCATCCTACGTGCCTACTCCCACAATGGACCCTGGACCGATCTTGCAAGGCCCAACGTCATACGCTCCGAATCCATGTGCGCAACCCGTTTGTCAGACGACGCTTCAGCCACAGCAATACACGACCTACCATAATGTGCCGACGACACAATACCGGCGTGAAGCCTACGTCGAACAGGTTCCGGTCACGACCTACCAGGCACAAACTCGCTATCGGGATGTCGCATATACGGTGAACCGTCAAGTTGCTCAAACTCATACGCGATACGTGCCTCAGACGCAGATGAGCTACATGCCTCAGGTTCCAATGGCAGCCGCTCCCTGCAGTACTTGTAATCAGGGATTTGCCTACGGGATGACGCCTCAATATACGATGCCAGGCACTCCCTATTTTGATGGGACGGCGACAGCGGTCCCGACACCCATCGAACTGCCGCAATCCGCCACCCTGCCTCAATCACCGGCTGCCACACTTCAGGCCCCGGTGCAATCGTCGTCGGCCGATTCCTGGGAGTCGGTGCCCCAACGGCACGCCCAGGCGGACACAAGCGTGCAGCAGATGGGAGCCTGGATGCCTCAGTATGACGCTCCGAGACGGCTTCAGCCGCCCCGTTCGCTATTTCAGCCGGCCCCGTCAGCAGCCAGTGTCTGGCAATCCAGTTGGATGCGCTAGAAAAAGCCGAATTCTTCGCCAAACGGCGGTAAATCACGCCTGAATTGAGATTCAAATCTCTCCTCTACCCTTTCCGTGAAAATCGGCATTCTCTGCCGGTCTTTCGGAAACCGGCAATTATTGCCTGCTTTGACATCCGGAATCGCTGCTGCAGACGGCGATAGAGAGTTCTAGTGCGGTTGGTCATCCTTGCGGATGAGGCAGACGCTGCACTCTGGGGCGACTGGTGCGCCTCCTAAATCTCAGCAGATCCGGAGCAGATTCTCATGAAACATTCGACCTGGGCACTGTTTGCCGCAGCCATTTTAACAGGACAGCTGTGCCTGCATTTGTTGACAACGCAACCTCTCAATCAACGGATCGATCTCCTGACCTCCGAAGTCGCCCGATTGCATGTCGGAATCGGCCAAATTACTGCTTCCGCCAGTCACGCGTCGGATGCCAATGATCTTCTGGCCAATTTGACCCTGCAAGGAAAGCGAGTCGACGAGGCTCGCTCAGCCATCGATCAGCTCCGCAAGTTCGAGCGTGAAGTCCGTTCCCAGGGGCATGCAGCCGGGCACTCACTGAACCTCGTTCATAACCTCAGGCGATTACAGGACGAGATCATCTCGCAAGGGCAACAGATTGCACAACTGGAAGACTCGCTGGACGACTTGTCTGCCTTCCAAACGCAGGTTCACGGCCTGACTTCTGCAGCCGAGCGTGAGTTCATCGGGGTCGATCGGGCGACACAGTTGGTGAAAGGACTCGGTGAACTCAAGCGGGATGTGGCAACACAAGCGAACGGTCTCGAACTGGCCGTCGACAGCCTGCGGAAACTGGGCGAACTCAAGTCCAACCTGGCGATGGAATCGGAAGGGATCGAGTTGGCAGAAAAGCAATTCGCACGACTGGTCGACCTGCAGGAGTCCGTCGCCTCAGTGCCGTCTGAGCAGATTGACATTGCGCAATCTCGTGCGAATGAGTTCATGACGCTCAAGCAGATGGTCCTCGAAGGCGGTGAGAATCTGGCTGCTGCCCTGGGCCTGACTGATGAATTGATCTCACTGAAAGAAAGCCTGATTAGTCGCGGGGCGCGAGTCGATGTCGCACGCAAGCATGCAGACGGTTTGCTCAGCCTGGAAGACAGTCTGGCCGACGATGCAAATCTCAAGATTGGACACGCTCAAGAGAACCTCGACGCTCTGGTGTCCATCGAAAAACGTCTGGTGTCTCAGGACGATCAGATTGTCGCTGCCGTCGAATCATTGGAGTTGATGTCTGATCTTCAAGCGGAGTTCACAGAAAGTGTCGGTGGTCTCGAAAACATTCGTCGCGGATTGACCGAGTTGGCCATGCTGGAAAGTACGGTCCTGCGAACGGTCGCCAGCCTGCAACCTCTCATGGAACTGACAAACCTCCGCAGATTGAACTCCAATGATCTGCACACCATCGCTCGTGGTATGATGGAACAGCGAGCATCTCGGGTGGCTGCGAGTGATTCGGAATTGATCCCATCGACTCATGCCAATGATCGCTTCGACTCTCCGGTGCCGTTTCCCCCGTCAGACGAGTAATCACTCTGAGGTCCACTGATCGACGGACCGAGATCGATGTCCACCTCAAGCTCTCACAAAGCCCCGCTGTTTACGAACAGCGGGGCTTTGATGTTTTGTGGATTCCAGTTCGATCAACTCGCCGCGAACATTGCTCTCCGCCTGTCAATCTTAACCCTGGTGAGGAGGATTGGCACGATCTTGCGGATTGTTCGGACTCCCCGGTCCAGCGAAGATGTGGCAATTCTTCAACAGCAGGAAGATTTGAAGCCACACGTCCCGGGAATGTGAGCTAGGTTTGCAACGATTTGGGATGTTTTGCGCCAAGCGCGATGACGTCCTGTCCCCTTTCCCCGACGTTCAGTTGTCCAATGAGGAGACGGCTACACTATGGCTTCTCTCGGTAATGCATCTCGTCTCGGCGGTGGTCAGTCAGCCGATGACTTTGAAAAACTGAAGACACATATCCACGGCAAACTTGTGGACAAGCTCGACTTGTCCCGACTTGGCGAGTTGGAAGGCGACACACTGCGCCGCGAAATCCGGCTTGTCGTCGAGCACCTGTGCGACACCGAAAACCCCCTGCTCAACCGTTCCGAGCGCGAACGTCTGATCGAGGAAGTTCTCGACGAAACATTCGGCTTCGGTCCGCTGGAAATCCTCATGAAGGAAGAGGGCGTGGCGGACATCATGATCAACGGACCCAAGAATGTGTTCGTGGAAAAAGGCGGACGGGTTCAGCGATCACCTGTGACCTTCCGTGACAATGATCATCTGTTACAGATTCTGGACCGTATCGTCTCCCGCGTCGGACGCCGGATCGATGAAACCTCACCGATGTGTGACGCCCGACTGCCGGATGGCTCGCGACTCAACGCGATCATCCCCCCGCTGGCACTGGACGGCCCGTCACTGACCATTCGTAAATTCGGGTCAAACCCCCTGACGTTGGAAGGGTTGCTCAACTTCGGTGCTTTCACTCCGGAAATGGTGATGTTCATGGAAGGGGCCATGAAGGCCCGACTCAACATCATCATTTCAGGCGGTACGGGTTCTGGTAAAACGACGCTCCTCAATACACTGTCGAGCTTCATTCAGCACGATCAACGAATCGTGACGATCGAAGACGCAGCCGAACTTCAATTGCAGCAGGAACACGTCCTTCGTCTGGAAACACGTCCGGCCAACATCGAAGGCAAAGGCCGTATCGGTGCCACCGACCTGGTGAAGAACGCCCTGCGTATGCGTCCCGACCGGATCATCATCGGTGAGTGCCGCGGTCCGGAAACGCTCGACATGTTGCAGGCCATGAACACGGGTCACGACGGTTCGCTGACGACGGTTCACGCCAACAACCCGCGTGATGCTGTCTCGCGTATCGAGACGATGGTCACGATGGGTGGCGTTGAACTTCCCTTGAAGGCCATTCGCCAGCAGTTCTGCTCGGCGGTGGATGTCATCATTCAGGCCAACCGTTTGCAGGGCGGGCCCCGAAAGGTCACACACATTACGGAAGTTTTAAACATGGAGCAGGAGACCGTGATTATGCAGGACATCTTCCTGTACGTTCAGGAAGGGATCGATGAGAACGGAAGAGCCTTCGGCCACTTCCAATCGACGGGCGTGCGTCCCTCCTGTATGGGGCGCCTGGAGTCGGCCGGCGTCCGTCTCCCGGCTAACCTGTTCTCAGCCCGACGGCTGGGATAGGAGAAAGACATTTGGAGTTTTCAGGGGGCTTTTGTGGACTTACGCGGGTCATCCTCAAACGTTCCGGCCTGATCGCAGGCAGAATGTACACCAGTAGTTGAGTACGTCTCATGTCTCTTTTGATGATCTCCGTTGCTGCGTTTGTCGGTGTCACCGCACTGGTGTTCGCGTTGTCATCCATGTTCGTGGACTTCACTGACCGCGATCTCGAGAACCGACTGCAAGTTTTGACCGGCAAAAAGTCCGCCACCGAAGCGAATCAGGTGACGAAAGAGGCTCTACTCCGGGAAGGGGTCAGCGGTCTGGCCGGGATCGCTGACAAACTGATGGAGAAGTTCAGCAACCTCAAGTTGCTCTTTCAGCAGGCTGACTCTCCCATTACTCCCTCACAGTTCTTCAGCATTTCAGGTGTCTGCGCTTTTCTGGGGCTGGGAGCGGCAGCCATTGCTCGCTCACCACTTCCCTTGTATCCGGTTGTGGCGATCATGTTCTCACTCTTGCCCCTCGGCTGGTTACTGTGGCGTCGCAAGTCACGGTTCAAGAAATTTGCCAGTCAACTTCCCGATGCACTGGAACTGATCGCTCGTGCTTTGCGATCAGGACACAGCCTCGCGTCTGGGTTGAGCGTGGTGGTGCAGGAGATGCCTGATCCGATCTCGCAGGAATTCGCCATGTGTTACGAGGAACAGAACCTGGGGATGCCGATCGAAACAGCACTCAAAAGCATGTACAAGCGCATGCCGAACATGGACTTCAAATTCTTCGCCACCGCAGTCGCCATTCAGCGACAATCCGGTGGTGACCTCGCGGAGATCCTGGACAAGATCGGACACATTGTCCGAGAACGTTTCCGAATCATGGGCCAGGTGGCTGCACTGACTGGTGAAGGACGAATCAGCGGTATCGTGCTGATGGCGTTGCCGATCGCATTGTTCTTTGCGGTTTATTATCTGAATCAGGACTACGTTATGCTCCTGTTTACAGATGAACTGGGCCGCAAAATGATTGCCGGGGCAGCTGTCCTTCAAGTCCTGGGGGCCGTAACGATCAAGAAGATTGTCGCAATCAAGATCTAGTGAATAAGAGCACTGGTTATTGAGATGTTGTAGAGAATTTCCATCTGAAGTTGACTGAACATCCAATCAACAAGTCGTTCGAGTCACTAGGCATCTGTTCAACTATTCCACGAATCGACTGTCAGCCATGGATATTGCAACCCTGACTCCATTTGCGTTCTTCATCGCCATCACGGCTGGTGTTTTTGGTGTTGTTTCAATTTTCACGGCTCGAAAGTCACGTGCGGCTGAGCGTCTAGAGGAGCTGAAGGACCCGAAGAAGCGTAATCAGGGACTGGACGAAATGGACAAGGAGGGTGTCAAAGGCATGCTGAAAAAGGCTGCCCCGACACTGTCCAAAGCACTCGAGCCCAAAAGCGATCTCGAACAAAGTGAACTCAAAGTGAGGCTGGCGAATGCTGGTTTCAATTCGCCGAATGCCCCCACGTTCTATCTGGCCATCAAGACAGCAGGACTCTTCGGAGGAGTGATGGCTGGGGGAGGATATGGTCTTGTCACTTACGGAGCCACTCAAGGGGGACTGACGACTCTCGCCATCGGCGGCGGTCTGGGGTTTTATGTGCCTGAGATTATCCTGTGGTTCCTTCGGAGCAGTCGAATCGAACGCATTTTCCTCTCGCTTCCCGACGCGCTTGACCTGCTGGTGGTGTGTGTCGAAGCTGGACTTGGACTCGACGCGGCCATGCGTCGTGTGTCGGAAGAGATGATGGAGTCGGCTCCCGATGTGTGCAGCGAATTCGGCATGGCCAACATGCAACTTCAGATGGGACGCCCCCGTCGCGAGGTGCTCCACGATCTCGGCATCCGATCAGGCGTAGACGACATGAAGTCGCTGGCAGCGATTCTTATCCAAGCGGATCGATTCGGCTCGTCGATCGCTCAGGCCCTCCGCGTGCAGTCCGAAAGTATGCGAGTCAAACGATCGCAGATGGCGGAAGAGAAAGCCCAACAGACAGCGGTGAAGATGATTTTCCCGCTGGTTTTATTCATTTTTCCCGGCATTTTCGTGGTGCTCGTCGGTCCTGCCGCCATCATGATGATCCGCAACCTGCTCACCACCTAAGTGCAGACAGACTGACGATAAACGCCAGCGATGTTAACCACAACATTCTGTCCAGTCAGTCCTTAGGACTCGAGTGCTGTGCAAATCGCGGGTAGTTCCAGGTTGACATCCTCTGTTGCGGCACCCAGAAAAGTATTGCTCTTGGAAGCCTGGGTCTGGTCAAATAGGGAGACATCTCATGAATATGTCGGGACTTAGGCAGGCGTGACAATGGCAAAGATGGCTGGGCTTTTAGCAAGTGCGGCGATAGGGGTGTTCTTGGTGCTTTGTGGCGACCCGGTTGTTAACACAAACCAGCCCAAGAACGATGGTGACAGGAGTCAGCCCCGTATCGTCCCAACTGAAGTGGCCCCAGTGGAGATTGCCACGGCAGCAAGTTCGCTGAAGACAGCTGCCTTAACGCCTGTCATCAACGGACAATCACTCGATCAGCATTCAGACATTCCCCCGCTGAACCCGCAGTTGGTTGAGTGTTATCGCAATCTCGACCGGGCGATTCGGCAGCTCTCGACGGTTCACAGCTATACTGCCCGATGGGTTCGTCAGATCCGACTGTATGGATCTGTGAGGGATGAAGAACACGTTGACCTGAAGGTTCGCCATGAGCCATTCAGCGTGCACCTGAACTGGCTGGATGGCAGTCAGCAAGCCCTCTACAGTGAGGGCCTTTACGATGGAAAGCTGATCGCTCACAAGTCACGGGGCTTTGCATCGCTTCGACCGGTATGGCGGCTCTTGCCCGAGAGTCGCATCGCGATGAAGGACTCCCGCTATCCGATCACACAAATCGGCATGCTGAGGTTGGCCGAGCGATTGAAACAGGTCGTCAGTGACATTCCGCTGGAGGCGAAACTCGATGTTTCAGTCACTCGATCGGAGTTTCAAAACCGGCCCGCGATTCGTCAGTACGTCAATTTTGGTTCACCGGCTGTGCAGTCGGACTATTCGGAATCAGAATTGTTCATCGATGAAGAAACGATGGGGCTGGTGAGTATCACCAATCACGGCTGGACGAACGGCGGTGAAGGGAGTGAGTTCATCGAGCACTATCGCTACGAACAGATCAACTGGGACGCCCGATTGACTGACGAAGACTTCGACGAGAAAAACGAAGCTTATCCATTTGCCCGCTGAAAATACTCATCACCCGCCGCGCTTCATGGCTGCCTGCATCGCGCGTCGATCGTCTGCCTGTTTGAGCTTCTGCCGTTTATCGTGCTGCTTGCGACCTCGCGCGATTGCGAGTGAGACTTTCACCAGTCCCCGATTGAAATACATCTTCATCGGGATCAGCGTGAGCCCCTGCTGAGTTCCCCCTTCGGCGAACTTTCGGATCTCGCTGCGTTTGAGCAACAGCTTACGGACACGGCGCGGCTCGTGGTTCATCACGTTCGCCTGGGGATAAACCGCGATATCGCAGCCATACAGCCAGACCTGCCCGTCCGTAACACGGGCGTAGGCTTCCTCTAAGGAAACCTTATTGTTGCGAATGCTTTTGACTTCACTGCCACGCAACTCGATTCCGCACTGCAATTCATCCAGAATCTCGTAGTTATGTCGTGCTCGACGGTTGCGGCAGACGACGCGCGAGTTCGGATCTTCAGCAACCTTCTTGGTCTTGCTTTTCTTGCCCGCCATGAGGATCAAGCCTTTGCCATACCCTCAGAGGCAGTCGGTTCGACCGGAGAAGGGCGAATGTCGCCCATGACGTCAAACATATCTCCAACGCCCGGTTTGAAGACGGCTCCGATCAGAACATCGACGAGATTTGATTTGAACTGCGGATGCTCTCGCAGGAAGTCGCCGAAACTGAAATCCGGTGCGTAGAACGCATAAACCAGTCTTCGAAAATTCTCCAGACCTGCGTCGAATTCAGCCTTCCAATGACCAAGGCGGGCACCGGAGACGTCGTTCGCCTGCAAAGCATCGTGGACAGCGTCTGCGACGAACTCCCCTCCTCGAAGCGCGAGCAGCACACCGGACGAATACACCGGGTCAATGAATCCGTAAGCATCTCCCACGAGCACCCAGCCATCGCCGGCCGCCTGTCTGGAGCGGTACGAGTAGTCCTTCGTTGTGAAGAAGTCCAGACACCGTGTGGCCTTTCCGAGTCGCTTACTCATGGCCGGACAGCGTTCCAGTTCACGGGCAAACGTCTCTTCGGCCGAAGCTCCTTTGGGAAACATGTAGTGCATGTCCCCCGTGCAGCCGACGCTCACGACATCGTCCCGCAATGGGATGTACCAGAACCAGCTGTGTTTGCCTTCGGTCTGCATGATAAGCGTGGCCCCCTCATCCTTCCCTGGGTCCCGCTGTGCTCCCTTGAAGTAGGACCAGACAGTTCCCTTTCGCAGGATCGGGTCCGAGTTCTTCAGTCCCAGACGATTGGCAAGGAATGTCGAGAGCCCGCTCGCGTCACAGACAACCCTGCTACGGATTTCACGTGTCTCCGTATCCTCATCAGAGTCTCCGGGCAGTTTGACCCTGACGCCAACAACCTGTTCGTCTTCGAAGATCAAATCGAGAACCTGTGCGCAACTCCGCACGGTCACTCCCTTGGAAATCGCGTTGTCGAGAAGCATCCGGTCGAAGTCGGCCCGTTCAACCTGCCAGGTCTGTGAACTCTCATGAGCGTTATGCTCGTCGAAGTAGAAGGGCGCTGATTCCTTCCAGCCATCGGAGACAAACTGCACGCTGAACTTCTTCGGAAAGGCGCTCTCTTTCAGCCGGTCGATCAAGCCCAGCCGCTTCAATGGCCAGTATGTCTCCGGGATCAGTGACTCTCCAATGTGAAACCGGGGGATCGTGCTACGTTCGAGGATCAGAACGGAATGTCCATGCTCGGCTAACAGGGTGGCCGTCGTCGCGCCTGCGGGACCGCCTCCGATCACGATTACGTCGTACGACTCAGCAACGTCCCGTTGGAAGTCTTTCGATGGTGTGTATTGGGACTGGATCATTGGGGGACCGCTTCTGTGGTGCTGCTGGTGAAATTGATCAGTAATCGAATCGTCATGCATGTTCCAGGGGAGCGGAGACTTCGAAGAGATCGACAGCCGGTCGTCCGTTGCAAAAGATGGTGGCCAATCGTCCGTAGGTGACGCCTCCCTCTTTCATTTGTAGGATCTTTGCCAACCCCGGCCCAGCGGTAATTTTGAGAATCGCCCCCAAGTCGATATGTCGCAGGACATTGTGGTTGATCAGCACACGTCCGAGGGGAATCTCTTCGGAGATGATTTCCTGACGAACTGCCTCCGTCACATACTGGAAATCGAACCGCACAAACCCAAATTGGACAACGTCATCGGTCCCAGCTTTCACGAGCACAATCTTGCGCGAGTAGACGTCCCCCTCAGACCGACGATCGAGCACCCGCACCTCGACGGGAGAGTCATGATACTCCTCCATCGTGATCGTCATGTGATGTTCATGGACGAGCATGCCTTGATACGGTTCGGGAACCTGGGACTTGGCGACGTACTCTGCGTCAGCAAAGAGCGGCTCCTCTTCCGGGAATAGCGCAGCCAGTCGAGAGAGTTCGTCTAGGGGATTCACAAGGTTTTGTCCGTGATGAGTTGAATTGGCTGGCTATAGATTCGGGAACGTCATTCCGCCTTATCGAACCATTTGCGGATCGACAGAGTGAATCCGGGGAGAACGTGCTGGCCATCGAGTGAGTCTTCAATGTTCAGAGTCGTCACATCGTCAGGCGACGTGTACACGTCCACCGTCTTCGTGGAGGGATAGACGTACCATACCAACTCGACGCCCGATGCAAAGTAGAGCTCGACCTTGTCTCGCATTTCCTGCCGAGTATTGCTCTGGCTGATGACTTCTACTGCGAGGTTCGGAACCCAGGGAGCGATCGGTTCATGCGTCGGCCGTCCTCCCGGCAGCCGATCGTACGAAACGAAGGCGACGTCCGGATAGCGAATCTGACCAGCGTAAAATCGATGCGGTGAATCTGAACCATGGACGACGCCGATGTCATTCTCTTCCAGATATCTAAGCAGGAAGTACCCAAGCAGCATCGCGATTCGAGATTCGTATTGTCCCAACGCCTTCTCCACCAACACGCCATCAATGAGTTCGCAGTAGATGTTCTGATCACACAAGGCGATCACATCGGCTTCCGTCGCGGTCCCGGGGAGAGGCTGATACCGAATACGATCCGCAGACACACCGAGCTGATCAATCAACTCAGCAATCGTCACAGGAGATTGGATTCCGACAGACATGCACTTTGGCCTAGAGAGGTTCACGCATCTGATCTCAAGTATACCGAACTTCGCGATGCTGTTCCTCGAAGTACTCGGTCAGCAGGCTGTCGACCTGGAGAAGTCCTTTGCGTGTCAGGACGACCCCGTCGTCTTCGACTTCGAGGTAACCGGCTCGCTCCTGATTAGCCAGCGGCTCTGCGAATTCTTCGAGCGGATTGACACCGAACTTGCGGACGAACGGCTCGATCTCGACGCGGCCTTCCTTCATCTGCAGTATCCATTCGCGAATCAGTCGCTGGTGATCAGTGGGGACCATCGCCCGTTTGACCGGAAGATGACCCTCGTTCACTGACTGCATGTAGGACTCAAGCTCCGCATCGTTCTGATAATGAACTCCCTGAAAGTGGCCGAATGATGAAACCCCCACGGCCAGAATGTCGTTCCCCCGGAACAAATTGTCACGGTAGACAAAGTGGTCCGTGTCACGGCACTTGACCAGTTCGTTTCCGGATGAGACCTGATATCCCGCAGCCAGGAACTGGTCGATCGCTTCACTGGCCCATCTGCGTTTAGTCGGCCAGTCAGCAACGGGTGACTCGATTCCCTGTTCCAGCATTTCCTTGGAATAGGTCGTGTTCCAGGGGAGTTCCATCTGGTAGATCGTGATGTTATCCGGCTCCATCCCGATTGCTTGCTCGACACACGCATGCCAGTTCTCATCCGTCTCGCCCACCATCCCTGCGATGAGATCGATGTTGATTTGCGGAAAGCCGACCTGCTGGATCCACCCGTATGCCCGTTCAATCTCCGGCGAGAGATGGGCGCGGCCGTTCTCTTCCAGGATTTTGTCATTGAAGTTCTCGACGCCGAGCGACACGCGGGTGATGCCGATCTCCTTCAGAGTCTGCACCTTCTCCAGCGAAAGCGTCCCCGGCTCGCACTCGAACGTGACTTCTTCTGCATTGTCCCACGAGATCCACTGACCGAGACGCTCACGAAGCATCAGCAACTGCTTTGAACTGAGGTAAGACGGCGTGCCTCCGCCGAAATAGACGAACCGCAGTGAACGTCCGACAACTCCAGGTTGATCCTTCAGTAACTCCACTTCACGAGTCAGCGTCTCGACATAGTTCTTGATGGTGTCCGCATTCTGCTGAGTGTAGACACGAAAGTAGCAGAACTTGCATCGCTTGCGGCAGAAGGGGATGTGAACATACATGCCCATCGGCACCGATTTGTCCGCTTCACGTTCCAATGCTTCGTGAAATGCTGGGACCGCATCCTTCGTCCACTGCGAGTACGGGGGGTAGTTGGTGACAAAGTAACTGCCGATTTCCGTTGTCGTTGTCGCGTCAGTAACCATCGACCTGCTTTCCTGCTGAGAGTTGCCTCTTAGAGGCACGTTTGGCTTGGTCCTCCCATTATTCATGATTCGGCCTGTTGAGGCAAAGGGCGAAGCAACTCACCTTCAATTCATCGAAGAATCAATTTCTGACGATTGCAACGGTTGGGCCGATTCCAGGAGATCTTCCATCGAAAAACACGCATGCGATGGCTCAATGCTTACGATTGGCAACTTCCTGAGGGAAATTTTGATCCGAATCATCCGGTTGAGACAGCACCTGCGAACTCGCGAACTACTGTTTCCAACGGGGAGCGTCCTATTCACTTCGTTGCCCCGGTCGTTGTTGAGGGGATTCCAGTGCGACGTGCGAGGTTGCGAACATCGGAACAGCAAGCAGACCGCAAGGGCCTTGCGCTGGTTGAGTTTGCCATCTTCCTGCCAATTGTGGCAGCGCTGGTATTCGGAGCCATCGAAACCGCCAACATGATCTATCTGCGTCAGGGTCTGACGATGACGGCCTATGAAGTCGCCCGATCGGTCAGCTCTCATGGCGGTGTGCAGGCGGATGCCGTCGCGCGCGGCCAGCAGGTTCTGGCTGCTCGACGCATCACCGGCGCCTCGATCACGGTCACCCCGACCATTGATTCCACGACACCGCCCGGCACGCTGGTGACCGTGACTGTGACCGCCTCTGCTGATGCCAACGCGATTTCCCCTCAGTGGTTCTTTCAAGGTTTCACTCTGTCGAAATCAGTCGTCTTTTCCCGCATGTGAGTCGTTCCATGAGACGGTTCCCAAGTCAACAACGTGAATCATCGTGGTCCTCGCGCAGCGGAGCGATGACTGTCTTGATGGTGTTCTCAATCGTCCTTTTCCTCGTGACCGCAGCATTCTCAGTTGACGTCGCCTACATGCAATTGGTGAGGTCTGAACTGCGCGTCGCCACCGATGCAGCTGCCAAGGCGGCGGCGGCTGAACTGAGTCGCTCACAAAGTGACGCTGACGCGATACAGGAAGCGATTGACGTGGCCAATGCCAACACCGTCGCCGGTCGACCGCTGGCAATTCAGGCGAGTGACGTTCAGATCGGCCGGGCGGACCTCCAGCCGGACGGTTCCTGGGAATTCACCAACGGAATGCCCCACACGGCTGTGAGGGTCACAGCCCTGATGTCTGATGCGAATCCCACAGGCTCGGCTCCCTTGTTCTTCGGACGACTGTTCGGCCTTCGCAACTTCACACCGCAGCGTGTCTCAACCGCGTCCTACTTCGAGCAGGAGGTGTGCCTTGTTATCGATCGTTCGCATTCCATGTGCTTTGATCTCACAGGACCCGCGTGGAGTTATCCTCCCGGTACTCCGACTAGCCCTGATGAAATTGCATACCCTCCTCAGGATAGCGGTAGTCGCTGGGAGACCCTTGAGGATGCGGTCGATTTGTTCCTGACAATTGTCAGTGGAGTGAACCCTGCTCCCCGGATCGCGTTGGTGACTTGGGCCTCGGACATGGACAATTCAACCTACGAATACAGCATCACGGGCGTCACGTCTCCAGCCGTCAGGTACGAAGTTCCGCTCGCGGGCTCAACGTACTCGGCGATCAGCAACGCGCTCACTTACCGTGGAAACAACGTGATGATTGGTGCCACCAACATGTCCGCGGGGATGGAAGCCGGAATTGATGTTCTGACCGGTCCTGATGTTCGGCCAAATGCACAAGTGACAATGGTGCTGATGAGTGACGGACAATGGAACAAGGGCAGCAATCCTGTTCAGACAGCAAATGATGCACGTAAAGAAGGAATCATCATTCACACGGTCTCCTTCCTCGATGCGGCTGATCAGCAGGACATGCAGAAGATCGCGACGCGAACCGGCGGGCGGCATTACCACGCCTCGAACCGGGACGAACTGATTGCCGCGTTCGAGGACCTGGCCCGCATTCTTCCAGCCACCCTCACCGACTGAAAACAACCACGAGTTGAGCACTCAAGATGCGAACTCACAGAACAACTCACGATCAGCGAGATCGACGCACAGGCGTGGTGTCGGTCGAGATGGCCCTCACGATGCCGCTGTACTTCACGTTGTTGTTCGGCGCGATGGAGTTTGCCCGCGTGAACGTCGTGCTTCACACGATGGAGAACTCCGCCTATGAGGGGGCTCGACGATTGATCGTTCCCGGTTCAACGGCTGCCCAGGGGGAAGCGACAGCACTGGCCGGTCTGACCGCTGTGAAGATCAACAATCCTACAGTCACCGTAACCCCCGATCCCCTGACAGGGATTGAGACAGAGGTGACGGTCACGATCAGTGTCCCACTGAACGGGAATGCCTGGGTGACGCCGAACATTTTTAAGGACGTCACCCTCACCCGCTCCTGCACTCTCAGTACGGAACGAACCGTAACGGTCGTCGAGTGATGTTCAGGCTTCGACGTCGTCCTGTGGATCGTAGTTGAGAAATCGCCGGGCCTCGTCCAGACTCCACGCCATCCCGGTGTTGTTCGAGACTCCATTCACAACGATGTTCGGAGTTGGCCATGTCTCGGTTTCAGCAAAGACCGCACGCTCAAACAGCCGGGCAAAGTCCCGATTGGACAGCCACATGTGCCGAAACCAGTAATCGGCCCGCTCGAAGTCTGCGTCGCGGTTGATCCCGATCGCCTGCGTCGGTGTGCCAGCAGCTGAGAGTGTTGCAGGCACATTCTCCCCCGGCTGGCACCATCCGATGCGGACGCTCACGAACGTCGTCCGCCCTTCCGCACGTGTCGCCAGTGCCTGACATAACCGCTCACCACTGCTCTTGGCGACCGCGTAAGGTGTCGAATCCATCGCACGTTCGCCGATCTGCCAGACGGTTCCAACCGCGTGCTCCAGGCTCGTGGTCAACTCACCCGGACCAATCGTGTCTGCCAGCGGCGCGTCTTTGTATCGCCCCATCACATGGTTCGACGAGACGAAGACGAATCGTGATACTCCCGCATCGACACTGGCAAGGGCCGCATTCAGCGTCATGTCCAGCGAACGATTCGAATCGTCCCAACTCGCCTCAGGGAACGGATTCTGAGCCGCAAAGTGCACGACCGCGTCACTACGCTTGATCGCTTCTCGCCAACGACGGTCATGCCAGTCCAGCAGATCACACGCGATGAACTCACACTTGTCCGCCTGGTCCGCTGATAACTGGGCCAGTTGATCACTCGAGAGTTCATCCAGGTCGAGACCGATCACACTTGCGACATCAGCGTGAGACGCCATGTGCTGAACGAACTTCCAACCGAGATTTCCTGATGCGCCGGTGATGGCAACCGTTTTCATCTGATGCATTCCTTTCACCGATAAACGTAGCTGAACTCGCCAGAGTTCAGAAGATCACCGGTAGGCCACGATTGGGCTGAATTCTGGCGAATCCAGCTACTTTCAACGTTCGGTCTCCGCTGTCGGAAGATGTGCCATGACCCATGTCAGTAGATCATCGTAAACCTGGTCACGTTCCAACTCGTTGAGTGTCTCGTGAAACAGTCCTTCATACAACTTGAGCGTCTTGTCCTGACAGCCCAGACGTTCAAACAGCAGTTGCGTTCCTGCGGGATTGGTGATCTGATCGGCTGTGCCATGAAACATCAGCGTTGGGACATCAATGGTGTCTGCCTGCAGCATCAGCCGATCAATCGCTTTGAGCAGTTGTGCCCCGGTTTGGGCGCGGATCCCGTCGTGGTCGACCAGCGGGTCCTCTCGATAGGCGGTTGCACGCCCGATGTCACGGGTGATCAGTTCCGGGTTGATCTTGACCGTCGCCAGTCGCGGAGCAACAGCCACAATGATGTGCGACAGCTTCGCAAGTATCGGAGAAATGTCCGCCCCCCGCGAGAAAGCTCCACTGCTCAGAATGAGGCCTGCCAGCTGCGGTCGATTCTTGATCACCCAGAGCGCAGTGACCGTCGCCCCCATGCTGTGCCCCATGAGGAAACGAGGCGTCCCGGCGAATTCTCGATCGGCTTGCTCGCACAGCACATCGACGTCGGTCAGGTAGTCGTCAAACTCCTGCACATACGCGCGTCGTCCTGCCGATTCGCCATGCCCATGCAAATCGATCGCAATCGTAGCCAGACCAATGCTCCCCAGCCGAGCCGTTAGTTCCTCGTAACGTCCGCAGTGATCGGCCAGCCCATGGACGAACATGACGTGTCCGGCCAACTCGTCAGTATCACGTGACGGTCGCCAGATCCGCCCCACCAGTTTCCCGCAATTTCCCTCAGCTGTGAACCTGTCTGACGAAAGTGGTTGGACGGCAGCCGGCATCGTATGAAGAAAAACTTCGGGTAGGGAGCGAGGTCAACTGCAACGTTACCAGCAATCAACAGGCAGTCCAATCAAGGATACTCGTCAGTCATCTTTTCTCTTGAGAAGCACGATCACTTCAACCGCCGTTTGGCCTTTTGCTTGGCTGCGGCGAAGACGTCGATGGACGGTTTCGATTTCGATTCGGTCGAAGGCTGAGTTGCATTGCTTAGGCCTTGCGCACCTGCGGTCGACTGGACGCTCTGACTGGCCGAAGCAGTGGCACTTTCGGCGGACGTTTGTTCGGCTGAGCGTGCTTCTCGCCGGAGGAGGGACAGCTTCCATTGTGGCAGCCATCCGCGCGGCTTCATCGTCTCGGGAATGCTCGCGGTCGCTGCATCGCTCAGGCGTTCCCAAAGTGACAACCGTCGACCGGCGATTTCCAGGATGAGCAACACAATCCCCACGATGAATAACCACGGCAGGAGTGATGACGTGCTGGCGGAGCGTGGCGGGTTCTTGAGTACGTCCAGCACATCCGGTCGTTCGACACCGCCACTCAATTCTGCAACCTCCGCGAGAATCTCGCTGCCGGTTGGGAGGCCCTCTCGTGGGTCGAACTCGGGTGAGTACGGCAAAGACACAGCCGGGCCCCGCTTGATCTCACGGCCGCGCGTCTTCACGAGAGTTCGCCAGTTGCCCGTACGGTCCATGCGGAAGTGACCCTCAAGTGTGTCCGGGCCAACCCACGTGAAATCCGGTTCGATCGGTGCGACACGATCGTCCCCCGGCGGCACAACCACCAACTCGGGCACTTCGCCCGATCCCTTGTCCGGACGATTCGGGTCCAACTCGACCGTGATGACCGCATCCTGACCCTGTCGTGCAATGTCGACGAAGATGTCGTCCGGGTCGTCCCCTCCCAACAGCCAGCGGGCGTGCGTGATGAGAAAATCGTCATACGAATCCCAATGACCGAACTGCCCTGAGAACTGCCCATCGACTTCGAGTGTCAGAGCAGCGACCCGTCCGAGCCCCCGGTACCAGAACGCGGCCCACGGCGCGGCATACTCATCGCTTGAGATGACTGCTGCGGTTGCATCCGGTTTGAGGTAACTCAGGTTGTATCCGTCGACGGTCGGGAAGGCGCCGAGAGTGAGATTGCCCAGCAACTGGGCGTCAGCGAGTGATGTCCCGGTGATCCCGTTCGGCTGCGTCTCCGGGTCCTTTTCAATGAAGCTGCTGCGGGCGACCGACATCGTGTCTTCCGTGAACAGTCGCGGCAACTCAGCCGGATCGTTCGTGAACATGATGTTCCCGTTACCCAGCTTGGCAATGTCTTCCAGCAGTTTGGCATCCGGGTCGGCGATGGTGCCCAAGCCGATGACGCTGACGGTAATTCCGGCGGATTCGTACTTTGATAGCAGCGACTTGTACGAGCCGGGCTCCTCGCTGTCGGCTGCATCGGAAAACAGGATGATGTGCTTGGTCGCCTGCTCGGCTTTCATCAACTCCTGCCCGGCGGCCACGAGTGCCTCATACACAAAGATACCCCCGCCCATACTCTCGATAGTGAGAGCCTTGCGTGCAATTGCTTCCGGATCGTCAACGGGAGTCAGATGTTGAATTGTATGGGGCGTACTGTCGATCGCGATCACCGCGACGCTGTCTCCTGCTGAGAGCAGTCGCACGCACTCGGCAGTGCCGAGGTTTGCGAGATCCATCTTTGTCTTGCCCCCCGGCACGGAGACGGCCATGGAGCCGCTTCGGTCGAGTGCGATCGCGATGGCGACACGTGTCTTGCGATGCTCTTCGCGGATCTCCATCGACACGGGCAGAACGTCGTCCAGCGGACTGTTGAAGTAACCGCCGACCCCGAAGCTCCGCTGTCCACCCGTCAGCAGCAGACCGCCGCCAAGATCCTCGACAAACTGGGCCAGCCGTTCCATCTTCGTGCGGCCAAACTCTTTCGCAGGGACGTTCTCGATGATGACGGCACGGTACGGATCGAGAGCATCCTGCGTGAGCGGATGCGTCCCGGCGACAGCGACATCGACCGGCAATCGTGCCGATCGCAGAGCACGCACGATGTTCCCTTCTGCTCCGTCAGAGTTGAGCACCAGAATCCGGGGACCTGTATCGACACGCACCAATCCTGCGCCGACGTTGTTCTCCAGCAGTGGGTCCCCGGCAACATCGAGTTCGACGGAGTAATTGTGAATTCCCGCTTCCTCAATCAGGTCTCGAAACGAGAATCGATTTGTCCCTGTGAGAAACGGCCCGCTCTGCGTTGCAACCGGTCTTCCGTTGCGCAACACCTTTAGCGTACCGTCGACGTCCTTGTCCGCAAACAACGAGACGGAAAACTGGAAAGGCTCTCGCGGCGAGACACTCTCCGGCAGCGAGATTGATCGCACAGCCGTATCACCGGCCCGTAATCGTTCATAGGCCCGGTAGTCGATCGGCACACCAAGTTCTCTTGCTCTCCTCGCTCCTGAGAGAGGAGAACTGCCATTGGCTTCGCCATCAGAGAGCACGAGGATTCTGGCCGGCCGGTCGGTATCGATGAGATTCAAGGCAGCAAGGATTGCGTCGTTCAGGTCGCTTCCATCGGGCATGACTTCGCGAGTAAAGGCTTCCAATTCAGCATTCTGTGACAGCCCGTGTTCAACCTGGGCCTGGCTGCCGAAGGTGACCACGCCGATCCGGTCACCTGACCCCCGGTTCCCTGCGATGTTGTCGATGAGTTCCAGCAGGTTGCGATGTGAGTCAGCAGGCATCGAACGAGAGCGATCTGCAATGACGACAACATCAATCCCTTCGCCACCCTGATTCCAACGGGGGCCTGTAATTGCGAACAGCAACAGGCTGATCAAAGCCAACCGAATTGCTCCTGTGACGCCTGCTGTGCGTAGCCAGGGGAGCAGAAACAGCACGACTGGTACGATCAGCCAGACGTGCGACCACCAGGGAAAAACCCCGGTCCAGAGTGCCTGCAATCCCACCCAAGCCGCGATTGGGACAGCCCAGAGCCAAGATGGTCGAAATCCTCCCCAGCGAGCGCAGCCGTACCCCAACGGGATCGCCAGCAGCAGAAACTCCGGGTATTGCAATTGAATCATGGGCGGGCACCGTCCTGTCCCACATTGTACGCCGTGCGGTCATGGGGTGCGATCCCCGCACTGCGAGACATTACGACAGTCACAATCGTCAATCTCGCCTTACAACCCGTAGATCAGCCATTTTTGCTGAACTCCTCATCCACACTGGTCATTGCATCCGATGCATGGTTATGCTTGAGAGTCGATTTATGGCAGGGATCAACGTTACTCACTCAATGAGAACGAGTTCCAGCCTCAAATCTGACACTGGTTTCGCGAATACATTGACTTGCCTCCCATTGCTGCGACACTTCATAGCAATTGAGATCTAACATGATTGTTGCCCTTCCCAACTGGCTTCGTGTCTTACGTCGTCGCTCGTCTCATCGGAGACGAGTCCGTGCGTTTCAAGCCTGCGAGGCGCTTGAGTCGCGGACGCTCCTGAGCGGCAACGTGAATGCCGTCGTGACGAATGGTAACCTCACCCTCACAGGGGATGATGCAGATAACTCCGTTGAAGTCTCAATCGTCGATGGCGATCTGGTTGTGACCGGACTCGACGGCACGACGGTCAACGACAGCACCGATGCGTTTGTCGCCGTCAGCGAGGGGACGACACTGGATGGCAACCTGGTTTCTCTCCTCGGTCAGGGTGATGACACCCTGCGCGTAACAGGTGCACTTACGATCAGTGGCACCACGAATGTCAACGACAGCAGCGGAGTTTCACAGGTCGGAATCACGAACGCCACACTCGAGGGCAACGTCAGCATTGCGACGGGTTCGGAGGCAGATGCCATCAGCATCTCTGGTTCGACTTTGAATGGCAGTTTGACGATCAATGCAGGCGGCGGTGACAATCAGGTTTCCGTGTTCGACACCACCGTTGATGGTGCAGTCGCAGTCTCCTCCTGGCTCGGCTCGAACCGCTTCGATCGGTTTGCCAACAGCCGGTTTGGTGAGTTCCTTTCTGATCGTTTTCCACGACTGTTTGATCGGATCACCACGAACCTGTTCTCACACGGTTTCGGTCTGTTTGGCTTCGCCGGCCTGGGGACATCAGGGGCAAATGACGTTGTGATTGAAGAAAGCACCGTCGGTTCGCTGAACGTCAAGACAGGTCGAGGAGAGGATGACGTGATCGTTCAGGACTCGACTGTCAACGGAAGGGTCGATGCGTCAACCGGCGGTGGTGATGATTTCGTGATGTTTGATGGGGCAACCGTCAACGGGAACACGAAGCTCTTTCTCCTTCAGGGAGATGACACGGTCGTCACGCAAAATACCAACGACTTCAACGGCAAGTTCTGGGCGGGTGGAATTCTCGGTCGTCACGATGCGATGCAGACATCGGAAGACACGACGTTTGGCGGGAAGGTCAAATTCAAGAGATTTGAGTCATCCACAGTTGCCGACAGCACGATCGAGTCGCGCGGTACCGATACGCTGACTGCCGCAGCAACTCTGCGGATGACACTCAACGACGCCACTGATGACGGCAACGGTTCGACGGACGAACTGACACTGACGGTGGACACCTCCGCGAATGCAGACACGATGGAGTCCAGCGGCACCCTGGTCACGACACTCGAGACTTTCAACATCTCCGGCACAACAGCCGCGGGAGCAACCGTCAATGTGGTTGGTGGGGACACCGGACAAATCGACTTGGGTACCACCACAGCCGACACCAATGGTGACTACTCGATCGACGTCGATCTTTTCGAGGGGGCTACGACGATCGTCGTTACGTCGACGTTGGGCAGTGACTCGGTGATGGAGGAGTTCAATCTGCACCGAGCGGTTGGAACAGTCGTGCGATTCGACAGCTCAATGGGCCCCATTGATGTTGAGTTCCTGGACGATGATGCACCGATCACGGTTGCCAATTTCCTGAGCTATCTGAACGACTACGACAACTCCATCATCCATCGGTCGGGGACCGGTTCCGGCGGCGTCCCTTCTGTGATTCAGGGAGGCGGGTTTACAGTCAACGGCACCATCATCCCGATCGAAACTGATCCTGCGATCACCAACGAGTTCCTCACGACGAATTCGAACATCGAAGGAACGTTGTCACTCGCCCTGTCCGGAGATGGTTTCGGCGGAACGGACCCCAACAGTGGGACGAGTCAATGGTTCTTCAACCTCGCCAACAACTCGTTCCTGGATGCTGCCCGACACACGGTCTTCGGACGTATCATTGGCACAGGGATTGAAGTCGCGCAGGACATCCAGGCCCTGCCGACATTCGATGTCACTGACGCCGTTGACAGCACCCCTGTGAACGGCTTCGATCGGACGGACGCGCTGACGAACGTCCCGCTGGATGGTTACACTCCACTCAGCGAGGCTCTGCCGGGCACTGTCTCCATTCCTGCCAACAGCATTGTCGTAACAGGCGTCGGGACCAACTTCACCTCGACTTTGGAAGCCGGACAACTTGTCGAAATCGACGGCGTCACCCGAGCGGTTCTGGAAGTCGTGAGTGACACCGAACTTCGTCTGACGTCATCACCGACGACAGCCGTGACTGGGGCGACGGTCTTTGTGAACCCGGCTCCGTCTGTCGACGAACTCGTGGTCTTCTCGTCGATCTCCGTGATCTTGCCGGCACCGACATAGGTTGTCGAATTCCAGTCGACCGATTTGATCTCATCCCACAGTCAATATCGGGGAGCAGGAATAATGTTGATTGGAAACAATCGTTCGCGGTTTCCTATTCCATCGCCAGACGTTTTTCAGCTTCTGTTCTTGCTTTGGCGATGTAGTCGGGGATCGACACCGCAGCACCTCCCTGGCGGTGGCTTTCATCCGCAGCTTCCATGAAGGCGAAAAGCTCGATCGTCTCGCTGGTAGGAACTGGTGACGTGCCTGTCTTGAAGAACCTGGTGATCTCACGACAGAGTTGCCCGTACTCGCCTCGCCCTGCGTGAGTGATGGCCTTGTTGCCGAAGATCATGAAGCCGAAACCAGCTGAATTATTACGGATGCCGCGGTAGGTGCCGATGCGTCCCCCCTCCCATGTGCCGACCACGAAGTCCGTGTCCTCGGTCTTCGTGCGGACAACGGTCTGACATCCGGTTCCCATCACCGTATAGAGGCCTTCGACACCATGAACGCCGTAGTTGAACAGGTCAGGTATCCCAGGTTGGTAGATGCATGGTCCCCACGCCGCACATCCTGCTATCGGCCCGAGCGACTCATTGTGCCGCGCGTTCAGAAGATCGTCCCCAAACCGGATTGACGAACTGGAGAAGCAAGGCACACCCGCCCGTTCGGCCATCTCGAAGATCATGATCGCCTCCACCAGCGAACCGGCAATCGGCTTGTCGATGAAGACCGGCTTGCCCGCTGCGATGACTTGTCTCGCTTCCTCCAGGTGAATGCGTCCATCGACACTTTCCAGGAGCACGACATCCACGCGATCAATCAGCTCCGGAATCGTTTCCACGATCTCGATTCCGCTCTCGCGTAACTGGTTGGTGAACCCTTCAACGCGATCCGCACTCGCAGGGATGTCTGTCCCTCCCGGATACCCGGCGACGATCTTCACCCCGGCCACATCTTCTGCAGGCGCCTCCGCATTGAAGATCTTGGTGAAGGCAATCACGTGTGACGTATCAAGCCCGATCATGCCGGCTCGGAGAGAGCCGGAGTCTTGATCATCAGCCGAGGCTGACGCGATTGAAACAACACCCAAGGCAATAGTCAGCAGGCAGAAACGGACAGATGTGTGCATTAACGGCTCCTCAGCCTCTCTGATGGATTTCAGAAGTGGTCGATCGCGAGTGAGTTCTCGCGTGGTTAGCGTCTCAGAGCAGATGTCCGGTTGCAAGTCGTCGACCCGATGCCCGAGTTTACTCTCCGACCAAAAAACAAGAAGCCGACGATTGCTCGTCGGCTTCTTGGTTAGGTTTGTGTCAAACGTCGACTAAATCGGCCTGACATTCTCCGCACGCGGACCCTTGGGACCGTGACCGGGCGTGTACGAAACTCTCTGTCCCTCTTGAAGTTCTTCGTACTGAACTCCTTCGAGGTTGGACATGTGGAAGAACATGTCGCTTGCGGTCCCGGTGTCGATGAAACCAAAACCTTTGTCGGTCAGCCGCTTAATCGTGCCTTCAGCCATCAGATCTCTTCCTGTAAAGTGAGCTGGCTCCGGTGCTCGCAGCAAACGTACCCAAGCCGAGCCGAAACCGCCATTATCGTACCACCGAGACCGCTGGCGTCAACGCCGACCGCGAAAATGGCTGATTAGCAAGCATCCTCATTAACTTTCGGGACGCCAGATCGCCGCACTGATCGTCGACCAGATGTGCATCACCCAGCCCATCGTGCCGAATGTGAGCAACCACAGCATCCCCGCCAGCACAAAGTGGGTGAGCGCTGTGAAGACTCGTCCCTGCAGCAATTGACCGAGCCCCGGCGCGAAGAAGCTGCACAGAGCGGCGATCACATTGCCTGTTGATCCCTGTCCGGTCATTCCGAATTCATCGTGATAACGATTGGATGCGGTGTTCATTGGTCTCTCTTCTGAGTCGATGGCACGAGTTTGTACCTCATCAGTCATTCGTCACTGAGACTCGAATCTTGGCGGAATTCGTCGTTGAATCAGCAACAGTCTGGGCTCATTTCCGATCGAACGTGAACCCGCCTCCCTGAGCGCCGACGACGATCGTCGACCCTTCCGGAAACTCGCCGGAGAGGATTGCGTTCGCCAGTGAGTTCTGCAGACGGCTCTGGATCACACGCTTGAGCGGACGTGCCCCGTACGTCGGATCGTACCCCTCATTCGCCAGAAGCGTCTTCGCGTCGTCACTCACTTCGAGTGAGTAATCGTGCTCTGCGAGTTGCTCCTCCAAATGGCGAATTTGCAGGTCGACGATCTTGCGGATGTCGTGTCGTCCCAGCGGATGAAACACGATCACCTCGTCGATGCGATTCAGGAACTCAGGACGGAAGCTCGCTTTGAGAGCCGACATGCACGTCTCACGAATCTGCTCCTCATCACCCTCCTCCGTCATTTCAAGGATCGCCTGCTAGCCGATGTTCGAGGTCATCAGGACGATGGTGTTGCGGAAGTCGACGACGTGGCCCTGGCTGTCGGTGAGGCGGCCGTCGTCGAGGACCT
>JAGQQG010000139.1 GCA_020426325.1 Planctomycetaceae bacterium | reverse complement strand
AGGAATTCCGGTTCCGGCAGAGATCATCGAGCGGGCCAAACAGTACATCGCCGATTGCACAACTGAAGATGGCGGCGTTCAATACAGCATCATGCGGCAAGGCGGACCGCGTCCCCCGATCACAGCGGCAGCCCTTGCAGCCATGTTCAACTCAGGAGAGTACGAGGGGAAGAATGTGAAGTTGATGCTCGACTTCTGTGAGAAGAACATCTGGCCCGGCGGTGGTGGCATGCAGTCCACCTTCGGCCACTGGCACTACGCCCACTACTACTACGCCCAGGTGATGTATCGACTCGACGACGACAAGTGGAAACGCTACAGCCGTGAGATCAACGATAACATCATTCGCAAACAGTCTGCGGACGGTTCCTGGCAGGAAGGTCATGTGGGCCCGGTCTACACGACCGCTATGAACGCCACCATTCTGCAGCTGGATAAAGGGTATCTGCCGATCTTTCAACGCTGAGCGAAGTGGCGATCAGTCAGCGGCACGCATTGCTATTGCGAGAAAGTGAGTCGCTATTCAGCCAATGTCTTGGGAGGTCTAGGCAGAAGCCCCAGTGGACGCGGCACGTCCTGTCTCAACGTGTTCTCGCTGACGATGGCTTCGATCGCCGCCAGTGCATCGAACACCCCGCGATGCTGAGCATCCTGGATGCGAGCGTGAATTTGATCGTCCTCCAGGACCTGTCTGACAGAGCCGGGAACAGACTCGGGGCTATCAGCCATGACTCCGGTCTCCTGCTCCAGCACCCATTGCTCATTGGCTCCCTGGACGGTGCTGAGCCCTTGGCTCTCGATGAAGATCAACGGGGTGTCCGTAATCAGCGCCTCTGTCAATGTCATGACTCCCGGTTTGCCGATCAGATAGTCTGCGGTCC
The DNA here is from genome assembly GCA_020426325.1 of Planctomycetaceae bacterium. Classification (GTDB taxonomy): domain Bacteria; phylum Planctomycetota; class Planctomycetia; order Planctomycetales; family Planctomycetaceae; genus JAHBXU01. Next base: position 15,354 of record JAGQQG010000139.1, on the reverse strand, counting down.
GTAAGATCGTCACCGGCGGCTCCGGATCAAAACGGAGTGCTGCAATCGGAAACGGAGAATCAAGCGACTGAAGTGTCTTCAATAGTCCCTCGTTCCGGCCACACAGGCATATCAGATTCGTGGGAATCTTCGCGTCTCCGATCGCCCGCGCACAGCGAAGCACGTTGACCGTTCCCTGTCCGCCAAAGGAAATCACACCCGTCGGCAACGCAGGATCGAGTCCCAGCGAACGGAGAAATTCCCCACGCTCAATGGGTTCAGCTCCGTAGAACCGCACATCGATGACCATGCCGCTGAGTCGTTGCCACTCCGACTCGGGAACACCCCCAGCAATCGCATCGTCGACGAGTTGCTGACTGCCGAGGAGGTAATGCTGATCGATGGCCGGCTGATACCAGTATCCGGGGACCATCTCGCAATAGTCGACCGGAATGGTGATGCAGTGGACCTTGGGGTTCAGGCACCTCGCCGCCTCGTACACGATCGTATGCATCATGGGCGTTACAGAGATGACGACGTCCGGAGCCCCGTCGGACCAGAATCGTGACGTCCGACGCAAGAGGAATGTGCATGCCTGCAAACGAGTCACGAGGAGAGTCACGAGAATCCAGAACCGGACACTCGTGACGAAGAAGAAGTAGCGTTCACGCCGCATGCACCAGTTGAAAAAGCCCATTCCAAAACCAAAGGCCAATCTCAGCAGGCGACTCTGGTGTTGCAACACGTCACCCAGATCAATGACGCGAACGTTCCATGTCGGCTGTCGCGCTTCCAGGGCGTACCGCAATGCTTCAGCTGCCGACTTGTGGCCTGACGCAGCCTCGATCGAAAGAATGTCGACTCGCGTCATCGGCTAGTCTCAGTGTCATCTTGAGCGAAAGAAAAAGGCGAGACGGGGTGATGCCTTCATCACAGTTCGCAGGTTAGTGAACATTCATCGAGAAGCGAAGCGTCTCCCGCGATTGTTCACGAGAGCTGTGCAATCAGCACGGGCGCAAGAATGGTGACCAGCAGAAGTGCGAGCGGGTAGACGGCCGCGTAGCTGGTCGCAGGGACGCTCGAATCCACCGATGACGTCACGGCCCCCAGACCCGGAGTGGACGTCATCGCACCGCAGATCCCGCCGCACATCTCCCACAAGTCCAGTCTTAATACAAATCTCGCCACCAGCCACCCCACCAGCAACGGCGTGACCACGATCGCGATGGCTGTCAACGGAAGGGCAATTCCATGTTGTCGGATGACCGCGACAAACTCGCTGCCTGCTTGCGCACCGGCCTGGGCAAGAAACAACGCCAGTCCAATTTCCGCCAGCAGGAACCGGGCTGCCCGTGGGATGCGAGGCACGATCGGACCAATGTGGCCGAGTTGCCCGAGGATGAGACCTACCAGCAGCGGTCCACCCGCGAGACCTAAGGAGATCGACTTGCTTCCCAGTGTCAGCTTGAGACTTCCGACCACGATGCCCAGCACCAGTCCGGACGCCAGCGAGATGAGATCCGTCTCGTCGAGCGTCCGCTCTCGATGTCCTGCGAATCTGACAAACTGGTCCAGTCCCTGAGATTCCCCGACGGCCGTCAAGGCATCGCCAAACTGAATCCGTTCGTCAGGGCTGGGTACAAACTCAATGTCCTGCCTTGTGATTCGAGAGATCGTCACGCCGAACCGCGACAGCAGGTGAAGTTCCGCGAGCGTCCGGCCAATCATTTCTGTGGAGTTAACGACGACGCGTCGATGTTGCCGTTCGAGATCGAGCACATAATCGACATCCTCACATGGTTCACCCAGCACCTCAGCCACCTCACGAAGCTGGCTGCGAACACCGACGATCAGCACACGCTGTCCGGGGCCAAGCGTGAACGACGCCGGAATGGGTTGAAGCTTGCCCTCCACCAGCAGCCGCGATACCTGGCAGTTCGCGCGAGAGATGGCCGCAATGTCACGCAACCGTTTTCCAAAAACCCCCGGATTGACCACCTGGATCATCATCCGGCTGATCGGCTGGGCATCAGTCTCTGTAGTGTCTGTTGAAGTTGTTGATTGACCTGAGGAGTATCGCGGCATGAGTTGCACGAAGAGGATGACCCCGATCACTCCGAAGGGATAGGCGATGCCGAAACCAACAGCGACCTCTGGATCGGCCGGAAGCTGATCTGTGGCAGCAGCCAGCGCGGGTGTGCTCGTCATGGCTCCTGCAAAAAGCCCGCTCGTCAGTCCCGGACTCAGATGTAACAGGGTGGCTGCCAGCCATGCCACCACGCCCCCCGCAAGGATCATGGCGACGGCCATCACTGACAACTTCTTGCCTTTCTGGAAGAAGGTCCGCAGGAAACTCGGGCCAGCACCGATTCCCAGACAGTACACGAAGAGCACAACGCCCACGCTCCCCGCGATCTTGGGGACTTGAAAGCCGAAATGTCCAGCAACCAGTGCCACAAAAACGACACCCGATGTCCCCAGCGAGATGCCTCGCCAGGACATCTGTCCGATCGTCAAACCCAGCCCCATCACGCCGAATAACGCGATGATTTGTGCGGTTGCCCCATCCATGTTTGTCGCAATCACTCCCTTGAAAAACCACCAACACTCGTACTCCCTCCCGGTCCAGCAAATCGCATACCGGCACACGATCAGTAAAGTCGGGAGGAGGACATCGAGATCGAATCAAAAGCGACGAAGATCATTGTCCATCGGATCGATGAATATCGGATGAACTTGCTCGTCGCTAGAGCGATCACGACCATCAATGGCCAGTTTTGATCGATTCCATGAGATTCACTTAGAATGACTTTTCTTTCCTCCTCGCAGTGCACGGGCGATGAAGTCCCGCTTCACTCGAGGCCGAGGGACTCGATCTGAGAACCAGCTTGTGACGTCCGCGTCGAGACAGACGCCGTGCATGAAGTTGTAGAGCGCCTTGTTGAGTGCCACGCCGAGTGCGTCATGGTCCACACCTGTCGGGTCGATGAAGCCGACATCGTTACGGGCGAATGAGACCGGCGGCAGTGGAATCAGTTCAATGCCGTATTCCTCCGGATGTTTGCCGACTGGCGAATGCACTGTACACGTAAAGCGGTGGAAGAAACCCGATTGAATGCAGTCCTCCTCGAACAGCTGTCGCACGTACTCCAATGCGTCGACCGTGTCCTGTACGGTCTGTGTCGGGAAGCCATACATCAGATACGCATGGACCAGAATGCCTGCGTCGCTGAAGCCCCGCGTGACACGAGCGACCTGTTCGACGGAGACTCCTTTCTTCATCAGTTTGAGCAACCGGTCCGACGCGACTTCCAGTCCTCCCGAGATGGCGATGCAGCCGCTCTCCTCCAGCAGTTCACACAGTTCCGGCGTGAAGGACTTCTCGAACCGGATATTGCCCCACCACGAGATCGTGACGTTTCGACGCAACAACTCCTCCGCGAGTGCCTTCAGTCCGCTGGGCGGTGCTGCCTCGTCGACAAAGTGAAAGCCCGTTTGCCCCGTTTCGTCGATGATCGTTTCGATCCGGTCGACGAGCGTCCCCGCGGCAGCCGTGCTGTACCGGCCGATGTAGTCGAGCGTCACATCACAGAAACTGCACTTCTTCCAGTAACATCCATGGGCCACCGTCAGCTTGTTCCACCTGCCGTCTGACCACAGGCGGTGCATCGGGTTGAGCATGTCGAGCGTCGAGAGGTAGTCGTGAATCGGCAATCCATCCCACGTGGGCGTACCAACGTCAGCAAACGCCACTTCTGGTTCAGGATGGTTCATGAACTGAATCGTTCCCTGCGATGTGCCGGTCTCGTCATCCAGCCGCACGAAAGTACGGACAAGATGCTGCACCGGTCGCTCGCCGCGGAGAGACTCCAGCAGTGCCATCAACGGGCGTTCGCCATCATCCAGCGAAACAAAGTCGAAGTAGTCAAACACACGCGGTTCGGAAAGTTCACGAAGCTCTGTGTTGACGAACCCGCCGCCGAGCGCCGTGAAGACCTGCGGATGTTCGGCTTTGATCGCCTGAGCAATGCGGAAGCCGGCGTACACACATCCAGGAAATGGCACCGACACGAGCACAAGCGTCGGCAGATGTCGATCAATCGCTGCGAGCGTCAAGTCTCTCAGCATCTGATCGACCAGATTCAGCGGTGCCGCCAAAGCTTCCGCCAGCGGATCAAACGTCGGCTGACTGGATGCGAGTGATTCGCCATACCGTACAAACTCAAACCGCGAATCAATCGCCTCACGCACGACGTCAGCCAGATCGCTGAGGTACAACGTCGCCAAATGTCGTGCCCGATCCTGAAGCCCCAGCGGTCCGAACGCCCACCCCAGCGGATCATCAAACTCGATCTCGTGCCGATCGGCGTACACCTCCAACGCCTCGAAACGAGACCCCTCGGGCAAGAAGGTGCGCGTGTTAATCCGGTGGGCGAGCGTCATATCTCGCCCTTGAAGGAAACGAATCACGCGATCAATGGTTGCCCTGTAATCCTCGAACTGCTCACAGAACCTGCGCACATTCACAGACCGTCGCTTAGTAGGCTCTGACTCGATCTGCTGCTGAATCGACTCCAGCCCCGACGATGAGAACAGCTTCAACACCAGCGCCAACGCCAGATCCTCCTGCACCGCATCGACGCCCCGCGAACGCAGGAACCCCGTCAGATACGCAGTCGAAGGATAAGGCGTATTCAACTGCGTCATCGGCGGAATAACCGACAACACACGCTGCGGATGTGGAGAGAACGGATACAAAGTCAGTCACTCGGTCAAAACCGGTCTACGTCTGTTGAGCACCAGGTCGTCCGGCTTCGATGACAAACGAGGCTGGAGTGAAGATCGGAGCACCGGGTTTATCGACAAACGGCGTCGCACGAAAATGTGTCGTCCATGTTTCGGGAGTCACCTCACACGAGACGTAGCCTCGATTCGAATTGTACCACTGGACGAAGTCGTTATTCGCCGCAGCACGTTCGAACTCCGGGATCTTGTTGCCGCCATTTCCTCCCGACGTCATCGCGGTTCCAACGAGTTCTGTGGCGACCGTGGGTGAGTTTGCATCGGTGAAGTCGAGACGCAAATCGTTCACCCAATTCACATGGATGTCTCCTGTGAGCACCACGGGATTCATGCCGTTTCGTGCCGCGAAGAATTCGAGCAATCTCCGACGGCTAACTTCATAGCCCGGCCACTGGTCCATGCTGAATCTATCACCTGTCTCATCCCCCCGATTGACCGGTGCCATCATCACCTGCTGAGCCAACACATTCCACACGGAAGTTGATTGGAGCATGCTCTTCATCAGCCAATTCTCCTGCTTGCGACCGAGCATGGTCGCCCGCTGATCGAACACCTTTCCTTCCATCGGCTTCTCGCCATCGCCGTTCGGCTGGTCGGTACGGTATTGTCGCGTATCCAGCACGTGAAAGTTTGCGAGCCGCCCGTACGGACAATTGCGATAGAGTTTCATGTGCGGTCCCTGCGGGAAGGCACTACGACGCAGGGGCATGAACTCATAGTAAGCCTGATAAGCATTCATCCGACGCGCAAGAAACCGTTCTGGCGAAACTCCCTCCTCTTCAGAAACCAGATCGGCGTAGTTGTTATCGAATTCGTGGTCATCCCAGGTGACGACCCAGGGGAACAGTCGATGCGTCCCCTGCAGTGACTCATCCAGACGGTACTGCGAATACCGAGTGCGGTAATCGTCGAGACTCTCGATTTCGCCGCCAAGGTGTTGACGCGGTTTGCCCTCCTGCCTCGCATACTCATAGATGTAGTCCCCCAGATGAATGACCAGATCCAGGTCTTCTGCTTGCATGTGGGGATACCCGTTGAAGTATCCATACTCGTAGTGCTGACATGACGTGAAAGCAAACCTCATCCGCTCCGGCATCACCGACGGAGCCGGAAAAGTTCGCGTGCGTCCGGTTGGACTGGTCACATCACCAGCGTGAAATCGGTAAAAGTACCAGCGGTCTGGTTCCAGTCCGTTCACCTCGACATGCACTGAATGCCCCAACTGTGGAACGGCCACCGCTTCTCCGCGACGGACCACATGGCTGAAATCTTCCTGCTCTGCCACTTCCCACTTCACCTGAACCGACTCGTTCGTCATCCCTCCCCCGTTCAACGGGTCAGGAGCCAGTCGTGTCCACAAGACAACACCGTCAAACGATGGATCACCAGAGGCGACTCCAAGTTGAAACGGATTCGCCTGGAATCGCGGTCGAGACTCCGCTCGTGCGATCGACCGCAGTGAGATCGTCGGAATGGCTGAGACTGCGGACAGATATCTGAGAAACGACCGCCGGTCGATCCCGTATCTGCGAGACTTGTTATTCGAATTCGTCATCACATGAGCGCCTTGTCGCAGTTCTTCGTGGAAATCCTGCAGGAGTAGCAGAAGTACATCTCAGCATAGCGAATACAAGCGAACGACCAACACTGAGTGTGAGTCAGTGCACGAGACTGATAAGCTGGAGATGACACGTCATCCATAACCTCTCGGGAGCAAATGATGACCTCGCATCTCAACCGTCGGAGGTTTCTTCAAACTTCGCTGGCCGCTGCCACTCTTGTCGGCGCTCAGGCTTTGTTAGCCGATGATGCGAGAAGAGATCTCTCGCAGTTCGTTGTCGAGACCGGCGTGCGGCAGTTGTTTCTGGATGATGTGGGGATCGAACGCCTCGAAGGCGTGCGCCGAGTCGTCAATCCGCCACAGCGACATCCCGAAAATCCGCTCATCGTGCCGGATACGCCTTGGGAGCGGGGCTGTCAGGTGTATGGCACTGCATACTTCGATGAGCAGGCTCAACTGTTCAAACTGTGGTATCTCACTGGGCCGAAGGATCGAGGCGTGAACCCGCTCAAGCTGCACGGCTACGAACGGGCGCCGCACACGACGATGGCTGCCTATGCCGAGTCGACCGACGGCGTGCACTGGGTGAAGCCCAAGCTGGGCATCTTTCCCTACGACGGCGACACGCAGAATAACCTGTTGGGCGTCGGCAAGTACAACTGCGAAGGGATCTCAGTCCTGCACGATCTGCACGATCCCGATCCGGCGCGGCGATGGAAGTGTGCGTACTGGGATCACGGCAGCGGCGGCTGGGAAGTGCGGAACGGTGCACCGTTCTGCAAGAGCGGTCCCGAAGATGGCTGGCATGTCGCCTTCTCTCCTGACGGCATTCACTGGACCCGCTACGAGGGCAACCCGGTGATCGAGGCCTACTGCGACACGAACCAGAACGTGCTCTACAACCCCAGGCTGGACAGGTACGTCGGCTTCAGCCGATTCGGATTCGGACGCAAGCTGGCGCGCAGCGAAAGTGACGACTTCATGCACTGGTCGAAGCCGCAACTCGTGCTCGAATGCGATGAGGCTGACGGCCCGGCAACGCAGATCTACGGTGCGGGCGTCGATCTGTACGAGGGGGTCTACGTTGCGATGATCTGGATCTACCGCGAGGGAGGCGATGGTAAGATCGACACGCAACTGGCCACGAGTCGTGACGGCATCCACTGGACCCGTGTTGGCGATCGGGCCACGTGGCTGTCGCTGGGCGATGACGACTCCTGGGAAGGGGGCATGGTCCGCAGCGTCGAACGCATCATCACCCGGGGCGACCAGCTGTTCATCTACTACTGCGGCGTCCACGGCGCCCACGGCGGTCCAACCCGCAAGAACATCGTCCGCAAACACCCGGTTCAAATCGGCCTGCTCAACCAACGCCGCGACGGCTTCGTCTCCCTTGACGCCGACACTAACGGCGGACGTGTCACCACCAAACCCTTCGCTCTTCCCGAAGGCCAACTGCACGTCAACGCAGATACAACCGACGGCGAACTCCGCGTGAGCTTGCTCAATCAATCAGGCCGGACGATCGCACAATCAACCCCCATCACAGGCGACGTCCTCGATCAGACAGTCCCCTTCGACCAGACTCTCCCCGCCACGGGAGAACAAGTGTCGCTCACGTTCAAACTGCGAAACAGCAAGCTGTATTCCTATTGGTTTGCGTGACCTTCCTCCTCAAATCCAGAACGATGTCCCCCTACTTCGTTGCCTTCGTTCCCTCTTGTTCAATTCTGGACAGGAGTCAACGAAGGGAACGAAGGTTGGTGTACTGTGTCATCAGACGACGTGACGCAGAAGTCGTGAATGTCCCGTCTGGCTGTGATACACTTTCTGACGTCAATCTTCCTGTGGCCAAGAAGGGGATCTGATGTCGCAATCGATGTGGACGCATCCGCGGGTTTCGCGGCGAACGGCTGTGCAGGCGGGGGCGGTTGGGCTGCTGGGGCTGGGGGCGAATCATCTGTCTGCTCTGCGGGCCGAAGCGAGTGAGTCGGTCAGCAGCAACGCGACGGCCAAGTCGTGCATCTACATCTTCTTGTCGGGCGGACTCGCTCAGCAGGACAGCTTCGACATGAAGCCGCACGCTCCGGATACGATTCGGGGTGAGTTCAATCCGATCGCGACCAACACGCCCGGCATCGAAATCTGTGAGCATCTGCCGTTGCTCGCCCAGCGGAGTGAGTTGTGGGCCCTGGTGCGATCTCTGACGCATCCGTCGAACGATCACACACGCAGCCACTACATGATGCTGACCGGACGCACCGAGACGTCGCCCGGCTGGCGGGGGGATCGCAAGCCGCGCTCGACCGACTGGCCGTCGATCGCCTCCGTCGTCGGCGATGCGGTGCCGCTGCGTAATCACAATCTGCCGCCTGCGGTCATGCTGCCGGAGCGGCTCGTGCACTGGTCGGGAGGCGTCATCCCCGGTGCGTATGGCGGGCAGATGGGGCATCAACGCGATCCGTTCATCATTCAGGCCACGCACTACGGCGACCCGTTCTGGCGGGGTGCGTACCCGGAGTACTCGTTCTTTCAATTGCCGAAGAAGGACCCGACGTCGGACGAGCCGCGACTGTTTCAGGCTCCCAACCTCAAGCTGCCGGGTGAACTGGCAGGCACACGGTTCGACAGCCGACTGCATCTGCTCGAAACGGTCGATGCCCAGCGGCGAGAGATGGAGACGTCCGCCATCTCGCAGCAGTACGACGTCCATCGCGAGTCGGCCATCTCACTCCTTGCCAGTGGGGATGTCCGCAGGGCGATCGATGTCACGCGGGCAGATGACGCCACACAGGAGCGATACGGCCGCAACAGTTTCGGCTGGTCGCTGTTGATGGCGTACCGGCTGGTCGAGGCGGGCGTGAATATGGTGCAGGTCAACCTCGGCAACAACGAAGGCTGGGACACGCACGGCGACGCCTTCTGGCGACTCAAGGACAAACTCTTCCCCCCGACCGACCGCGCCCTGTCCGCCCTGCTGGATGATTTGAACTCGTCCGGGCTGCTCGACGAAACGCTGATCGTGATGGGAGGTGAGTTCGGTCGCACGCCGAAGATTTCACATCTCGCAGATCACTACGATGCCCCGGGCCGCGACCACTGGGGAGCCGCCCAGTCGCTGTTCGTCGCCGGCGGCGGCGTGAAAGGCGGCAACGTCATCGGCAAGACGGACGCAGACGCCGCCTACCCGATCGCAGACCCGCAAACCCCGGAGAACATGGCCGCCACCATCTACACCGCCCTCGGCCTCCCCCCCACCGCCACCTGGCAAGACGAACTCAACAGGCCACACCAGATCTTCTACGGCGAGCCGATTAAGGGATTGATGTGAAAGGATCAAATGTCGAGAGCATGAAGAAACGCGAAATGCACCGTCATTGCAAGGGGGCATTCCACTTCGTTACATGCACCCTGCGTCTACATCACTACACCCTACATGGGTGAGCAAAATGGAAGTCGGCGAAAAACTGCTAGTCTCTGGCGGCAACCGGTATTGTCCGGAAAAATCAGCATCAATCTTCGAGACTGCCGATTCGGCTGTGTTCGACCAAGTTGCACAATTGGAGAATCTAACGTCCTTGAGTATCGACGGTGCCACAATCGATGAAGGTCGATTTGAGTCTTTGCGAAAGTGTCACCAGTTGCAGGTCGTCAGCTTTCGTCGAGTGGTCTGGGACGATGTTTCGATTGATTTTAGTGACTGGAGAAACATCAATCACGTATCTTGCTCGGAAACTGATGCACGTGGCTTATTGAAGGCGATACAGAACCATCAGCAGATCGAGGGTATCTCAATCAACACTGGCTGGCTGAGAGATCCGGACATCAAAGCATGTGGAACATTACAAGCTATTAAATCAATCGAACTGGGAGCGAATTTGATCAATGGAGACGGCCTATCAGCACTTTCGAAGTGCTCGAAGCTAGGAACCGTGTTCCTTGACGAACCTGCTCTTCAGGAAATCGGATTTGTTCATCTTGCGAGACTCGTCAACGTAAAGCGCCTCGCGCTGCAAGGAACACAGATATCACCACAATGGCTTGAGCATTTGAAAGGGATGAAAGCCCTACGGATTTTGTACTTTCAACTCAGCAACTTGACACCTGCTTTTTTTGAGGTTCTTATTGGCTACACCGCACTCAGAGAGCTATGGGTCAATTTTGACGAACTGCGTGATGAAACCATTGCGGTCTTGAGCAGGGCGACTCAGCTGAGGAAGATCTATATCTGTGGGCATCCGGTTCCCAAGGAAATCGTGAAGAAGCTGAGATCGGCATTGAAACAGAACGAGAATCGATGTGCGGTTGTGCATGGCTAGTCCGGGTGTCCGGGCTACATGTCAACATTGCGAAACAGCACTCATGTTTCAATCAGGGGGAACGCCCTTAGATGGCATGCACATACTGCTGCGTGACCTTGGCATCGATCACGTCGCAGTGGCGACGTTCCGGTGTGATGGCAGGATCGCAGGTCCGGTCCCGTGATTGACCGATTGACGTGCCACTGCTTCGGTCAGGCAAGGGAGACGTTGAACGGTCGTTCGGCACTGCTTGCCCGGCCGAAGCAGTGCTGAGCTTGCATGCTACGCTCAATGTCGGCCAGTCAAACAGTGGAACGCGTTCGTGGATGAGAGTCGTCATCTCGCTCCGCGAGATGTCACTGACGCAGGGGAGGGTGCGAGCTTGTCGGGGGCGTACACTTCATCCGCTCATCACGGCGGAGCGTGATGGCTAATTTGGGTACCCCTGATTCTGTGAAGTTCGTGCCACTTCTGCATTCGGGCAGGGAGACGTTGAATGGTCATTCGGCACTGCGGGCGGGTTCCGTACGTTTCGGTGTCGAACGGTAGCCGAATTGGATTACCATCGACTGATGGGCATTCTCAGTCGCTAATCCATGAGGGAGACTTTCATGCTTCGCCGTATTCCATGCACGATGCCTGCATCGCGAAGCAGGGAAAGTATTCTTCAACCAGTGGGAAGGTTCTCCAACGACATGCACATGCTGCGTCGCGACATGAGCATGGCACGCGGTAGAGCAAGATACATGGCGAATGCAGGCGTATTCCACTTCGTTTCATGCCCCATACATGACTGACAACGAACATGAACCGACGCGATGCAATCCGTGTTCTCTTCCTCGGCACATTGCTTTCGGCATTGTTCTGTTGGGGTTTCTTTTTAACCGAAGGTGGAACATACGGTGGCCAAGCGGTTTCGATGACTGCAACTGGTCACGCCGTGTTTCTAGCGATTGGTGCATTCCTGGGCTTGTACTCAGGTACAGTGATTGGGGGCATCTACTCGAAATTCATGCGCAGGTATGGTCGGTCCGCGAGACATCTTTCCGGTTCGGAAGTCGTCTTCCTGGGAGTCCTCATTTCTATTGCGACAGGGTGTCTCTTCATCTTTGCAATGATGCTCCTGATCACAATTCCAGACGATCTCTTTCGAATTATCTTTGATGTCCACCAGGGTGAATGAGCGTGTCTGACAAATCCAGGGAGACGACATCGATGGCGTGGAGAATCCACCCAATATTCTCCCCTTTATTGCCTCTCGTCCCGATGGGGCCGTGAGGAGCGAACTGAGCGGCCGAATTGTCGTTGATGTGACGAGGAGTTATGCCGTGCGTCGGCAGAGCCGAGGGCAGTCGAGTGCTTCACGCCCTTTTGTGACTTTTTCTCAAATCTGTCAAGAATCGCTGTAAGGTTATTGTCTGGTGAGCGTATTGATGGCGTCAGAATGATTGCTGCGGAGTTTAGAAGCAGGTGGGCATGCTCGCCTGTTTCCCCCGTGGACTTGTGGCCACTCTGTCTGCCGACACGGCGACAGCAGAGTCACGTTTGCAAACTACAGACAAGTCCCGGTCCTGGCCGCGCCGCCTGAACACCGCCCTTCGTTCGACACCCCGGACCGGCCGGTCCACTTTATTATTCCAGGCAATATCAGGCCCCATCGACTACCGACCGACGCTCATCACGAACCAACAACAACCGCAAAAAACAACACCCAACAAGGATGCCTCGACCGAACGCACACAATCTTCGTGCGCAACATCGACGCCACTATTCATGCTGTGCGTTATGTTCGAGTTAAGTCTCTCCTGCAATTGTCTGATGCGTTAATCATTGCTCTTCATCAACCACACCTCTGAGACAAGCGTGCCCCAGCCACCGCTGTTTCGCCACTGTTCACGTTCGACCTGGGGGCCGACCGCGACATCCTTGGCCTTTCGCAGTTGAATTCGGAGTTCGCCGTCGCGGGTTGTTTCCGTCGGAATGTCGAACGTGGCGAATTCGCTCACTCGTTCGGGGAGTGGATGATCTGCAGCCAGCACCACATCGTCCGCCAAAATAGTCTGCGACTTTTGATTCATCCGCATCGCATACCGCTCCTGGTACGCAGGCCTCACGAACGTAAAACGGATGCGGTAATGCGCATCCGGATCGAGGTCTGTGTAGTGCAACGCAACGCCGTCTGCTTCATCCTGTGTGAAGTGCATGGATCGCTGGCTGGGACGGTTTTCTTCGGAGAGCATCATGGGGACATAGGGTTGACCATGGTCGTAGGGATAGCCGTTGACGACATGCGGAGCGCGGTTCGCAGTCCCGAGGTTGTCGTAAAAGCCCCCGGGTCCGGGGTTCTCGTAGTCGACGATCATCGCGAGCAGCTCTAATTGCTCGTCCGGCTCGGCAGCCTTCGCATGCGTGAGTTGCCGTCGTAGCCAGCCGAGGCCGATGAAATCATGTTGCAGATTGAAGTTCCCCTCATTCCTGACACCGAACAGGTCATTGCTTTGCTCGCCAAGCTCTGCCGCCTCCTGGCGAAGTGCGATCATCTCCGGAGTCTCTTTGGGGGCGTCAAGGATATCGAGAGCGGACAGTGACTGATCGATCGCTGCTTCGATGTTGCCGGTCTTCATCGCAGTTTTGATCTGACCTTCGATTCGTTTCTGTACCACCGTCTGCTGAGCGACCGCAAGTTGTGTGTATTTGTCCAACGCCGCCTTCTGCATGAACTGTCGCCACAACCAATTGTTTTGGTGATGGATTGCGGGGATCTTCTGCCCGGCCTGCTTCACCAGATTGTAACAGTGGTCGATGCCCTCCTTCTCGATCAACGGCGTCTCCGGATCCTCTTCCAGATTCTCTTCCAACTGAAAGATTGCCTCCGCCATCTCGGGCGCTGCCTCCGGGCCAAACCATGTGCGGCAGTATTCGTCCACGACGTCCTCAACGCTTGTGCGTGGTGCCCACAACAATCGCTGCCACATCCATTGGTTGAAGTGGTCGTGATGTCCACTGGAGTGGGTGATGTCTCCGACCGAGTAACGCATCAGGTCATTGAAAACCCGATAATAGTACCGGGGCCACGCATAGAACGTGAGGCGGTCGTACACCATGGTCAGCGCCTGATCCGGTCGCCGTTCGTAGATGAAGTGCCCGGTCCGCGGAGGCAGATTGCCGTCACGATCCGCTCGCGGATACATCTGGATGTAACCGTGCTGCGCGTACCGCCAGTGTGTGATTTCGTTGTAATAGACCAGCTTATGGCGAGGCGGAAGTTGATGCAGGATCTCTCGCGGGTAGAGATCGAACGGACCGAAGCCCGGATAGCGAAACAGATCCATGCGATGTGTCTGCCGATGTCCCGGCTGCCACGTCGTCGCGTCGGACCCCGGACCATACCCCCAGGCCCACAGCCATTCGCGAGGCTGCTCCTGCAGGTAATTGAAGATGGCGTTATCGTCCGCGTTGTCGAACTTCTGGTTCGTGAAATAGACCCGCGTCGTGGGATGGTATTTGTGAATGATGCCGGCCATCTGCTCGACGACCTCGATGAACGTGAGTCCATAGGGATCGCAGCGATCGCATTCGCAGCCGCCCCCGTCGCCGCCGTGGAACTTCACAAAGTCGAACGTCGGACTGTTCTTGAACTGGTTCTCGCAGCGTTTGAGCTGAGCGGCCCGGGCTTCGGGGACCGAGAGGCAGACATACCCGATGCGACCGATCGATTCCTCAGCATTCCATTCGGGCGGGCCTGAGCCCGTGTTGGCACCGAAGCCCCCTTGCGTCATCAGTCCGTACGATTTGATGAAGTCGAAATACGGACCAGCCCCCGTGGAAAACACGTTGGCACCGGCCAGTGCATAGTCAAGGATGACCCGCTGTGTCTCTTCGGGAGTCCAGTCACGCACATGTGCGAGGCGTTTCGCGATATGACTCTGACCGTACTGCGTGCCTCGAACCTCGAATGCAGGTGCCGTCCGCACGGCGAGCGACTCAGGAACCTCAACGGTGCGTTCCTTCACAATGAGCTGTCTTAAGACCTCTCCCGCTGCGTAGAGAACTCCCCGCTGATCGACCCCCGCGGCCATCAATACACCCGGACGATCCTCAAATGTCTGGACGAGAAATCCCTCAGGGCCGGGATCACGCTCAGAGAGCGACGAGATGTTCTGCGACTCAATCAGGCTCTGCATCTCTCGGTGATGCTCCGGGATGCCCAGCAGAATGACCAGCGAACCCTCCTTAGACGTCGATGAATCCTCCTCAACGTGTGTCGGGATTCCACTCGGCTCTTCGAGTCGATCGGCAAGCAACTCCGCCAATTTCCGCTCGACCGCATTGGCCTCCACACCAATCCGCACAGTGACCGACTCAAACTCAGCACCCACCACTGGAGCGACGACAAACAGCAAAGCCCCAATGATGGACAACATGATGCGAAAAGACATGGAGACTCCTCTGGATGTGACTCAACCATACACGAAGCACCGCCCACAGCCGTTCCTTCCGCACGAGCAGACTTCGACTGTCAGCGAGGTTACCCCAACCTGACACCAAGCGGTAGTACACGCATGTCGGTGCCCTCCCTTCGCTGGGAGTCGTGCCACTGCTTGATCGGCCGACAGTCGGCGCTCGATCGTCAAAGAGCACTGCTTCGGCCGGGCAAGCAGTGCCGGATCACGCAGTGCCGGATCACAGCGTGACGACTTCTCTGCCCGA
>JAGQQG010000138.1 GCA_020426325.1 Planctomycetaceae bacterium | reverse complement strand
AAACCCCGTGTGATCGACGATCAACGAACCTCCGGGTGCCGCGTGTTCGACCACAAACCCGGCCAGCGACTCCCGCACACCCCACGGATTCTGATTCACAAACTGTTGCCAACTCTGATCGTTGTCCCGTTGGGCCGTATCGATTGTCCGCAGTCGCGCCGTCATCGGCACGACGCTCTTGCGCGCCCCGTCGAGCAGCAGCCCGCGAACAGACTGCAGCGCCCAACCGCGACAGTCTAATCGTCCCATCGGTCGAGTGAACTCTTCCAGGAACTCGGAGAGTTACTTCCGCAAACGTCTCAGCCTCCATGCTGACATGCCCACAATTCTCGCAGACCCCAGGCAAACAAAGCAATCTCAACATAACGGAGTTGTGGTAGGCTTCCATAACCCATGTCATTGGCCAAAGAGTGAACTGGCCCTTTTCAAATATTGACTACAAGGTTATTGATCGCTGAGAAGACGTCATGGCACATGAGTGGAGGACCGGTCTTGTGTTGAGCCACCAATTGACGACCGACTGTTGCCAACTGCAGGCGAAGCTGTGAGATCCTCTGGGCATGGCCTGGGGGAGCGAGGATCAGGAAGATGAGATGAGTGGGTTCGCCGTCCGATGAGTCGAAGTGCAGGCCTTCGCGGGCGATCCCAATTCCGCCGACCATGTGATGAATCAAGGACGTCTCCAAATGAGGGAGTGCGATCCCACCTTTGACAGCCGACGATCCCCGACGTTCCATCTCCAGCAAATCTCGAATGAGGTTCTCAGCGTGCTCTCGATTGATCTGCTCTTCTCGTGCCAGTGACTCGACAAGCAGGCTGAGCACCGAGGATTTTCCCATGGCTGGTCTCAGAGTCCCGATGCATGTCCGCAAAAACGGGTGTCGCCTCTCAACTTCACCACAGGGCGATGTATCTACGAGCATGGCCAGTGATCCTTGATTGGGAATTACGCGTGAGAATGCGAACAATTCGAGCAATGATTGTGCCAGAGAGGGGACATCTGGTTTCGCTACCATTTGATTCTCGGGCCTCCTTGAGTGATCAAGGAGGCTCAGTTCATCGACTTCGAGCTGTCTGTCGAATCACGACGACCTCGACGGTGCAACAGTCGGCAGGGCCACTGCACGTAATTGCACAATCACAGCTTCCATTACTGCTTCGGTCCAAAACGGATTGCAAATACTCATTTGGCACGCGTGTTGCCTTGAATGTGCTAACCCACCATGGGCAGGCCCGCTGCCCCTGTGACCTCGCTCACCAGCGAGGTCGTTTCCTTTCAACTTTCAGATCATCGCTACATCTGTGTATGTGTTTGATCAGGTATATGATTGACCGAAGGACCATGTCGTGCTTGCTTGTCCCGGAAAACTTCTCTGGCGTAGAAAACCTCGTCCGATCGGTTTCCAACTCGTGCTTGCACTCAATCTGGTCTTGGGGGCAGCACTTGTTGCCCTGCTGACATTCCGGTACTTCGAAGAGATGAACTCCGAGATCCAGAAACGAAAAGTAGCTCTTGATGAGGAAGCCATTGCCGTCCAAGTGGCCGTCCAACATCTGTGGACGGAGCACTCCCTTGAATCTGTCCAGGGCTACATCGACTCGGTCGTTCAGAAGATGCGCCGCATCAGTTTGCCGTGTCATCAAATCATGGTTCGCAGGAACGGCACTGTGCTCCAGACAACTCCGCTGCCTGAGGCCAATGGTCGGACGGAAGAAATGATCGTCGACATGTCCGCCGGCAAGGGACTCAATGCTGAGCAACAGTCGATCAATGAACGCGGAGTTGTCGTTGGCAGTGATTACCAAGATGGGACTGCGGTGATTGTCTCGGAAGAACTCGCCAATGTCCGTCGGAACATTCGCCGCGATGTCTTGACTCAGCTCGGTGTCCTGGGAGTTCTGGGACTCATGGCTGCAGGGATCGTCAACTTTGTCCTGCTGCGGATCGTTGCAGTTCCACTGCGACAACTGCAGAGCATCATTGATGACATTGGTGATGGAAACTTCGGTGCACAAACATCACCTCAAGGCAGTCACGAGATGCAGCAACTGGCGGAAACCGTCAATGCGATGAGTCATCGACTCTTGGAGAGTGATCGTAGACGACAGCAGCAGATGCGCACTGCAAAGCAGATTCAACAATACCTGTTGCCCGCCGACGAACAGATTCCCGGGCTGCAAGCTGCACATCTTTTTCATCCCGCGGACAACGTTACCGGTGACTACTTCGACTTTCTCCCATTCCGAGATGGCTCATGGCTCATCTGCGTTGCCGACGTCACGGGACACGGTGTTCCGGCTGCGATGGGGGCGGCCATGCTCAAGTCCATGCTGATGACGATCACCGAACAGCCTCCAACAGATCCAGTAGCTATTTTGAACCGTCTGAACCGATGGTTTGTCCATACGATTTTGCCCGGTCAGTTTGCCACAATGTTCCTCGCACGCTGGGAACCGGAAGCTTGTCGACTCACCTGGACCAGTGCTGGTCATGAACCCGGCCTCTTGCTCGATCGGACAGGCCGGATGACTATTCTGGAAAGTACGGGCACCGTTCTGGGAATCGACGAAGCCTCAACCTGGGAACTCCGTTCGGAGATCCTGAATGATGGAGACCAACTCTTTCTGTTTAGCGACGGAGCGACAGAGACGTTCAATCCGGCCGAGAGAATTTTCACCCGGGATCGACTGATCGACGTTTTTCAAACATGTCACTCGGAAAGTCCGTCGACAAGCCTTCACACGATCAACGAAGCCTTGATCGCCTATCGTGGAGATCAGCCCTTGCACGATGATCTGACCTTGGTCGTTCTGCAGTGTCAGTCGACCTCGCCAACGGACGATCGACATTGCTCGCTCCGCCCCGGTGATGACCGCGTACATGCTATCGAAAAAATGGGGACTGATAACATGATACGTGCCCTCGCTCCTTGCGAGTCGGGCCGGTGACGTTTTTGCAGGACGCCCGCTGTTTGCGTTGGCAGACTGCACTCCCCATGGACTGCTGTGGTTTGGGTTCAGTGGTTCGCGGACGTCTGGAGAGTTGATGCGTCTCGGTTTCGAGTGAGGAGCGTTTCGTTTCAACCTGATAGGATTTACAACTGATGACACACGGATGTTATTTCTGACAAGAGCATCAACCATTCGACGAGTTCGCCCGGAGCAGGCACGTGGACGGTTTCAACGTCACAGATCTCCCAACGCGAAATGATCGGCAAAGGATCATTCAAGCGCCCCTCTGTGCCTTCTTGCTCAGATGGACATGGTGTGGGTGTCGTGGAGGAGTCCGTCGACCATCTTTCACGACACTTTGGGGAATTGTGATCCTCGGTATCTCGTTCAACCTTGCGTCTGCACAACCTTCAAGGCAGATCCTGGATCAAGTTGCCATCGTGCCTCAGATTGGAACCGAGTTGCCTCTGGATCTCGTGTTTCGGGATCACAATGGGGATGACACGACACTGCAAGAGGCGCTGGACGGGCAACCGGCCGTGCTGTGTCTGGTGTACTTCCAATGCCCCATGCTGTGCAAACTGGCCGCAGATGGTCTCGTGCGGTCGTTGGCTGATATGGAACCGAGTGTGGGAAAAGACTCGCAGGTTGTGCTGGTCAGCTTTGACCCTCGGGACACGCCACAGCAGGCGGCGACGACTCGTGAGCAGCTCATTCATCGTTACGGGAGAACCGGCACTGAGGATGGCTGGCATTGTCTGACTGGCGATGAGTCGGTGATTCAATCTCTCACCAACAGAGTTGGTTTTCACTATGTTTGGGATGAGGAAACGAAACAATACGCTCATGCAGCGGGGCTGTTTTTGATCTCTCCGGAGGGGATCATCACTGATTGCCTCAATGGTGTGGAGTTCACTCCCAAGCAACTTGCCTCTGCGATTGCAGCGGCAAAACAGGGGGTTCTGAATGAGCAGGCGTTTTCCGGTGAGGAACCTGTGTCGTTTCTGCGTTGCTATTTGTATGACCCAACGACGGGCAAGTTTGGAGCGGTCGTGCAGTGGACCGTGCGTATCCTTGGGATCGCGACGGTCATCGTATTAGCAGGTGGAGTGACTCTGCTGATTCGACGCCAGCGCATCAGTCAATTGCCGGCATCGAGTGATTGAGCCATCTCGGAGATGATTCTCATTGTTTAATTCGTGTCTCTGTGCGTCTTGAGAACGAATTCACTCCCGATTTCGTTGCGACCGCATGCCGTCGTGCGATGTGTTCTGCGACATAGGCCGCATCCTGACCGACGCCGTAGATGTCTTGCGAGACAAACGTGTGCTGGAAGCGTAGACCGACAAAGTACAACCCAGGTTGACCAACTGCGACACCTCGACGATGGATCGGCCGTCCCTCGTGATCGAGGATTCCCTCCTGGAGATAAACGTCCAGGAAATCATATGTGGCTCGAAATCCAGTACACCAGACGACAGTCAAGTCGTCGGTCGGGACATCTCCACCTCGACAATGGACTGCCGCATTGTCGGCCGCCAGTGCACGTCCAGGTCGTCGAACGCCGTATGACCTGGCCAGCTGCCGGGGTGAGGGTGGCGTTGCAGCGTCACCTTTCCTCAACAACTTGGGAAACATGATGCGCCCCATCCATGACTCACGTGTGAGTTTGAAGGCCCCCAACCAGCGCAGCAGCTTGTAGGTCGAAATTCCCAGAACGTTCCACGGAAATGTGAAGTTACCACTTCCCGCGATCCAGACGTTGACGAAATGACCAGATGCGGCCAGTTCCTCACAGATCTGAACCCCGCTTGCACCGCTGCCGACGATCAAGACATTCCCTTTCGTGATCTCATCAGGTGACTTGTACTCTGAGGAATGCAACTGCTGGACACTCGACGGCAGTTGTTTCGCCATCTCTGGGATCAGAGGTCGACCTGCATGCCCCGTGCAGACGATTACGTTCTCGGCCTGATAGGTCTGTGCATTCGTTGCCACCTCCCAACTTCCGTCCCGGTTGATGCCAACGTGCTCGACTTCTTCGAGCCTCAACGGTGGGTTCACGGCACGAAAGTATTTGTCGAAATACGTGTAAGCATCAGAGAGTGTCCCATAGGCATTTCGCGTCGCCTTTGGGGCGAATGACTGTTGTTCACCCGGCAGTACGTTCATCCAGTTGGGCGTGTTCATCGCGAATGATTCCCAACGTCGATGGTGCCAGTCTGCGAAGGGACGATCACGTTCAAGAATCAGATGGTCCACATGGTGCATCTTCAGGCAGTAGCTGAGCGAAACGCCTGCCTGACCACCACCAATGATGATGGCCGGGAGCGTTTTCAGAGCTGGCTGACCTTCAGACATCAATCAAAACTCTTTTTAAAAATGAGTCGATGACCAAAACACTTCGGTCTCAGAACGCAAAAGTAATGCCATTGGAAAGGAGGCGTTTTCTCGAATCGGATGCTCAAGTGTTCAGATCGTGACCAGAGACAACGTGTCAGCTGTCTGATTCCTGCACAGAACCCGGTTTCTTGTCCTCATTGAGGTCTGATGTGCAATTCACTGCATCAGGCACGCTGTTTGCATTCCTGTGTGTGGGAAAGTTCTGGGTCTCCGAAGATCCATGGCTGCTTCTGACGTCGAAAGTCGACTTGTCCCTCCTCAACGCAGTGAGTTTCGCAATGAACCCATCACCCGCACATCATGTTGTTATCGTTGGCGGAGGATTTGGTGGACTCCATGCGGTCAAGGCACTGAAGAGATCCACAGCGAAGATTACGCTTGTTGATCGCCGGAACTTTCACCTGTTCCAACCACTGCTCTATCAGGTGGCTACCGGGGGACTGTCGCCGGCGAACATCGCCACCCCTTTGCGGAGCGTTCTTCGGAAACAGAGAAACGTCAGTGTGCTTCTTGGGGAAGTGGTTGGGCTACAGGCAGATCAGCATCAGGTCATCCTCCGCGATGGAAACCGCATCGCGTATGACTCGTTGATCATCGCGACCGGTTCACGACATTTCTATTTCGGTCATCACGAGTGGGAATCGATCGCTCCTGGATTGAAGACTGTCGAAGACGCGACAAGGATGCGTAGCCGTATCCTTAATGCCTTCGAACAGGCGGAGCTCACAGATGATCCTGCAGAATCAACACGTTCTCTGACATTCGTCGTTGTTGGAGGTGGGCCAACCGGCGTCGAACTGGCCGGCGCC
Source organism: Planctomycetaceae bacterium (assembly GCA_020426325.1). Classification (GTDB taxonomy): domain Bacteria; phylum Planctomycetota; class Planctomycetia; order Planctomycetales; family Planctomycetaceae; genus JAHBXU01. The sequence continues at coordinate 10,558 of JAGQQG010000138.1, read as the reverse complement.
TTGGGGGAACTCACTCAGCGGACATTACGGAAGGAGTTTCGACGCATTGACCCGAGTGATGCCAGGATTCTGTTGATCGAAGGAGAGGATCGCCTCGTCCCGATGTATCCGCCACAGCTGTCGATGCAAGCTCAAAAGTCCCTGGAGCGTCTGGGAGTGAGTGTCCGTTGCAACGCTCGCGTCACAGAGATGACCGAACGAAGCGTGACTATTCTCTCCAACGGGACCAGCGAGGTGATTCCTACCCGCACCGTCCTTTGGGCGGCCGGTGTCCGCGCTTCCCGGCTCGGACAGACGATCGCGGCTGCGACCGGTGCTGAACTGGACCACGGGGGCCGGGTCATTGTTGACAACGATTGCACGATTCCCGGATCTCCGGACGTCTTCGTGATTGGTGACCTCGCCGCACATCGCGGTCAGGACGGTCGGCCGTTACCGGGTCTCGCACAGGTGGCGATACAGCAGGGTGAGTATGTGGCTGACGTCATTCAAAGACGGTTACGGGACGAAAGGGCCGAACCATTTGCGTACAGAAACTACGGGGAGATGTCGACGATCGGACGAGCAGCAGCCGTCGCTCAGATCGGAGATTGGGAGTTCAGTGGAGTGATTGCCTGGCTGGCCTGGCTGTTGGTGCATCTCGTGCAACTGGTTGGATTCGAGAATCGGTTACTGGTCTTCATTCAATGGGCTGGAAACTATGTAACGCGAAACCGAGCCGCTCGACTCATCACGGAAACCAATTCAATGGAACAAGACGAGTGCAGCTCAGAACCGGTTTCGAATTACCCCGATCAGAGTCAGGAACCGTGCCTTATCTCTGACAACGAGGACTCACATCGTCAAGACGCGGGCTCTGTCTCGGCCATGTCCGCATCATGTCTCCCTGCGAGCAAATGCCCCACGAACTCAAGAATAAGGGTGCCATCATGAAGACTGATTGTGTGATCGCTGTTTTTGACTCGGTGACGCATGCAGAGCGAGCGATTCATATCCTCGACCTTGCCGGATTCACTCCTGATTCTGTTTCTCTGGTGACGAGGCATGTCGATGCCAACAGCGAGATGGGGCAGGAGTTGCAGTTAGGAGATGATTCCATTCGCGATGCTGCGATCGGAGCCACATTGGGTGGCTTGGTGGGCATTCTGGGAGAGGCCGGTGTGTTCATGGCGACGGGGATGGTGGCATTCATTGCCGCCGGCCCTCTGGTCGCATTGGCGGGAGCCGTCTTTGGTGGACTGTTAGGGGCAATGCGAGGCTGGGGGATTCACGAGTCCCACATTCAGAGGTACGAAGACCTGCTGCATGCCGGGCGTGTACTCGTTGTCGTCCAGGGAGACCCTGCACGCATCCGTGAGGCTGAGGAGTTACTGCATGAGACGGATGCGAGCGAGGTCCAACTCCATGCTCCGGCCAGCGAGGACGCGCCGGAAGTTGCGGAAACATAAGCCATAAGCAGACACGAAAGTCTGCGTTTCATTTGAGAACGAACAGATTTGTACCACTACCTGAATTGGAGACGACGTCATGAAAGCCACAGAAATTCATGAACGGTTTGCCAAGGCAGTCGGCATTCTCGTCGAAGAACCCGGAGGCATCAAAGATCGACTGATGATCGCTTTTATCAGCCAATTGTCAGAGATTCCCGTGCCTGTCGATTTACCAGAGCCGTTTGCCGCAGAATTCGACAGCATCAGCTTTGAGATCGATTCGGATGGACGCCGAGGTGACGAGGGCACGGTGAGCAAAGAGTTGAAAAACATCAGCACCGACGAAGCCTCCCGGATTGCTCGCAGGATCTACGGTCTCTTCCTGGCCATGAACAATCTTCAGGAGTTCGCAGTGTGCACTTGATCGGGCACTGGCGAATGGATGTGACATGAAGATTGTTTGAACCCGATGCAGTCCCCTTGCGGGCTCGAATCATTGAATACAACTGGAGCAACATCATGAATCTTGAATGGGCAACGACTGATGACCTCTTGGAAGAACTGCATCGACGAGGGACAACGTTTGTTTTTGCTGGGGTTCCCAACACCAACCGAAAACGAGATCAGGTGCACTATGCCTGTCAGGCCACTTCATCCAATGAGATGCTCCAGTTGATACGCATGCTGCATTATCGCATCCAGTCCATTGGCGACATTGAGCAGAAAGAGGAGACACCTTGAAATGGTCTATAGGAGAGCGCCTTCATGCTCTTCGATAAACCTGATGAGGAATGGGCTTGGTGTTCTCTCGGAGACAGCGGATTCTCAATGATTCCGAGGCAGGTGCTGGTCGACTTTGTACAGATGAAAGATCGTGGAGGTGAAGATGAAATCCTCGCTCAAATTAGGTCAGATCGCCGGGATTGGCGTCTTCGTGCACTGGTCGTTCTTTTTGCTGTTGGCGTGGATCATCTACATGGGAATCGCCGCCGGGGAGACAGCTGCGGTGGTGATCGGTGGTGTCGGCTTTATCCTGGCATTGTTCGGGTGCATCGTGCTGCATGAGCTCGGTCACGCACTCATGGCCAGACGGTTTCACGTTCAAACTCGTGATATCACGTTGTTGCCAATTGGCGGAGTGGCTCGGCTCGAAAGAATTCCTCGCGATCCAACTCAGGAACTTCTGATCGCTGTGGCCGGACCAGCCGTAAACGTGGTGATCGCAATCGTCCTGGCTGCTGTGATTGTCCTGTTTGGTCACGTCGATCAGTTGGGCACCACTCGGCTTCTGACAGGTCAGTTTCTGGCGAGGCTGATGTGGGTCAATCTGGGACTGGTTCTTTTCAACTTGATCCCTGCATTTCCCATGGATGGCGGGCGAGTGTTGCGAGCCCTCTTGGCACGACGGTTGACATATTTCCAGGCAACGCGGTCTGCGGTAACGATTGGCAAGATCATCGCAGGATTCTTCGCTATTGCAGGACTGTTCTATAACCCAATACTGATTCTCATCGCAGTGTTCGTCTACTTCGGTGGTCAAGGGGAAGTTCAGCTGGCCAGGCTCAGGGAACTCGTGGAGGGTATGAAGGTCGGTGAAGTGATGATCACGAGTTTCCGGACAGTCTCGGCTGACGCCCCGTTAGGCTCCGTGATCGATCAAATGACCAATCGCTGGCAACACGACTTTCCCGTTGTGAATGAAGCAGGAGAGACAATTGGGCTGCTGCTCAGCCGAGACATCAACCGGGCATTGAAGGCAACGGGAGAACTCACGACCGCGAGGCAGTGGATGCAGAGTTCCTACGAGGTCATCGATGCAGAAGCACCTTTGGAACAATCATTGCACAAACTGCTTTCAGGAGCGGCGCCTGTTCTGCCAGTGTTCCGAAATGGAAAAATGGTTGGCTTGCTGACCAGTCAGCATCTCAAACAGTTGCTGGGCGCCCGGCTCTCACAACACGGAGATCATCTCCGACATGATTTCTCACACTCGATGTGCGTTCCTGCTCGTTCGCCGATTTCGACTGTGCATCATGTGTGACCCACGCGCACATATGGAATGAGGAGGGAGAACTGATGACGATCCTTCAAGAATCTTTCAAACGCATGCTCAGCGGGGCCATGTTTCAAGTAAGGATGAAACCAGTCTCGGATTCTGCTCAAGAAGAATCGTTCGAGTTTCTGGTCGAGCGAGTCGACTGTAAACCTGGAACTCAGGAATGGATATGTGACATCGCATTCACTCCCGATGAGACTATTTCTTGTCCGGCAACCGTCCGCTGGACTGGTTCAGTTCCCGTGATTTCTCTGCATCACGTTCAATGGCCAGGCACCGAAATGATCGAGCATGCGGAAGTCATTCTCCAAAATCGCTTGTTAGCAGGCATCTGGAATAGCGCCGACCGCCGTGGATATGTGACCGGTACGATTCGCCCCCAGTGTCGACAGGCCGAATCAACATCTTGTTATGCGATCGAACGGTCTGGCGAAGTCCTTCGTGAGTGGTGGACAGGAGAAACCTGGACGGAAGATGCCCAAAGCGCTCAATGGTACGGCCACGAGCCTGATGCTCCACGTGAAACCGGGGATGAAGGCGCCCACGCCGTTTTCTATCCCGAAGGAGTCGTGGAAGGTGGGTGACTCCTCCTCAGATATTCTTATGACATCGCAAACTTCCAGTTATTAGATCATGTCATGGACTGTGTGCGTGAAGCAGCACTGTCAAATATCCGCGGAGATACCCCATCGAGAACACCCTCACCGTGAAGTCTCTAATCGAACAGGAATCATCGGAGGTACAATTCGTGGATCGTCCAAACTCTGTGGATTTGTTGACCGGACTGCCAACTTGACGTCTGAGATCCTATGGTGAGTAAGGGTTCGAGGACGATGATGCGTTACTTGAGTTGCCTCGGTGACAAGAAAATCGCACGCAGTCACAAGTCTGTTGGTGATTTCTCAATGTGGAAAGATGACTCACTCGTAATTATGGTCGCTCGGAATGCCTTGGAAAGAACACACGACACTGCTGTTTCCAACGCTCGTTGTCAGCTCACTGATGTTGAGCCTGATTGCTGTAGCGGCGTGGTCGATGCATCGACAGCAACGCGAGTACTCGGCACACCTCAGTCAATTGGCGGATCATGCTGAAGCCGCAGAAGAACTCATGCGGGACGGTGAAAAGGTTCAAATGATCTTGATCCGCTACATGATGAATGGCAAACCGAGTGAACTTGACACAATTCCGGAGTTGAATCAATCAGCCGAGTATTGGATCAATCGAATGGACGAGTTGGCCTTCTCAAAGGAGGATGGGGCGCTGGTCCAACAGCTTCGTGACAGTCATCGATCCCTGGAGAGTGAGGTAGAAACCTTGCTGGGGAAGTCTGTGCATCTTGAGCATCCGTCGAAAGAGTTTGCAGAACACCATGACGAACTGCAACGCGTCTTGAATGACGAGATTCTCAAACCTGCCCGACAGTATCGGCAGATCAGTCGTGATCGCATGCAGCAACTGGCGCGTGACGATTTGGCTTTAACGAATCGGATTGGCTGGACGCTCCTGTTTCTGGCAATCGGGGGAGCCGGAACAGGATTGTTGGCAGGTTACCTTGTCTCACGCGGCGTCGAACGACGATTTGCCGAACAGGAGCGTGCAATGGCTCGCTCTGAGCAATTGGCCACTCTCGGCCGCCTTGCTGCAGCAGTGGCTCATGAGTTGAGGAATCCCCTGACTTCTCTGCGCATCATCGCTCAAGCTGCGACCTCCACTGGTGATCGGGTCATGATGGACAACTCTGATTTCGAGATTCTGGAGCAGGAACTGACACGACTGGAGGACTCCATTCAGACCTTCCTGGATTATGCAAGGCCTCCCCGGTTAGAGAAATCCTCTTGCGTCCTGCAGTCGCTCTTGCGTCAGACGGTCTCTCTGATCGAACGACGTGCATCGGTGATTGATGTTCGTATTTGCGATAACCTTCCCTTGCTGCCGATTCTCGTGAATGGTGATCCAAACCAGCTGAAACAAGTCTTTCTCAACCTGATGCTGAACGCCCTGGATGCCTGTCCAATTGGAGGCAGAGTGACACTCGCTGCCGATATTGATCCTGGAAACGAATCAACGGGTAGCGGTTCGCATGACGAATCACAATCCGTCTTACTGACTTTCACGGACACCGGAGCCGGTCTCCCCCCTCAACTGGGGCCACGAATCTTCGAAGCTTTCGTGAGTACCAAGGAGACAGGAACCGGACTCGGACTGGCAATCTGCAAACGCATCGTGAACGAGCATGGAGGCACGATTGAGGCCCGGAACAGTCCAGATGGCTGCGGTGCCGTTTTCTCGATTCGTCTTCCCTGCTCGCGATCTCGTACAGCGGGCCAGGATCCACGAAACTCGCAGCAGCTTTTGTCAGTTGGAGAGTCGTAGTGCCCACTTTGTTGATTGTTGATGACGAGTCGAGTGTCCGGTTTCTGCTAGCCAAGCACCTGGGGACTGACGAGATCGATGTCATCACGGCAGAAACGGCGAATGAAGGCATCGCTCTTGTCGAACAACACCGGCCTGATGCCGTAATCCTCGACGTGAGGTTACCGGACATGTCCGGGCTCGACGCCTTCAATGAGATGAGAGCCCGTGATGTGCATCTGCCGGTCATCATCATTACGGCCCATGCCACCACGGAAATGGCCATCGAAGCCATGAAGCGTGGAGCGTTTGAGTACCTGCTCAAGCCACTCGATCTCAACGAACTCCGTGAGAAGGTTCATGCCGCCTTTGACGTGAGCCGCTTGAGCCGAGTGCCAACGGTGTTTGATCAGACGGGGACTGATGACGAGATCGAAGGCGATCGCATCATCGGACTCTCGCCCGCGATGCAGCAGGTCTACAAGGACATCGGACGTGTCGCCACGCAGGATGTGAACGTCCTGATTCAGGGCGAGAGCGGCACCGGCAAGGAACTGGTGGCCCGTGCCATCTATCAACATAGTCAACGGACAGAGAAACCGTTCCTGGCTATCAACTGTGCAGCGATCCCCGAGTCGCTCTTGGAGAGCGAGTTGTTCGGCCATGAAAAAGGAGCCTTCACCGGAGCTGATCGCAGAAGGATCGGCAAGTTCGAGCAGGCAGACAAAGGGACGCTGTTTCTCGACGAAATCGGGGACATGACCTTAATGACTCAGGCGAAGATCCTGCGACTCTTACAGGATGGCCGATTTGAACGCATCGGTGGAAACCAAACCATCGAGACCAATGTCCGTGTGGTGGCAGCCACCAACCATGATCTTCAGCAGCGAATCCAAGAAGGGAAGTTTCGTGAAGATCTGTACTTCCGGCTGAGCGTCTTCACCATCCACCTCCCCCCGCTCCGCCAGCGGATGGATGACCTGCCCTTATTGGCCAGACACTTCGCAAAGTTGTTTGGAAAACAGTTGAAAAAGCCGGTCGGATCGATCGCACCAGAGGCCTTTGAATGCATGAAGGCGTATGCGTGGCCCGGAAATGTCCGCGAACTCCAAAGTGCGATCAAGTATGCGATCGTCCAAATGACGAGTGATGTCTTGCTGCGACCATGTCTTCCTGAGGGCCTTTGCGGACAATCAGTCCTGAAGTCTTCTGGTGCTGATTCGACCCCCACCGGCACCATTGACATTGAGGGCATGTTTGAGCACTTGGCCGACAGCAAACACGAAGACATCTATTACGAAATCCAGAACGTCGTCGATCGAATCCTTTTGGCGACCGCCTTGCGGCGTGTCGACGGTAACCAGGTCGCCGCCAGCCGTCTTCTGGGCATCTCCCGAACCACTCTGCGTAGCAAACTCGAATCTCTGGGAATGCTGCCAGAGAACTGATTATCGTCGGTCTTATCAGACGAGATTTCTAAAAGAGAAAAGCTCTGAACGCTGTCGGACGGTTCGGCATTCTCCTCAGTCTCGCGCATGAAGTGCTTCAACATTCAACTGATGGCCAGAATGTGAGCAGAGCTGACCAGACGCCGGTCATTTGAGGCCGGCCGAGAACACGCGACAGCTGCTCACGAAACAGATTGCATCGGCATCAAGAAGAAACGTTGTCTGTCAGCGGCCAATCTGAGTGAGTTATCGGTTTGAAAAGGGTTGGCATCACGATTGCTTGATCCTCCTCACGTCATGGGGCGCAGAATCGGACCCGTCATATTGCTCAACCAAGTGTGCTGAGCCGGATCTGAGCGAGTGTCTCGCGCCAATTCGTTTTCAGGAGTAATCCGATGTCCACCAAACACGTCTGGCTGGCGGGAGCAACCGCCTTGATACTCACTTCACACACATTTGCAGCGGCAGGGAATGCCACTCAGGGGGACACAACAAAAGATTCTCCCGGAGTGATCATTGTCGAAGAAGATTGGTTCTTCCCGCTGCGGTTCGATTCGATCACCGCGTTGAACAACGCCCGATACCACTACCGACGCAATGAGGAGAAGGCTGCCGCAAATGAGGTCGACAAGGCAATCAGTTGGCTGAAGTACGCTGAGGGCCATGCGATGCCCGTGACCAAGGAGAAACTGACATCGGCAGCTGAGGACCTCGAAAGTGTTTCGAAGGATTTGAGGGCAGGAAACACGATCGCGGCCGCTCACATGGACTGGTCGCTGGCTCGCGCTTCACATGCTCTGGCAGAATGGCACTACTACAAGGCCAAAGAGCATTACGGAAATAACGAGGCTCACTATGCAGCGCAACATCTCGAATCAGCCGTATCACACTTACAGAACGCTGCGGACTCCGCGCACTTCGAGTATGGACCGGACACGGTGACTGTCTTCGATGACGTGTTCAAGGATGGAGTGCTGTTCTCTGAAGATCAAACCGTCGATCACAATCGCCTGGGCAAACATCTCGACACGATCAAATCGGCCATCGAGAAAGTTGGCGAAGCACTGAACAAGTCATGAGCATCAAGAACCTGCCCCGATGTGAGTGCGAGGCCGAAAGGTCAATCCCCGCGATCCGGCCTCGCCTCCATCTTTCATGAATCATCAATCAAACTGAACATCTGAAATAGAGTCACGGAGACGATCGAGAGATTTCGACGGATTCAACAGATGCGAACAAAGGAATGACTCCACATGGAGTGCGATGCTCATGGCGGGGTAAGAACCGGCACGAATTCCATTGCGGCTCAGTGATCAACCATCGAGGGGGCTTTGTCATGAACAATCAACTTACTCTCAACTCGACCGAAAACCCTTCGATCAAGCCGACTCCTCTCAAACTTGCGGGATGGTTTCTGATTCTCCTGGGGATTGCAGCGATCGTCGGCTTTCCAACAGCGGCGGTAGCCATTGATCTCTGGCTGGGATTCGTGCTCCTGCTGGCAGGAACAGGTCAGTTGGTCTATGCATGGAATCTACGTACGCACAGCGGGTCCGTGTGGAGGTTCCTGTGGGCAATCTGTTACCTGCTGGCGGGGAGTGTTCTGTTACTGAACCCGCCGAGCGGAATCGTGACATTGGCATTCGTGCTGGGCGTCCTCTTTCTGGTCGAAGGTATTTTCCGATTCTTTCTTGCTGCGCAGTTGACGACGCATCGGCTGTTGTTGGTGGCTGACGGGGTGCTGGTGATTGCGATTGGAGCCGTCATTCTCAGCGGATGGCCGGCCGATTCTACTTGGGTAGTTGGCGTTCTGGTTGGAATCCGTCTGATTGTCTCGGGAATCCTTCTGCTTACCGTCGGTCCACCATTTCAGAACACCACTCCTCTGTAACTTCAGGATTCTCCCCATACACAACTCCGGATGGGTTTGAGACCATTCGATGAAACAACACCGCCCCAGGAGATTGTAATGAAAACAAAACGTATTTCTGATGCGATGGAGGAGGCGCTCAACGACCAGATGACTCGGGAGGCACATCAGGCGCAGATCTATCTGGCGTATGCGTCGTGGGCTGAAGTCCAGGGATTTCCCGGCATCGCAGCGTTCCTCTACAAACACATGCACGAAGAGCGCGAACACATGTTTAAGATCATCAAATACATCAACGGGCGTGGCGGTCGGGCACGGATTGAACAAATTGCCGCCCCGCCTGCCGATCCGCAGAACATCAGTGAATGCCTGCACAACACGCTGCAGCACGAGATTGACAACTCAGCCGAGATCGACGCGATCGTCAACCAGGCGCACGAAGAAAAAGATTGGGCGACCTTCAACTTCGCCCAGTGGTTCGTCAGAGAGCAGATTGAGGAGGAAACTCTAATCAACGGGCTGATTGATCGCTTCGCTCTGGCCACTGATGCGGAACCCAACAATGCCAACTTGTATGATCTCGACAGAGACGTCGCCGACGCGCCTCAAGAGGTCCTGATTCCCCGCGAAGAAGAATTCTGATCACAACTTCCTCAACGGACCGATGTGCCACCAGTATCAAATGGCTGTTGCATCTCCTGAAAGCTGGAGGTGTCAACAGCCTCTTGCATGAAATGGTCTTCACTCTCATTCCAACCTCGGGTCAGATAGTCACCCATCACAAACATCAGGGCGAATGACAGCCACAGAACCGCAGCGATCGAGGCGAGGCGAATCAAAGCCGACGACCAACGCAGGTTCATGAAGATCAGCACGATCAGAGCCGTCTTGGTGACCGAGATGCTCAGACCGGTCACGGTTCCCGTGACGCCCTCCAGGAAATGATCTGCTGTCACCGTCGCTGCGAGCAGGACCATCAACACTCCAAAGGTGACATATAGCATCGCGGCCGACGGATGCGAGTGACCTGCGGTTGACGTCTCGACGAGTTTTGAACTGTCAGTTGCCATCAGGCTTCAATCAGGTAGAAGAGCGGAAACAGGAACACCCAGACGATGTCGACGAAGTGCCAATACAGACCGAAGTTCTCCAGCAGATTGCGATGTCGGGCGATGTCTGAGCTGCGAGCGATCGTGATCGTCATCCCGGTCACCAGCAGGACACCGACGATCATGTGAAACGCGTGCAGTCCCGTCATGAAGAAGAACAGACAGTAGAACAGTTCGACCGAACGCCCCCCAAGCGGTGCTTCTGTGAATGAGCTTCGATCGAAGCCGGTACCGGGAAACAGTCCCTCGCTGATGAGTTCTCCGTACTCGTGAAACTCCAGACCCAGAAA
>JAGQQG010000137.1 GCA_020426325.1 Planctomycetaceae bacterium | reverse complement strand
AGAGTGCCATCGGACAGGTTACGCGACGACGCTCCTCGGTCGTCGCCGCAACATCACAGGGATCCGCGAGGAACGCTATCGAACGCTCAACCTTCCCGAACGCACGGCAGTCAACACCGTCATTCAAGGGTCTGCGGCAGACCTGATCAAGAAGGCCATGCTCAACGTGCATGAAAAACTGCGAGCAACGAACTCAGCCGCACGCATGCTCCTGCAGATTCACGACGAACTGGTCTTCGAGTGCCCCTCTCACTCGATCAGCGAACTGGTCACTCTCGCGAAGACCGAGATGGAAACGGCCCTTCCGTTGGACGTCCCCATCGTGGTCGACGTCTCCGTGGGCAGGAACTGGCTGGAGACGGAAGCCTACCACTGAGGGAAGAGGCCACGTTGTTACTGAATGCGGATGCCACAAGCTCGGAAGTCCGCACCGCTCATTCTCCGCGCACATCTGTACGGTGTGCTTTGACCGGATTGCGAGAATCCGGATGCAGGATGACGGTTGTTGAGCAACTCGTGCGCAGTGCCACGTGCCCCTTTTCTTGAGATTTTTCCAGCAAGCGACCAGACACGAGCTACCGTTGTCTGACTGACGCAACAAATTACGGGCCAATGTTTACGGAAAGCAACATGTGTTGCAAATGCACATCATCGAGAACCTTTCGCGTGTTGCCTTTTGGCAGCATGCGGGTGGGATTGAGATTTGTCGCTCTCACTTGCCGTGTCTCGGAGAGGGTATCACTGCCAACCTGTCAGACGGTGATCTATGGACTTCTTGCACTCATTGTGTTGGGAGACACTTCGCGTCTTCAGGCCGACATCGTCTGGGAAGACCATTACAGCGATGAGGATGTCATCGTCAACGGTTCGAGCTTCACAACATCGACCGGTGCGGACGTGACATTCAATACGAGCGTCTACTCGGACAGCGACGGTGGGACGTTCGATCTCTCGCTGACCCGGAGCAATTCAGACTATTTCACGTTTGAAGCTGGTCAAACTGGTGCTCATACCGGGTATCTTGAGTTAGCGATGGATAACCAGAACAACGATCCTGCGGACTATCTGGAACTGACCCTGACCTTCGATCGAGCCATCACCAATCTTCAGTTCTCCCTGCTCGATGTCGATTCCGGCTCGTGGGATGACGGCGTGGAACTGTTCTACAACGGCTCGAACAATGCCCGCGACAGTTCGAGCATTTCCGTCACGACCGGGAGTGTGAACGGCATTGACAACGAGTCGTACATGCACGGTTGGGAGGGATTCGGGTCCGGTGCCGCGAGTAACTCGACGGACGGTAACATCGATTTTGACTTCGGCACACTTCACGTGACTTCGCTGCGGATTCGTTTCTTGTCCACAGATGACGCAAACTCGAATCCCGGCGGCCAGTTTATCGGTTTGTCGGACATGACATTTACCAATGCCGTCCCGGAAGTTGCATCGAGCTGGTTAATGGCAGTTTTCGGGATTGTCGCCCTTTGTGGACGATGGGTTAGCAAGCATGTTTGGCTCGCTGTTCCGACGAGTCTGTTTGATCACAACCAACGGTTGTTCTTGACCATCTCGCCGCGTGCTGAACCGGAACGCACTACTCGGTCGTCGAATAGTCGAACGTCACGGTCTGCTGGCGAAGCTGCAACTGCACCTGTTGCTGCGTGATGTCGGCGCGGAAGGTGTGGTAGATGTGATTCGAGCGAGTCGCTTCATACAGCACGTTGCCCGAACGAGTGTCGTAACAGCGCAGGACACCGATGGGGACTTGGCTGTCCGCACTTCTCACGGAGTACCCTGCGACGAGCATCGGGACATGACGGGGTTGATCGAGGGGCAGGCCGACGTTTTTCAGGTGGCTCTCCCAGAAATGCTCTCCGGTGTTGCGGTCGAGGGAGTGCAGCCAGCCGTTTACCTGCGGACGGCGACGCGAGTTCTGTAACTGCTGAGTTGTGAAAACATCCCCGTCGTCGGACAGTTGCGACACCACGACAAACACCCGTTCTGCCAGTGTGATGACGTCGACAGAGTTGATCGCTTCGGGCAGGCTGATCTGATGAACTGCAAGCTCACGCCCTGTCTGCCAGTCGAGCAGTGTAAGCGTTCCCGGAAGTTCGATCAGCCCGACGAATTGCGAGTCAACACGAACAACCCATGCATCGAAGGAAACATCACGTCTCCACAGGGTGTTTCCCGTTGAAAGATCGATAACCGAGATATTTACCTTTTCTAGCAACGAATTGGGTTGGTGGCCGTGCCGACTGCGTGCCTCTCCCTGTTGTGGCAACGAGTGGGTGAGTGCCAAAACGCCACGCATTGCAACGACCTGCGACAGCATTTGATCAAGCGAATCAAACGGGTCGTGCAACTCCCATGTGTCTACTGTTTGTCCGTCAAGACTGCGGAGAACCTCGATCGTGTTCGAATCAGCTCGCAGAAGGACCATGTGCTCATCATCGCCCACGCAGTGTGTATCGGACGGGTAGCTGAACCTTGACCAGAGCTGGCTGCCGGATGACGGATCGAGAGCAATGAGATGACCACGGTCCCAGTAACAGACACAGCTCGACGTGACCGGTCCAACCTGCACGAAAGGTCGCCCGAAGAGGTCATAAAAACCCGATTGTGAGTCGTCCCACAAGGGAGGCGGGACGGAGCTGAGATCCTGGAGATCCGTCATGTTCATTGATTGATCGGCAACCAATGAGGCATCCGTTCCCGGTGACGGCCAACTGATTGATCGGGGAAGATTTCCCGTCGTTTCATCAATATGAAAGCCGAACAACTCTGTCCCGATCCGCAGGCAGAGCAGCGGGCCCGAGGCCCAACCATGAAGCAGGTCGGTCATCATCCGCCCGTTGCTGGTTGTATTTGGTAACGGGATGATTACAGGGCTGGCGTGGTCTGCCCGATGCAGAAAAACGTTTCGTCCTGCTCGATCGACCTGGACCGTCACCCATTCCCAGGGACTCGCATCACTCACGGTGATCGGAACTGTGTTCACGTAAAGAGTATCCAATGGGGACTCCGCCTCCGTGATGATTGGCGAAGCTCTCCCCCAGAGATGAATGCCAAGTCGCTTCTCCCATTGCATGGGCGAGATGCGGTTGATCGTTTCGTCCGTCGAATGGTCCGGTGATGCGACGTGATGTGAGGACGATGCCAACAACGCAGCAAGCCTGTCATCCCCAGCGAGACCGGAGCCAAGGGCATCGTCCAATCCGTGGACGAGCCAACGGTCAACACGGACTGTTCTGCCGGAGTTGTCGTCGGTGACAAACACTTTTGAAAGCGGCTGATTGTGCAGTCGTTCCAGTGTAAGTCGCACGCGTGCATGATCCTTCGGCTGAAGTGCGATCGCAAAGTCCTCGATCAACTCGGCTGTCCGGTGATGAGGTGATTTGAGTTGTGGAATCAGACTCTCTGCAACATGGACGGCCACGTCCACGGTAGTGAGTGCAGGGTTCAGCTTTGAAATCACGGGACGGGCGTGTTCAAGAAGTGTTTGAACTATGGCTGCGAATTCGTCAGGGGTCGACTCAGCCTCCCTGCTGGTACTGAGGTCGTCATTGGCTAATTGGCGGGGCTGATTCTCTGAGTCGCCGTTCCTTTCCTCAGACAGGGAATTAACGAGAGTCAATCTGTCGTGAGTTTGAGTCAATACGCTTCCCCGGAAGGTGACGAGGTTTCGAGGTTCGACCGGTCGAAGGGTGGAGGGGGGCCCGTACAAAAAGGAGATCGACCGGCCATTGACATCTGCTGACACTGTGCCATCAGGTCGGGCAGACAGCACTGAAGAACTCCCCGTGGCGAGGTCTAGCGATGAGAGCCCCCCATTCAGTGTGGGGAATTGATACTCCCTCTCTGAGAGGAAGCCACGTCCCCCCGGTTGTGGAATGGAGGTTTTCCATAACTCGTGGCCATCCCGCTCGTCGAGTGCGGTCGCAGAGTGACTCCCGATGATGACCAGATTGTCACCACCTGGCGTGACGACGAACAATCCGTCGTCCCGGGGACGCGTCCAGATGACATGCCCATCTTGAGCATGAAATGCAAACAGCCGATTCGCATCCGGAGAAGCCATGATGACTCGATCATCGGCAACGTGTAGAGCAACCTCGTGCCAGGCTTCTTGTGTGGGGAGCCGATGGTGTTGCAACAGGTCACGGGCCACACGATTCGACTGTTCGCGCACAACGGGATCAGGGATGTCGTCTCTTGGATACCTTGTCGACCACAGCAGACGACGGCTCAGAAGATCGACACAGCCAACCGATCCGGCAGCTGTGCCGCAGTACGCGCGTCCCTCGTGAACAACAATTCGTCCCGCCGTTCCTTGCCGTGACTTGTCCTCCGCAAGAGTCCTCACGACCTGCCCCAGTGGAACTGACCAGACGAACTGTCCATCGTGAAGGGAAGTCGCCAACAGCCAAACTTTGCTGTCTTTCTGACCCAACACCAATCCCAATCGGCCCAAAGGTAATGGCGTACTGAGAAAGTAGACATCGGAGAGTTCCTCGCTGGAAACGACCGGTGAGTCTGTCGCCGGATCCGGGGAAATTGAAGCAGCATCCGCCCCAGCCGTCCACAAAAGTTGTCCTTCGTCGAGTGAGAACGCAGCCAGAGTATTCTTGACGACGTAGGTCTTTGTTTCCTGGTTGAAATCCGAACCGGGAATCAGTGCGAATAACCGTTGATCGTCAGCTGACAGCTGATCGAAGAGAGAGGATCGGGTCAGCCTTTCGAGGAAGAAGGCGAACGCGGTGGCGTTCCACATACGGTTGCGAGGTGCTGCGTTCTTTGTGAACTGCTGCATGAGTGGGTCAACGTCTCGCTCCCAGAGTAGGTCTCCGGTTGTTGCATCGACGGCCAGCAGCCGACCTCCCTGACGAGCAAACACGCGATACCCATGCAAGATTGGGGTCGCTGACAGCAACGGAGTGATTGCTTGAGCATTGAGGTCGGACAAGGACTTTGCGATCACCTGCCGGACGTCACTCGTCACTGACATCTCGACTTGCCAGGACACGTCGGGTGGGCGTTGAGGAGAGGCTGCCTCAACGATCACTTCTGTCTGCTCGGTGACGATGTCCCTCAGTCGCTGTACCACAGCTGCAAACGGAACGCCGAGCAGGTCAGGCTCGATCAACCGACTCCACTCCCGAGCGATGTCCGTTTCCCCGCGGTCCAGTGCAGACTCGGCCAGAAGAACAACCGCCTGTTGCCCTGCTGTTGTCCGGCGGTAACGTCGAGTAACGCGTCGCAAGGCCTCTTCAGAACCGGAACGCTTCGCGAGAGACAACTCTTCTGCAGCCGGCTGTGAGAATAGCCGCTCATAGGTCTTTCTCCCGACCGATGGTAAGTGACTCGTCCAGTCGTCAGCCACATCCCACGCACTGCGGAATGTGCCTTCCTCAAGAACAAGCGAGTCCTCATCCGCATCGAGAATTCGTTGAAGCTGACGAACCGCTGCTCCATACTCCTGATCGGCCAAATGCTCTTTTGCCAGCCTCAACGTTTCTTCTGCATCTCGATTCCGCTCGTGTGTCAGTGAGCCGGAAAAGTTTCCCAACTCCTGAGCCTTCGATTGCTCTCCCATCCAAGCGGCAAGAGAGACTGTCAACGCGATGACAAGTCGCCATCGACGAAAAAGGGGGGCTGAAGGACTCATTGGCGATCACATCCGCAATTGATCAATGAGGGTCAAAGAACGCCGGTCCATATTTGAGACCCCTAAGAGGTTCCACGTTGGTCACGCCCCCAGATCGCGCCTGAGATCTGAGAAATCGTCACTCAGTTGATTCACCTGTTCTTTCAGGGTGCTCAGTTGTTCTCGTGTCTCCTGGAGTTGCTCGCTGAGTTCCCGACACAAGTTCGTCAATTCACTGAGTTGTCCCGGATTCGTATCAGCAGTTGCTGACTGCGGCGTGGATGTGACGCTCGGAGGTGGAGCGGAGGAGGTGAGTACGGACTGTGAGACTGCATCGAACCGGTGGTTTTCGTTCGGTGCATACATGCTGTGGTCGACCTCAATCCCCCGCCGTTCGAGCGGACCGTTGGCCTGGATAAACCCCTGTTCAGCCAGTTCGCTCAAATCCGACCTCAACTGATCCAAGCCGTCAATGGGGACCATACGACTCGCACGCGCACGCAATTCTCCCAACTGCTGACATCCGCGGAGCAGCAACTCAGTCATGATTGCCAGTTGGGTTTCACTGAACGGATACCGTTGTCGCATGAAGTGCCGGTAACGTTCCGTCCGGCCCGACTCGGTATGGACGACCGCTGCAAGTCCGAGTTGCCGCAATTCGTCGATCGTTTCTTCGACAGCGTCTTCAGAATAATTCGTGACCGGATCACGATTACTCTTCTGATTGCAGCCTGTGGTCATCGCTTTCAGGGTCAAAGGATACGCATCCGGCGTTGTCAGGGCCTTTTCCACCAAAACGCCGATCACTCGTCGCTGCGACTTACTCAAGTGTCGCACAACGGGCTTATCCGTATCCGGCTCAACCTGTGGAGCTGCCGTGGGAGTGGCATATTCCATGTTCATAAGTGACTCTCACCTCCGGTGTGGTTATGGAACAATCAACATTCTGAAAACCCTGACGACTTCATCGTCTATGGTCGTGACTTGGAGCCTGGTCGGCAAGACGAAACCAATGGCTTTCACGTGACTGTGCCAAGGTGTTCGGCAACCGGACATCAGCATTCATTGAAAAGATGAGTGTCACGAAAAAAATGAGTGGCATGGACATTTCTGTACGTGACGACAGGATTTTTCTAACAGGCAACAATGTCTCTGCCACTTTTTCAACGGTCTGATGGACGTCCTCGCACACATCGATCGTGCTCTGTGCCTGCCGTGGAACGGTATGCCGTCACTTGAGCAAACTGAGGTATTCAACCAGGTCGGCCACCTGCTGAGCTGTCAAGTCACGAAACAATAACTCGGGCATCAGCGACTGCCGTTGGGGAACGAGTTGCTCGATCTGGTCCGGGGCGAGGTGAATGAGTTTCTGTTGCGCATCCTTCAGCACAATTTCTTTCTCAGTTTTTTCCACCAGCAGACCCGTCAACACCAGACCAGCCTTGGTCTCAGCCAGATAGCTCACGTACTTGGGATCGATCCGCTTCGACGGTTCGAGGATGCTCTCCAGCAACAGGAGACGGTCGAGTTTCTTGCCGATGGCTGACAAGTCCGGACCGACTTCCTTGCCGTCCTGACCGATTCGATGACAGTTCTTACATGCAACTCCCGCAGCCGTCATGAACAATTGCTTTCCCCGCTCGGGATCGCCGGTCAGCGACAGAATCTGTTCAGGGTGCACGACGGTGCCGAGGCGTTTGATGCGTTTGTCCGGCGGGAGGAAACGCTCGAACAGATCCCTCACGGTGATGCTCTCGTGCTCGGTCCCCGAAGCGAGAGCAATCGTCGTCGTTTCATCGGAGAGTTCTTCGCTCTCAATCGACCGCAACAACCTCAAAGCCCCGCTTGTCGAGGACAAGAGTTGATTGACGAGCTTCGTTCGCTCAGCGAGACCCATACTGTCCTGCAGAGATGCAAGCGTGGTCCTCTCGTCGAATTGCATGTTGAGAGTTGTTTGCTGCTCAACTGAGTCTTTGTCTGACTCTACGGGGACCTGTTGAATCCATTGCTCGATCAGGGCAACCCCCTCGCGGTCGACTTCGGTCGACCCGATGTGCGGCATGCGTCCTCCGCCCAGCTTGGACATACGGTAGAGCAGCACCGAGCGAAACGGATCACCCGCTGCCACAACCTTTGCATCGTGAATGCCGAATGTCCCCTGGGTGGGCCGGGCACCGACCATGTTAGTCTGTTCGAGTGGCAGGTCTGCATGCATGTAGGAAAGCACCGAACTCCCCGCGTGCATGCGATGACAGTGACCACAATTGACATGCAAATACGCACGGGCTCGGGAGTTCAGATCAGCCTGCTCATCATGCGGATTCGCAAGGGGTGTGACTTCGCTCCCGGCAGACTCGCTCTCAATCAGGCCGATGTGCGTGTAGGTGTCGAGTTGTGAAGCGAGCGTTCCACCATAGTCGAGAGTCCTGTTCAACTGCGACGCGTCAAACGCGAGCACAGGACCGGACCAGTTGTTATGGCATCGCTGACATTCACCCCGTCCGGAGTATCTCCAGCTTTGTTGTCTGATGCCCCCCGGTGCGTCCGGATCGATGACCTCGATGACTTCCTCAGCCCCTGCATCGTCCAGCAATGCTGCATCTGTCTGATCTTCATTCCATCGATAGGTGTACGGCTTCCATTCAGCTCCGTCGAAATGCAGGATCTGGGTCTCAATTCTCTTGCGACTGGCCGCGTTTCCCTGTTCGAGATCGAGCGACAACGTCTTGACCAGGACAGAGTCTTTCGGAAACGACCATTTCGGACCTGCCGCCTTGATCTGTCCTTCACCCGGCACCGCGACAAAACGTTCAGCAACCGCGTAGTCCGCCCAGGGTTCTGCGTTGATCGAGTAGGGGATGACCCCGGGTGCGGGGATCTGCTCTTTGACCGCGGTGAACAGCCCGCTCTCACTCAGCGTTCGTGGAAATGTGCTGTTCTGTTCCCGTGCAGCATTCGGCACGAGTCGGTGAATGGTTCCTGCCGTGTGGTCGAGCAGATAGCACTCTCCTTCATGGTCTGCACCGAATCCGACGATGCGGTGTGTCGTGTCCGCCAGTTCGCGATGATCGACCACCCGTCCGTCGACGAAGCGGAAACCCCAGATCTTGCCCGTATCGTAATCGCCGTAGAGATGATGGCCGTGCAGTTCCGGCAGGCGTGAACCGTAATAAGTCAGTCCGTCAGTAATCGACGACGATTCAGAATGTGGATGATCAATCGTCGGTGGCAGGATGGGTGTCGGGCCGCGAGGCCACTCCGGATTGGTGGACTGATTCCCTTCCATCACAGCCCACCCGTAGTTGCCGCCACGCTCGATGCGATCGAGCATCTCCCACAGTTCCCAGCCGACATCACCGACCCACAAGTCGCCCGTTTGTGAGTCGAAGCTCATACGCCACGGATTGCGGAGACCATACGCCCAGATCTCGCCTCGGGCGCCTTCAAGATTGACGAATGGGTTGTCGCTCGGGATGCGATAGTTCTGCATGCCGTCGGTCGAATCGACGTCGATACGAAGAATGGAGGACAACAGGTTGCTGACGTCCTGACCGGCTTGCTCGATATCGGGCGGATTCGGTCCGGCTCCGTCTCCGGTGGAGACGTAGAGGTACCCATCAGGACCAAACTTGAGACAGCAACCGTTATGGCCGCCGGATAGCCAGGTGATGATCGTCTGCTCGGTCGCGACGTTGATCGTCGGCGGATCGGTGTCCGCCACCTCAAAGCGGGCGACATGCGTGCCGTCTTCGAGGTTGGCCGCCTTGATGTAGCAGACGTAACAGTACCGGTTTCGCTCAAAGTCCGGATGAAACGTGATGGCGTAGACGCTTTGCAGCCCTTCAATCTCCTTCGCAAGGTCCGCCACCATATCGGCCTGCTCGACGTCAGGACGGTTGGGGAAGGAAAAAATCTTACCGTCCTGCTCCGCGACAAACAGGCGTTCGCTCCCGCGAGGGGCAGCAATGTCCAGACATCTTGTGAACGTCAACTGCGGGAAGACGCGCTCCGTCGTGAACGGCAGCGGCGGATCGGGGGATCCGGTAATCCGCGACGTGGTCCAGGGGACGCGGACCTCAAGCCCCGAGTCTTGGTCCGCTGCAAAACCTGGAGTCAGCAATGCAACCAGGCCGAGCACAAATGCCCAGCCAACAGATCGTCTCCCAGCTTTTCTGGTCGTCATGTGGTATGTGCAATCAGATTTGGATGATCTCATGTGCTTCCGATGAGGTGCGACCTCCCATCATGACTGATCGTACCCGCCCGTCGCTGTAAGAGAAAGTTCCATCAATATGAAGCATTTCCTTGCCGATTTGGTATCCTTTGCTCATTGGATCGATGATCTCCTTTCTCGGAGGGATTGCCATGTTGAGCATCCTCGGCCGGAAGACAGTTCTCTGTGATGGCGTGACCCGCCGCGAGTCGTTACGTGTGGGTGGTCTGTCGCTGTTTGCAGGCATGTCTTTGCCGAGACTACTGGCCGCCACGGAGGCTTCTCAAGGTAAGCCGGAAGGGACAGCCAAGTCGGTCATTCTGTTCAATTTGCTCGGCGGACCGAGCCACATGGACATGTTTGACATGAAGCCGCAGGCACCGGTGGAGATTCGCGGCGAATTCGCCCCAATCGCTTCGTCGCTTCCCGGTCTGCAGGTGTGCGAGCATCTGCCAAACATGGCGAAGTTGATGCACAAGGCGAGTCTGATCCGCACGGTCACTCACAACTACAACGCTCACAATCCGCTGGCGATGATGACCGGCTTCGCCCTGGGAGAGAACGGTCAACTGGCCGCCAAGCCGACCGACCCGCCCGACATCGGTGCCATCTGCCAGTACCTCCAAATGGGGCCACGCGAACTGCCCGGTGCGGTCTGCCTCCCGTGTTACCCGGGGTGGGGTGAGGCGACAATGTATCCCGGACTCCGCCGTCCCGGTCCCTATGGAGGCTTTCTCGGCAGCCAATACGACCCGCTGTTCAGCGTGTGCGATCCGCGCTTCGATCGTGAACCCAGTCGCGCCTACTACGATCCGGTCCGTCCGTACGGCGAACCACAGATGCCGTCGGTCGGTGAATTACCCGCAATGACGGCCGATCGACTTCACCTCCGCCGTTCGCTTGTCCAGCAACTGGATGAGACATTTGAAGAAGTCAGTACGTCCGGAGCGTTGGATCGGCTGGACGGTTTCCAGCAGCGGGCGTTCGACATGCTCTCGTCCAGCAAGACCCGTAATGCCTTTGATCTGTCCGAGGAGCCTGACGAGGTGCGGGAACGGTATGGCCGACACCTGATCGGTTCCAGCATGCTGGTCGCCCGCCGCCTGCGTGAGCGGGGCGTCCCCTTCATCAGCGTGCACGCTGAGATCTTCGGCCGCATGGGGCACTCCTACGACATGCACGAGAACAACTTCGGCATGCTCAAGAACGAGAATCTGCCCGTCCTCGACATGGTGTACCCGGCACTCATTAACGATTTGGAAGAGCGAGGCCTGCTCGACTCGACGCTCGTCGTTGTCATGGGCGAGATGGGGCGTTCACCTCGCGTGAACAGGAACGCGGGACGCGATCATTGGCCGCAATGCGGCTTCAGTCTGTTGACCGGCGGCGGAGTCAGACAGGGGATGGTGTATGGATCGACCGACAAGCAGGCCGCCTATCCGGAAACAGACCCGGTTTCACCAGGCGACGTCGTTGCAACCATCTACCACCTGCTCGGCATCGACCCGCACATGACGGTTCCCGATCTGCAGAACCGCCCGATCGCGATCGCCCACGGCGGCGACCCGATCCAAGGCGTCATCGCCTGAAGAAGTTCGGTCGACGCGAATGAATCCGAAGAGAGGGCCAATATTGAAAGCCTCGAAAACGAAAGCCGCCTGGGCGATCTTTACTTTGATTGCGGTACTCGTTGTCTTCGGCCTCATCGATTGCATCACAACAGTTCTTGCCGAGGAGCCGAAGGAACCGCGGATCGAAGACGTCACCTTCGTCGCCTCATGTGATGGAACCGAGCAGAAGTACGTGCTCCTGTATCCGCCAGGATTCGACAGTACCCGTTCCTGTTCCCTCCTGATTGCTCTCCACGGTCATGGCTCGGATCGCTGGCAGTTCATTCAACAGCCCAGGGATGAATGCCGCGCGGTCCGCGAGGTGGCAGCAGCGCATGGGCTGTTGCTCGTCTCTCCCGATTATCGTGCCTCAACCTCATGGATGGGACCGAAAGCCGAGTCCGACCTGCTGCAGATCATTCGGTCGCTGAAAGAACGACTGTCGATCGATCGCGTCATCCTCTGCGGCGGCTCGATGGGAGGAACCGGAGCACTGACCTTCACTGCACTGCACCCGGACCTCATCGACGGCGTCGTGTCGCTGAACGGAACGGCCAATCTGGTCGAGTATGAAGGGTTTTCCGATGCGATCGCTGAGTCGTTCGGCGGAACCAGGTCGGACATCCCAAACGAGTACCGCAAACGGAGTGCAGAATTCTTCCCGGAGAAGTTCCAAGTCCCCATCGCCTGCACCACCGGCGGCCAGGACACGATCGTCCCCCCGGACAGCGTGCTCCGTCTCCTCAAGGAAATCACCCGCCACAACCCGCACGTCCTCAACCTCCACCGCCCTGAAGGCGGCCACAGCACCAACGACGTAGACACCCAGGCAGCCTTGGAATTCGTGATTGCACAATCAAAGCATTGAGCGAATTCGGGTAAGGTATGTCAGACTACCGTCACCCCCGTATGCTTATCCTGATACGCAATGCATCCGGGGTGTTGATCCCTTCAAGTCAGTAGGCAGAATTGGAACGACTCCGAAAGGTTATCGAAGAAAGTGACACGACTGCTGGTCGGGTCTTCGATCTATCTATTCAATGCCTCATCATTGTTTCGCTGATCACCTTTTCTGTCGAAACACTTCCTGAGCTTTCGGAAAAGACCCAGGCATGGTTGCGCTGGATCGAGATAGCAACCGTCTCCATCTTCACTCTTGAGTATTTTGCACGGTTCGTAGTGGCGAAGCACAAGGTGCAGTTTGTAACCAGCTTTTTTGGTGTCGTGGATCTGCTTTCCATCTTGCCATTTTATGTCAGCACAGGCGTTGACCTGCGTTCAGTGCGAGCATTTCGCCTGCTGAGGCTGTTTCGCATTTTCAAACTCGTGCGGTACTCGAAAGCCATTCGAAGATTTCACCGAGCGTTGTTGATTGCTCGCGAAGAATTGATCCTCTACCTGTTCGTGACATTCATTTTGCTTTACCTCGCCTCTGTGGGCATTTACTACTTTGAGCACGATGCACAGCCAGCTGTGTTCAGTTCAGTTTTTCACAGTATGTGGTGGGCGGTTGCAACTCTGACCACTGTGGGATACGGCGATGTCTACCCGGTCACCGCTGGCGGTCGCATCTTTACATTTGGCGTGCTCCTCGTCGGTTTGGGTGTTGTCTCCGTTCCTGCTGGACTGGTGGCCTCCGCCTTATCGAAAGCGCGAGACCTCGAAGATTCCCAAGTAGCACGCAATTTGCTCGCCAGAGAAGAACCGACGGAGAGAGACGACATCTGAGTGCGTGCGGGGTGTCATAGATCGCCGGTATCGTCTTCCAAAGGGTTCCCGTCAGTGTGGATGCGTTTTAAGTTGCTGGGAAATCTCGTATCTTGCTGACGTCGTTCGTTCATCTGAACGAAGTTTGTGATTGTCCGACTTCCGTTGATTTGCCTGCTTCTGGAGAGAATGTCCAGTGTCTATGCCTCTGAGTGAGTTTGCTCGATCTTTGTCTGTTGAGACTGCTTTCACGGTGCTCGCGGTGGCCAAACAGTTGAAGGCTGCCGGCAAGGAGGTAGTGGAGTTGGAGATCGGCGACAGTCCGTTTGAGAGCACGTCGTCGGCCAAGGCGGCGGGGATTGCGGCCATCCAAGAGAATCAGACGCACTACTGCCCTTCGCCGGGCTTGCCCGAGTTTCGTGAGGCGGCAGCGGACTTTGTGAAGGGGGAATTCGGCATTCCGGCTGAGGCGAAGAACATCGTTGCGGGCCCCGGTGCCAAGGTGTTCGAGCAGTTCTTCTGCGAGGCTTTTCTCGATCCGGGTGATAGCGTGCTGGTGTTCAGTCCGTACTTCCCGACTTATGTCCCCAACATCAAACGTCGCGGGGCGGAAGTTGTGTTCGCACCCCTTCAGCAATCGCATGCCTTCCGGCCGGAAGTCGCTCAGATCGAGAAGTTCCTGTCTGAAGCCAAGTCGCCCAAGGCCATTTTTCTGAACTCGCCCCAAAACCCGACCGGAGGCGTGACTACCGAACAGGACCTGCGTGACATTGCTGACCTGATTCGCGGGAAGAATGTGGCTGTTTTCAGCGACGAGCCGTATTGCCACATGGTCTGGGAGGGGGAGCATCACTCGCTGCTGGCACAGGAGGGAATGCTGGGGCAGAGCGTGGCAGCCTACACCTTCAGCAAATCTTACAGCATGAGTGGCTGGCGACTCGGCTTTGCGGTTGCTTCTGCGGAGGTGGCGGATGCGATCGGGAAGATGATCAACACGTCGCTGTCCTGCACGCCGCCGCTGGTGCAGATGGCCGGCACTCGGGCACTCCGGCAGGATCATTCCGAGCGTGCTTCTCAGATGTTGAAGTTCCGCGAAAAGGTTGAATTACTGACCGCCGGTCTCAATCAGATCGAGGGGTTTCATTCGCTGCCACCGCTGGCGACGTTCTATGTGTTCCCCAACGTGGCTGCAGTCTGCAACAAGTTGAGGATCACCAGCCACGGCTTGGCGCTGTACTTATTAGAAGGGGCGGATGACAAGTTTGGTGTGGCCTGCCTGGGCGGTGAGTGTTTTGGCGAAGCCGGAGCGGGATTCCTTCGCTTCAGCTGTGCTGAGCCAAATGAACGGCTGCAACAGGCACTGGACTTCCTGCCGGTCGCGATTGGACGGGAAGACCGCGTGGCTGCCTATCTGGAACAGCATCCGCAGTTCAAGCTGGCAGTGGAGTATCCCGTCCCCTGAATTGATTGACGGGACCAGAGGCAAGACATGGAATCCCACGACTCCGAGTCGCAGTCGGCCGACCAGCATTCTCCGAAGGACGGCAATGAGACTGCTCGGGAGAGCGCTTCGCCGCAACGCTTGATGCTTCGACGATTCATCGGCGTGATGCTGGGGGTTTACTGGTGTGTGATGTTCCTCGCCACGCATGTCTCGATCAGTTCGGAAGGACAAGCGATCCCTGGAGCAGACAAAGTCGTTCATTTTGTCGGTTATGGAGTTCTCGGACTGCTGCTCTCACTCTGGGTCGCCTTGCGTTGGCCGCTGACGGCCAAAGTCGTGATCGTGGTTTTGGCGACGATCAGCCTGTACGGAATCATCGACGAGTTGTTACAGATTCCCGTGGGGCGTGACTGCGACCCCATGGACTGGGTGGCTGACCTGTTAGGCGCATCCTGCGGGGTTGGTTTGATGGCGTGGGTCAGCCGGTCTCGTCAAAGACCATCGTCGTCCTGAAAGCTCACCGAGTTGTCGTGATCGGGTGCGGCTGACGCCATTTTCGACCAGAGCGGGCAAGGAGTTCGTCAGCTTCCACCGGTCCCCAGGACCCGGCTCGGTATAAAGCGGGGGAGGAACCGCTCTCTTCCCATTGCTTGAGGACCGGGGTGACAAACTGCCATGCAGCCTCGAGTTCGTCGCTACGAGTGAACAGCGTCGAGTCGCCGCGCATCACATCCAGCAGCAGTCGCTCATAGGCTTCCGGCAGTTCGATGGCAAAGGCCTCATCGTATTCAAAGTCCATTCGCACAGGATGAACCTGATACTGCATGCCCGGTCTCTTCGTCGAGATGTGCAGCGCGATCGACTCATGAGGCTGGATTCGAAAGATGAGTGTGTTCGGCTGTGAGTCGACAAGCTCACACAAATCCCCTTCGCATTCGACGGTGGTGAACAGGTTCATCGGCGGCCGTTTGAACTGGATTGCAATTTCTGACACGCGCTCTTTCAAGCGTTTTCCGGTGCGCAGGTAGAAAGGGACGCCGGCCCAGCGCCAGTTATCAATCTCAACCTGCATAGCAACGTAAGTCTCCCGACGAGAGTCCGCTGGGACACGCTCCTCATCCACGTAGGCGACGGCTCGCTCACCGTCCACCGTTCCTCCTGCGTACTGTCCTTGAACGGTCCAGTCGCTGATCTCACCGCCGGGGACTCCCGGTCGAAGTGCCTGCAGGATCTTCAACTTCTCATCACGGATGTACTCGCCTTCGAACAGGGCGGGTGGTTCCATGGCGACGAGACAGAGGAGTTGCAATCCATGATTCTGCAGCACATCCCGCAGGGCTCCAGAGCGGTCATAGTACGCACCGCGTCCACGTTCCATCCCTTGAGACTCTGCGACCGTAATCTGAACGTGATCCACCTGGTTCCGATTGAACAGCGGCTCGAAGATGGCATTCCCGAACCGAAACAACAGGATGTTCTGAACCGTCTCCTTTCCCAGATAGTGGTCGATTCGATAGATCTGACGCTCATGCAACAGCCGACTGAGTGAGGCCGTCAATTCCTGTGCTGAGGCCAGATCGTGGCCGAAGGGCTTCTCGAACACGACTCTCAAGCGATCCTGTTCCTCGCGACTCGGAATCATGTCCGCATCTGCCAGGGCGTTCACACCGGGAAGAAACAGGTCCGGAGCCGTTGCCATGTAGACGATGCGACGTCCAGTCAGATTTCGCTCGGTTTCGATCGATTCGACTTCCGACTTCAGCTTGCGGAACTGACTGGTCTCCGCGAGATCCGCTTCCCGGTAGAAGAGGAGTTGGGAAAACGCATCCCAATGTTCCGCATCCTCGCTGGATTTTTCGACTCCGACAGCTTCTTTCATTTCGTCACGAAATGAGTCATCGGACTTCTCGCGACGAGCCACTCCAATAATCGCAGCCCTTTCTGAGAGAAATCCCTTCTTCCAGAGACGAAACAACGCAGGAAGCAGCTTCCGAGCCGTAAGGTCTCCGGACGCTCCGAGGATCAGCAGGGTCACATCCTCCATTTTCAGGCCGTCGGACGAGACAGCTTGAGCGGAATGCATGGGGGACATGAGAACTCCTGCGAAAGTCAAAATTCGGT
>JAGQQG010000136.1 GCA_020426325.1 Planctomycetaceae bacterium | reverse complement strand
CACGCCCGGCTGGAGTTCGTGAGGCACACTATCACTACCACTGGGTGAAGAAAAAGACAGCCGGTCATCGACTGATTGAAGCCCCGAAACAGACGCTGCGTGCGGTCCAGCAGCGCATTTTGCGGGACATTCTCGACAAGGTCCCGCCCCATCCTGCTGCCCACGGTTTTGTGTCAGGCCGTTCGATCCGGACGAATGCAGAGCCGCATGTTGGCCAGCGAATCCTCCTCAAGTTTGATTTGCAGAACTTCTACCCCTCGGTGCGATACTCTCGGGTGGTGTCCATCTTTCGGAGCGTGGGGTATTCGCGAGAGGTTGCCATCTGGCTGGCCCGGCTGACCACATCGGCCATCCCAGCCAGCCTGTCGTTCCCGAAGGGGGACCCGTCGGCCCTGTGGACGTATTATCCGCGTCACCTGCCGCAGGGGGCAGCCACCTCCCCTGCCCTGGCCAACCTGTCTGCGTTCGCTCTTGATGTCCGTCTGGCAGGACTCGCCCGCAAGTATGACGTGCGGTACACGCGGTATGCGGATGACCTGACATTCTCGGGCAGTCATCGGTTTGGCGGAGCGCTGTCGGAGTTCATTCCACTGGTCGTGCACATCGCGAAGTCGGAGCGGTTTGTCCTGCATCGCCAGAAACGGAAGGTGCTCCGCAGCAGCCAGCGACAATCGGTCGCGGGGGTCGTGGTCAATCAGAAGGCAAACATCGCGCGACATGAGTTCGATCGTCTGAAGGCCGTTCTGTACAACTGTGTCAAACACGGTCCATCAACGCAGAATCATGACGCCCATCCGGACTTTGCTGCCCATCTCGCAGGCCGCATCGGCCACGTGCTGCACCTCAACCCCGCGCGGGGTGCCAAACTCCGCGAACTCTACAATCGGATCGACTGGTCGCGATGACGTGTGTGAGTGTGTTGGAGGCAAATTCGCGGTCGGAGACGCATCTTCGATGCGTCGCTAGGTGAGGTCGGATCGCGACTTGCGGAATTGGGTTGATCTCGTGATCCTAAGTCGAGTCGGCTGCGTTATCGTGGTTGAGACCATGCTGGATCGAGTCATTGGAGTGACATGTCCGCGAATCCCTATTCCTGGCTGCTGCTGCCTGTCCTCAAGCCGGTGTCCCGGACGCTGGCGGGACTGATTGCAATCCCCGCGTCGCAGCTGTTTCGCAGACGTGTGGTCCGCATTCAGGAACTGGACGAGGAACTCGAGAAGGACATCGACGAATGGATTCGCGGGGCCTTGCTGCTGCTGCTGGCCACAGCCAACGTCGAGGCTTGGATGCATGCGCAGTTCTCGGAGAAGTGGAACGTCAACTGGTTCGACCAATGGTGGGTGACCGCAGGCCGATTGCTGCTGGCGATCGGCGTGATCGAAGCAATGCCCGATCAGCAGTTGTTCGCCATCATTCATCCCGGCCCTCCCCTGCCCCGCTATCTCAAGGATCAGGGGTTGTGGGGAAGCATTCGGGAGCAGTTCAAACCAATCGTCAAGGGGATCATCTGTCAGTACCTCAATCGGTCATCGCCGGTCTACGTGATCATGGCTGCGATTTTCGGGGGCTACGTTGCAACGCTCACAGAGGAGCAGATGGCTGCACTGAGCGAAGATGAACTCGCTCAGATGGCATCGATCGCTAAAGGTCAGATCATCGGCTGGTTCTGTTATTTCCTGGCGATCAGCCAGTATCTGATTATCGGACTGGTCACCTCCCGCGACCGGGCGATTGATGTGCTCACAGAATTCGACCGCAAGATGGCACAGCGGCGTCAGGAACTCATTGAGGAATTCGACATCGACGAGACGAAAACGTCTGCCCCGCTGACACTCACCCCCGCCTGGATGGCCGCAACATATTCGGCACGTTCTGAAAGGGAAAGCAAAAACTCACATTCGGATTGAATCGAATCTCATTCGCTCATCGACAGATACCACAGCAGCCACATCTGAAAGCTGGCAACGCCGGTGAGAATCGTTTGACGATATCGGCAGAAGACCTGATTCAGCCGGGTCATCATGAGTGCGGAGAGGGGAGAAAGCTCGCGGTATGGCCTGAAAAACTGGCGTGTCACACGCAGGCCACGGGTGCCCGCGAACTCTGCGGTTGCCAGCAAGAGAATCACGAACGCGGTTCCCAAAGCTTTCGCCAGCAGGAAAAACGAGAGGCTGTGCGGATCGAGACGGATCAGCATTAAGCCAACGGGATTCTCTTCCAGATCGAGAATCTCCAGTCGAAACAGGTATGTCAGGTACGCATCGTAAACCGAAACCAGGCCCACGAATGCCAACAAGGTCCAGTACCATCCGGTCGCGGGAAGCGCTGGATTGATGATCGCGGTTCTCGGCGTTCGACGGTCGAACGTATCAAGGATCTCTTCGCATACAAAGCTGCCCATGGGGTCTGCCTCCGGCATCGTCCCCGCTGATGGCGAGCGCAACAGCCAACGGCCAGACTGCCAAGACAGCAATGGGAATGCCGGTCGCTGTCAAAGATCGGCCCCTGCCACAACATCCACCTTCCCTTGCACTTGTGGATTGCATTATGTGCAACGGCTGCGATGGTTGCGACGAGTCGGACCCTCTCATGCCGAAGCTTGCCTAACAGATGAGCATCGAGGTTTGAGTCCGCGGGACTATTGAGTGAGGAGTTCAACGGATGCGCAGGTCGCCTCCGAAGACGGCCAGAATGCAGCCAACGGACAGGATGACGGTGCCCACGATGACGACAGCCACCGGCCATCCCATCGCGATGGTGATCCCCAGCAGCAACATCCATGAGGCCAGGATGATCAACGCCGCTGACAATGAGAGTTCTCCCCAAGAGAGACCGCAACCCACGACGCCTGCGAGGATTGTGAACACGAAGAACAGGCTCTGTAACATCGTTCGGCTCCACAACAAATGAAGTGATCAACTTCTATCGGTCTTTACCTGAGCGAACACCCTTTGGGCCTGTTTCAAAAATTCTCAAAAAAATCTCGTAACAAATCGTCCGCATGCTCGTTCTTGATGACAACGGTGAACGGGAACACTTCTTCCCGATTCGAACCGTGATTTCAAACCCTTGATGATTGCGGAGCGAGTCATGAGTGAAGATCTGATCAGTCTGATGAAGGAAGTTGGAATGGGCGTCGTGATCGGCGCGGTGATCGGAGTCCTGTTGCGACGGCGACTGGATTGGTGCCGGAGTTGGACCAGGTTTGTCCTGGATGGCCAGTGGAAGCTGTTCGCCTTCGGAGCTGTGCTCTTCGGAAGCGGGGCGATCGGCTTCTGGTGGGCAGAGATGAACGCCCATGCGATCGCATCTGGCCTGATGTGTATCCTCGAACTCTTCGCGATGTTTCGGTACGGCTTCACACGTCTCACCCCTGAGATGGAAAGCCAAATCGACGCATCGATCGGGTGCTTTATCAGTCGCTCCCTCTAATGCTTCTCTGCGGAATCGCTCGCAGGCGACGGGTCAGGCACCTGTTTCTCTCAGCACATTCACGATCGATGCGTGATCCTCAAGAGAAATCGTGCCTGCCCCGGTGCTCGTACAGTTTTCACAAACAGGAGTCTGACATGTTTGAGCAATTCTATGACTTTTCCAAAGAGAACTGGATGGGAGCCCTGATTGGGATCGCCGTCTGGACTCTCTTCACCTGGGTCAGGCCGGACTGGGGAAAAAGATTGAACCGTTCCTCGAGCAAGCGCTGGTGGATCATGGCGTTGATTTCACTGGCACTGTTCGGCGGGGAAACCGTCATGGTGTGGCTGGAAGGAAGTCACATCCTCGCGACGGCCATCGGGCTCTTTACCCTGGTGATTGTCGCGATGTGGATTCGACGAGGCTGGCTCGGAGACATGCCAACCGGAGTCACTTCGATGCGTTCAGAGACTTGAGCAACCGCTCTGCGACCTGGGCGGCAGGAGAGTTCGGGAATTGAGCGATGATTTTCTGAAGCATGCGCGTGCCCGTCGACGATCGGCCCTTGGCCAGGTGTCGATGGGCATTCCTGAGCATGGCAGTCGCTTTCTTGTCATCCTCGGATCGCTGCTCCTTCTGCGTTCGCTCCAACTCCTGGGCGATCAGGGAGAAAGCATCGACGAAGCGATAACGTCCCTGGTTTTCCTGAGCGATGCGACGCATGACCTGTTCGCCAAAGTCATTACTGAAACAGAGTGTGTGGATGACCGTCCCCTGCAAATTGTGGAGATGCACCTCAACCGCAGTCTCGGGGGCAATGTCGCCGTCGGTCAGGAAGAAGATGACCTCTGGATGCAGATCCAAAGCGGCGATGAGCGACTCCTTCGGTTCAGTGCCGCCGCCGGGCACAACGTCACTGGCAAGCCATTGCAAGAAGTGATCAATGTTTCGGCGTGTCGCCGGTTGCATTCGCTGCGGCGACTTAGGGGCAAGCATCGGCACCATGTGTGTGTCATAGAAGATGACGTAGAACTCCTGATGCGGCTCCAACTGGCGCAGTGCGCTTGCGAGTTCATTTTTGGCCGTCTCCATCCGCATTTCATTGGACATACTGCCTGACTTGTCGACGACGAATACGACCGAGTTGGCTTCAGCACGGCTGCCGAAGAACCCGATCCCCCCTCCCCCGCCGGTGTTCGTCGCCTGCGCTCCTCCCGGCGGTTCGCTGCCAATCGTTGGAGGAGCCGGATCGACGGTTGTCGTATCCGCAATTGTGACAGGCTGAGTCTCCGGCACCTCGCTGTCAATTAATGTCAGGACGTCCGACTCCGCCCCGTTGTCTCCAGTATCGATCTCACTCGTGATGACGAATCCGCGTGAAGACGGTTGTAGTACGAAACGAAACACCTGCCAGAGGACCAGCAGCACCATCAGGTGGAGCATCAGTGAGATGAGAAAGGCGGTCGCGTCCTGCCGCCATTCGCTCGGTCGAGTGTGTCCGGAATCCTCGACATCGATGGCTGTCGCGACTTTTTTTGTCGGCTCGGGAGCTTCGGAGACTGATTGCTCCGACAACCACTTGGGCCGCGGAGGCACCGACGTTGGCTCAGCCGGCAACCACTGCGGGCGCGGCGGGATCGCTGCATTGGGGACTGTCGCCCGTCCGAGAGTCTCAACTGTGTCGATTTCCGACATCCGGCGTTCTCGCTCGTCCCGCTGTCGTTTGAAACTCGATGAGGGTATTGTACACGGTCGAATGCGGAATTTCCGCGTCAACTGGTTGATGACGTTTCAGATTGGTAGACGAAGAGATCTCCATCAATCGAACCTCAGAGCCGCGCCCGTCAGGAAGCGGCTACCGGTCCAAGCTTTGGACGATGCCTCATTCTACGCATAACAACGGCCGCTTCCTGACGTGTGCGGCTCTGAATGCTGACCGGTGTTGTTGCAATCAGGACGGCTGACGTGTATTCCTGACTCTGAAGGACGGCGAATTGCAGTTGTGCCGTCGCAGCTCATTCGGACGGACGTCATGACGTTACACATGGAGGCAGCACCCCGCATTCAGCCGCTTTCGGCGTCGCTGGTCAACAAGATCGCTGCCGGCGAGGTGATTGAGCGGCCTGCGAACGTCGTCAAGGAGCTGCTGGAAAACAGTGTTGATGCCCTCGCGACGCGGATCGATGTCGATATCGAGCAGGGAGGCAGCGAACTGATCCGCATCACGGACGACGGCGAGGGAATTCATCCGGACGATCTGCTGCTGGCGGTTTCAAGTCATGCGACGAGCAAACTGCGGGAAGCGGACGATCTGTTCCGCGTGCAGACGATGGGGTTTCGTGGAGAGGCGTTGGCATCGATCGCGGAAGTGAGCCGCCTGCGAATGCGGTCACGACAGCCGGAATCACTGGAGGGGTACGAGCTGAATGTCGATGCAGGCGAGCGGTCGGAGCCGCGTCCCAGCGGTTGCCCGGTCGGAACGCAGATCGAGGTGCGACAGCTGTTCCTCAACACGCCCGTCCGGAGAAAGTTTCTCAAGACACAATCAACGGAGTTCGGTCACATCGCTGAGCAGTTCACCCGCGTGGCACTGGCTCATCCGCAGTTGCACATGCGGCTGCGACACAATGACAAGACAGTGTACGACCTGCCCGCAGCTCAGGGACTGGGGGGACGACTGGAGATGTTCTACGGACGCCAACTGGCAGAACAGCTGATCGAAGTCGACGCAGAACACAATGACGTGCGGCTGTGGGGGTATGTCGCTCATCCAAGCCAGAGTAAAGCCACTCGCAAGGGGCAGTATCTGTTTCTGAACGGTCGCTGGATACAGGACCGATCGCTGCAACACGCATTGAGCGAGGCCTTTCGCGGACTGTTGATGGTAGGACGCCATCCTATTGCATTTCTGTTCCTCGAACTCTCGCCAGACGAGGTGGATGTCAACGTGCATCCGACGAAGAGCGAGGTGCGGTTCCGTGACGCTCAGCAGTTGTATCGACTGCTGCTCTCGACCGTGCGAAATCGCTTTCTGGGGATGGACCTGGATTCGCAATTGAGCGTCGGTCAACGGGCTGCGAAACCTCAAGCGGCCATCGATCCGGCTCGGCAAAAGCAGGTGCAGCGGGAACTCGTCGCGTGGGCGAAGGATGAGTTGACTAGCAGAGTTGAGGAGTGGCAGAGTAGCGGTCAGTCGAGAGTTGAGAGTTCAGAGTTGAGAGAGGCTGGGTCGAATGTCGAAAGTCGAGCATTGAGTGAGACAGGGCTGGACTCGTTTGCATCGAGTGAAAGTGATCTCAACACAAGTCCCTTTGCCACTTTGCCACCGGACCACATTGCCACTCCCCCCTCAGACATCGTGCACGTCGAGACGGGTGATGCTGAGCAGCGGCCTGCATCGGAGGATGTCGCGTTGCGGGCCATGCAGATGCATGACTGTTATCTCGTGGTGGCGACCAGTCACGGGTTGACGGTCATCGACCAGCATGCGTTGCATGAGCGGATCATGTACGAGCGGCTGCGAAATAGGATGCTGGCGAAGAATGTGGAAGTGCAACGGATGCTGGTCCCCATCACGGTGGAAGTGAGTGCCCGCGAAGCTGCCCTGCTTGACGAACACTCAGAACTGTTGCACGAGCTGGGCGTCCAGATTGATCAGTTCGGCGGCACGACCGTCGCACTCTCCGGACTGCCGACGCTGCTCAGGCGGGCTACGCCGGAGGAGTTGGTGCGGTCCGTGATCGACCTGCTGGACGAGCAAGGCTCGAATGCCTCTCGCCGCG
Source organism: Planctomycetaceae bacterium (assembly GCA_020426325.1). Lineage (GTDB taxonomy): Bacteria > Planctomycetota > Planctomycetia > Planctomycetales > Planctomycetaceae > JAHBXU01. The sequence continues at coordinate 9,556 of JAGQQG010000136.1, read as the reverse complement.
ATCTGTTGGATTCCTTGCTGCATATGATGTCCTGCAAAGCGGCGATCAAGGCAGGACAGAGGCTCTCCGCAGAGGAGATCAATGCTCTGCTCGCTCAGCGACATCTGATTGACGACGCCCACCACTGCCCGCACGGCCGGCCGACAGCCCTGACACTCTCCCGGGATGAACTGGACCGTCAGTTCGGCAGACTCGGTTGAGACTTTGAGTCGACCGGACTTACCGTGTGCCGGGTCTTTCTTTCCGTCAGAATGTCGCGGCTGGGAGGATTCGTGTTCTTGCGAAATGTGCATTCGACCCCTTGGCCCGATTGAGTGTGCTTCCCTTCACCGGCTACACTGGTCCAATTCACTCTTCTTGGCCTTCAACACTGTTTTCGCTGATGATTTGCGTCACCCTGGGACGAACCCGGCATTCGATGATGGTCGCCGAGCACGAATCGCTCGCGGAGAATGGTGCGCAGCTGGTCGAACTCAGGCTGGACTGGCTGAAACGGATGCCCGAGTTGCAGCGTCTGCTCACCGAGCGACCGACACCGGTCATTGTGACCTGCCGCCGACCGGAAGAGGTCGGCAAGTGGAGGGGCACCGAGGAACAACGACAGACGTTGTTGCGCCAGGCGATTGTGCTGGGTGCTGAGTATGTCGATCTTGAAATCGACATCGCTGAGCAGGTTCCGCGATACGGCGAGACGAAGCGGATCATCAGCTACCACAACTTCAAGGAGACGCCCGTCGATCTGGATGACATCTATGCTGCGATGGAAAAGCAGGACGCGGACTATCTCAAGCTCGCCACCATGGCGAACACGCCGGAGGACAACATCCGTCTGCTGTCGCTTGTGGCTGAGGCTGAGATTCCGACGATCGCTTTCTGCATGGGTGAGATGGGTGTTCCCAGCCGTATTCTCTGCGGCAAGTACGGTTCGCCGTGGACGTATGCGACGTTCAGTAGCGAGCGGGTACTGGCTCCCGGTCAGCTGTCCTTCGAGGACATGCGGGACATCTACCATTACGACGAGGTCAATGAGGACACGCGCGTGTTCGGCGTTCTGGGTGATCCCGTCGGTCACAGTTACAGCCCGATCCTGCATAATGCGGCCCTGCGTCATGAAGGGATCAATGCGGTTTACCTTCCCCTGCGTGTGCCGAGCGACGTGTTGCTCCCAACGCTCAAGGAGTTCGAGAAGCTGGACATCGAAGGTTACAGCGTCACGATTCCTCACAAGGAGCAGGTGCTGGAATACACGCGCTATCACCATCAGTCCGTCGAGGACTGTGGAGCAGCGAATACGCTTCACCGCAATGACCGGGGGAAGTGGTTTGCGACGAACACGGATTACCCCGCAGCACTGAAGGCCTTGAAGGAGGCGCTCAAACTGAAGAACCCGAATGATCCGCAGCTTGCCGGCAAACAGGTGCTGATGCTCGGAGCGGGAGGTGTCGCCAAGGCGATTGGACTGGCAGTGGTTCGTTCCGGAGCCGGGCTCACGATTGCCAACCGGTCCAACAAACGTGGCAAGGCATTGGCGGAAGCACTCAACTGTCACCACACCAACTGGGAAAACCGGGGGTCGGTGCATGCCGACATCCTCATCAATTGCACTCCGGTCGGCATGTTCCCCAATGTGGATGAGACGCCTTTCGCTCAGAACTGGTTGCGAGACGGGATGCTGGTGTTTGATACAATCTACAATCCTGAGAACACGCTGCTGCTCAAGGAGGCTCGCGAGCATGAGTGCTACACGCTCAGCGGGCTGGAGATGTTCGTCCTGCAGGCCGCTGAACAATTCGACTGTTTCGTGCATCAGCCCGCCCCGGTCGACTTCATGCGGGAAACCCTGCGTCGCGCCATCTCTCCCGTGCGATTGAATTAAGTTTCAGTGGACGACGGGATTTATGGTCATCACACTGATTGGTTATCGGGGGACGGGGAAGTCGACCGTTGCTGCGCCCCTGGCTTCACGGCTGGGGTGGGAATGGCTCGATGCGGATGCGGTCATCGAGGCGAACGTCGGCAAGTCGATTCGGGAGATCTTCGCGGAGGACGGGGAAGACGTCTTTCGCCAGCACGAACGCACGGTCATGCAATCGTTGTTGGGGCGTGACAAACTGATTATCGCAGCTGGCGGAGGGGCGATCCTCAACCAGGACACGCGACGTGACATGCGATCTGCGGGACCCGTGATCTGGCTGACCGCATCGATCGACACGATTCTCTCGCGTATTCACGGCGATGCTACAACGGCGGACAGGCGACCGAATCTGACCCGAGATGGCGGACGGCGGGAGGTCGAAGATGTGCTGGCAATTCGCGAGCCGCTGTACCGCGAGTGTGCAGACATTATCATCTCCACCGAGGAGAAAAATGTGGACACACTTGTGGACGAGATCATAACGGAACTGCAACCGATGCTCCGGGAAGGAGCGGCCGGGTGACCGCGTTCGACCTGCCTGTCTGGATCGTGTACGGCTATCTGTTTGTGCTGGGCGCGGTCGTCGGCAGCTTCCTCAATGTCTGTATCTATCGAATACCGCAACACGACAAACTCTGGGCGTCGCTGAAGGGATTGGCCGGTTCACCGTCAGCCTGTCCGCGTTGTCGCTCCCAGATTCGCTGGAAGGATAACGTCCCGATTCTCGGCTGGCTCAAACTCGGCGGGCGCTGTCGGGACTGTCGAATGTGGATCTCCCCCCGGTATCCTGCGATTGAATTGCTCAACGGTCTGCTCTGGGTGGCGCTCTACTGGCTGGAAGTTCCCCATGCCTGGGGGACGACCATTCAGGACAGCGGAGTCTACGCGCCCGATGGGCCTCAGGGCATCATCGGGTCAGCATGGTTGTCGCCCGACGCGGTCGTCCATTGGCGATACTTCTATCATCTCGTGCTGGCTGAAGCCCTGCTGGTTGCGACGTTCATCGACTTCGATCTCTGGATCATTCCCGACGGCGTGACGTTGCCAGCGATGGCGGTGGGTTTGATCGGCAGTCTGCTGGGACAGGTCTACCTCGTGCCCGTCTGGTTCCAGTCGCCCCGACTGATCCACGACATCCAGATTGTTCGCGATGTAGAACCAAGCTGGGCCTGGATGTTCCCGGAATGGCTCGATCCTCTATTGAGCGGACCCGCTTTGCCCGAATGGATCATCGCCCATCCGCATGTACATGGGCTTGTTACAAGTATCGTCGGGCTGCTCGTCGGGGGAGGCGTTGTCTGGGCAATGCGGATCATCGGCCACACCGTGCTGCGGCGTGAGGCAATGGGGTTCGGCGATGTGGTGTTGATGGCGATGGTGGGCAGTTTTCTGGGCTGGCAGCCGACCGTCATGGCTTTTTTTCTGGCTCCCCTGTTCGCGTGTGTAGTTGTCCTGATGCTGGCCTTCAGCGGCTGGCGTCGAGAGATCCCTTACGGTCCCTACCTCAGCATGGGGACGCTGGCCGTGCTCTTCGGCTGGAAATTCGTCTGGCCCCCGTTCGAGCGGGTGTTCTCGATTGGGGTCCTGATTGTGCCGATTGCGGTCATGATGGCCGTTGGGATGTTCTCGCTGCTGGTTCTGATTCAGGGTATCAAATGGGTGCTCGGCTACGAACTCGTCCCGTCGGAGTCTGCTGGTGAATGGTCGGGAGCCGATCAGAATCAGTTTCAGGACGGCGAAAAGAACGACCTCCAGTGGGGACAGTGGCGAGGTCCTCAGTGGCCCGGTATCCTCAGCGGACGCGGTCAGATCCACACAAACCGCTGGCGTCATCCGCCGCTGTGAACGAACCTGCGTCGGTCGGGTGTGTCACTCACTCTGTGGTTGAACAATGGAGAATGGCGAATTGAGAATGGAGTGAAGTTGAACGCTATTCATGGGAGCCACAACATTCATGGGAGCCACAACTCCTTCACTCTCAACCCTCGACTCTCAACCCTCAACTCAACATGATTCACATCGTCGATTACGGAATGGGTAACCTTCGCAGTGTGCAGAAGGCGTTTGAACGGCTGGGGGTCGAGGCGAAGATCTGTGACCGTCCGCAGGAGCTGCACGATGCGGCTGCCATGGTCCTGCCGGGCGTCGGAGCGTTTCGTGATGCGATCGCAGCCTTGAGACAGCACGATCTGGTCGGGGCGATCGAGGAGCACATTGCTGCCGACAAGCCGTTTCTGGGTATTTGTCTCGGACTGCAACTGCTGTTCGATGTGAGCTTCGAGGATGGCGAGTACGAAGGACTGGGCATCGTCCCGGGTGAGGTCGTCCGCTTCGAGTCACAACCGGGCCTGCGGATTCCGCACATGGGGTGGAACGAAATCACGTATACTCAGCAGCTGCCGGTGTTCGCGGACATCCCGGAAGGCTCGCACTTCTACTTCGTGCATAGCTATCATGTCGTGCCGCAGGATGAGTCGGTTATCGCCTGCCGCACCAATCACGGTGGCGAGTTCGTCTCCGCCATCGCGAAAGGACAAATGGTGGCCACCCAGTTCCACCCGGAGAAGAGTCAGACATACGGCCTCAAATTGCTGGAGAACTTCGCCAGCCAACTCATGGTCAAATAAAAACTCACCTGGGAGGGCGAGGCTCCTGCCGAGAGGCCAGCGGAGTTTGAATTTTCAATAAGACAAGGAGCATGCGGAAGCCGACCCCCGCAAGGAATACTTTTCACTTCGAACCACGATAACCCTCACGGCGCAGCTCAGCTGGAGCTTCGCCCTCCCGAATATCATCAAACAGGATTGACTGCATGTTTTCACGGATTCTGACGACGTTTGCCTTGCTTTCCTGCGCTCTGTCAGCGGCCCCCGTGCTCGCCCATCCGGGACACGGCACGACCGACCCGCAAACAGTCACTCACTACGCGGTCGAACCGGTGCATGTGATGCCTTGGTTAGCAGCCGTTGTTGTGGGAGTGACGCTCACTCTGGTGGTGATGCACCGTTTGTTCGGCGATGCCACAGCCAGACAGCACACACCATCCAAGCCGTAAGAGCCAGTGCCGAGAGGATGGCACCGATGCGATAGGGGGACGATTCATAGTCCCACCTGACGCTCGTCATCCCCGTTGGCACATCGACGGTGCGGAACAAGCCGTCCCGTGTTTCTGATGAAATGACCGTCTCCGAGTTCTCGATTGTGGCCATCCATCCCGGATAGGCGAGATCCGTCCACACCAGCTCGCCGCCATTGGTCGAAGGCAGAGATGCGGACATGCGATCACCCGTAGTTTCGAAATCGACTCGCTCCTCTGTTGCGGGTTCGGTGTGGATTCGCGGCAACGAGTCAGCCAGTTCATAGAGGTACATTGGCTCGCGGCGGCCGAAGACCGGGTTGAGGAACCGATCGAAGCCCTGCCAGACGAGGCGCACATCCGGCCATTCGTTCAGATTGAGGGGTTCCGTGCGGAGGATGTGGGTGAAAGACCCATCGTGCAGCCACTGTAGCTGCGCTTCGCGAGTCTGCTTCAGTTCGGACGGGGACATGTCGTCCGTCGCCTTGGGCATCATCAGGTCGTTGTCGAAGTACTGGTACGGTCCGAGACCAAGGTACGTGGGATAGGCGGAGACGTTGAGCATTGTTAGCACGTTCGCGAAGGGAGCCCACACGCGGACTGGTCGAGCTTGCGATTCGGCGGATTCGTAATCGGTGAAGATACGTCCGATCTCACTTTCGTGCCGATGGTTGATCGGCGGGTCGGGGATCATCACCGCATACGTCACAGCACGGCTGACCCAATGCAAATCAAAAAGCGTGAGCACCAGCACCACCGCTGTCACGATGGTCTTCACGCTTCCCGGTCGACGAGCCAGGAATTCATCCAAACCCGCTCCAGTGAGGACGCTTGCTGCGAGCGTCGTCACGATGCCGTATCGACCCGGCCCCATGAAGAAGCTGAACCCAGGGAGGTGACGTGTGATGGGGAGCAGCCACCCGGTCGAGTAGATCACCGCAGCGAAGCCCAACAGCAATAGGCTGAGCTGCCTGCGATCGAGCGAGTGTCCAAGGTAGACCAGGGCCAGGCGATAGAGAATCAACGCCAGCGGCACCATGCCGAAGTAGAGATGGGCCTCCGCCTTGTTCGTGGCGGAGGCGATCGAGAACGATTTGATCGAACTCAGGGCCTGATCCGGATCGGTTTCCGCCGAGTACCACATCCAGGGGGCAACAACTTGTGAAAGATACCAGGGGGGCAGGTGGCCGTACCCCGGATCGTGATAGGCTCCAATGTCTTCCCGCTGGCTGAGTTGCTTGAGTTCCCATGTCGGGAGGAGTTGGACGGAGGCCAGTGCGAAACCGCCAGCGATGGCCAGCATCACCGGGAGGATCACGAACAATGGATTGCGGTTTCGCACGGACCCTGCAAGTGACTCCCAACTCATCAGCACTCGCAACAGAACGTATCCCAGCACCGTCAGCTGCGTGATAAACGCCAGGTTGAAGTGCCCCGCCAGCAGGTGCACTCCCATCACCATGGCCATCACGAGCAGCCAGCCGCGCCGGCTGGTCTGCAGAAACGACTCGACACACCAAAGGCTCAACGGCAAGTACACCCCGCCGATGATGGCCCATTCGAGGCAGATCCGTGGCGGGAACCAGCCGTACACGAACACAATCGCCCCCAGCACGGCCCCCAACGGCGACAGGTCGAGCCGTCGCATGAGCAGCCAGGTGAACACAAACGCCAGCACGTAATGGCCGATCTGGCAGACGTTGTAGGCATCATTCACGCTGAGGACGCGGTACAGCAACGGATTAGGCGGGTAGTACACACCCGTTTGACTCTCAGCCAGTTGCGGGTAGCCGAACCCAACGAGATTGTTCCACAGATGGCTCTCGCCATCCGCGATCTGTTCCGCATACAGAGCCTTCTGCGGGAAGAAATAGGGATACAAATCCCCGCCGATCAACCCGCCCCCCTGCCACAACGGTGCCCAGAACAACACCGTCAGACCGATGGCAATCACGAAAATGAGGAGTAACCAACGGAGAGACATGTCGAATCGTATTTAAGTGTTAGCAGTTTGAAATCAACGAAGAGTTGAGACAGCTTGACAGTTGAACACAGCGTATCAACCATGTGGCTTTACAGCGACGGAAGGGATCGACCATGAATGAAGGGCTGAAGATCGTCGTGCTGTCGGTCCTTGCCGCTGTGAGTTATGGCATCGTTCACGACAACGTCACGACTCGGATTTGTGTCGAATACTTCACAGTTTTTCATCCCCGCATTGCCTGGGTAGGTGAGTCGCCGACGGCGTTGGCCACTTATTGGGGAGTTGTTGCCACGTGGTGGATGGGGCTCGGTCTGGGAGTCCCTCTTGCCTGCTTTGCGAGATGGGGTAAGCCGCCGAAGGTCAGCGCGAGACAGCTTCTCAAGCCGATCGGCCTCACGCTGACGGTGATGGGAATCAGCTCGATTATCATGGGAGCCACCGCGTATCGGCTGGCGACGACTGATCGAATCAAGCTGTTTGAGCCTTGGTCATCGAGGATTCCTGCTGAAATACACGCCGATTTCCTGACAGACCTGTGGGCACACAACACGGCTTACGTTATTGGATTTATTGGCGGGGTCTGTCTGTGGGGTTGGACTGTGCGGCTACGAAACCGGTCGGACAGTGACTGAGTTTGTTGTAGGCGGGTGAGCCGCGGCTTCTTGACCGGCGCGGCTCTGATGCGTTGCTGAGACATTCATCCCACTTCGGTATGTCTGATGGTAGAATATGTGACATGACGGAATCCGAAACCTCACTGTTGCCGGATGAACTGGTCGATCGCTTGCGACGGCTGGACTGGCGCGTGCGTGGCTTGGCCGTCATGCGTGGAGTGGGACTTGTGGTAGCCGTTGCGGGAACTGGGGTCGCTGTCGGGCTGCTGATCGACTGGTTGTGGGGCGTTGGAGGGACGACGCGGACAGCTCTGCTGCTGGGGATGCTGGCTGCGTCCCTCGTGACGCTGCTGTGGGCGGTAATTGTGCCTCTGTTTCGTCGCATCTCCGATGCTGAGCTGGCGGCAATTGTGGACACAGCGTATCCCGAACTGGGTGAGCGTGTCGAAGCAGCGGTCGAGTTGTCGGACCCGGCCGTTCAGGAGTCGCATCGCGGGTCGACCGTCATGCGACGGCGACTGATGCGGGATGTCATCCGACGTACGGACAAAGTGGACTTCGCCGGTGCAGCGGAGTCATCGTCGGCCATGCGTTGGCTCGGCATTGGCGGCTTGACGTTGTTGCTGTTGCTCGCACCTCTCGGTCTTTCTCGTGAGGGGTACGGACTGCTGCTGACCCGCTACTTCAGTCCCTGGAAGAACGTCGAACGGGCTTCGAATCTGTTTCTGGTCATCGAAAACGGGGACCGCACCGTCGCACGGGGAACGGATGTCACGATCACTGCGGAACCTCGATGGCGGCTTGTCGCCGGAACGCTTCCGGAATATGCGTGGCTACATTGGCAAAACGCGGACGGCGAAGCGGATGAACGCCGGATGGAGTTCGACGCGTCTGCCCACGCATACGTCGCCACGTTGCCCGACGTCCTGACATCAATCGATTACGACGTCTCAGCCGGGAGTGCCCATACGCGAAGTTTTCACATCGACGTCGTCGAGGCACCCGACATCGAGCGACTGTTCATCGAGATCGAGCCCCCTGCTTACACTCGTTTGCCCGCTCGATCTGTCGAGGGACCGATCGGTCCCATTGACGTGTTTGAACGGAGCGTGCTCGACTTCACAATCGATTTCACCAAGCCGGTCGAGAGTGCAGAACTCGTGTGGCAGACCGACGCGCACTCTCCGGATGATGCGAATGATACTGATGAGCCTGCTTCTCTCCCCTGCACGCTGAGTGAGGACGGACGATCGGCGACGCTCGCTCTGACCGCTGAGCACGGCGGACCGTTCGTCATACGTCTTCTCGATGAACATGGCGTCTCGAATCCGCAGCGGGATCCGTGGGAATTGTGGGTGCTTGCGGATGCACCTCCTCTCATCGAATGGGCCGATGAAGATCGATTGGCGGTGACTGCGAATGCGACAATCGAGGTGCAGCCGACCGGGCAGTTGCCCCTGACGGTCGTCGCTGAAGATGACGTGGGGGTTGCCGAGCTGGAGTTGCATGCGGAGGTCGTCCAGCGAAGTCAGCCACTCACGCCGGTCATTGCCGACGCGGCCGGGTTGGGGCATGCTGAGGTCAGGCACACGTTTTCGGTCGATCTGTCGCAATATGAACTTCAGGAGGGAGACCTGCTCGCCGTCAAAGCACGTGCCGTCGATGGTCGACCGGTCCCCGGACAGCAGGAAGCGTGGACATCGCCTCGGCTCGTGCGTGTCAGTTCCAAGGCGGAGTCGGTCGAGAAGTCGGAGCTGGCCCAAAAGCAGCAACTCCTGCGGGACTTGCTCGCAGGCATCCGGGAGAACGTCCAACAGGATCAGGACACGACCGACACGCTGAGACAGGCGACGCGGGAGGCCATCGACGAGCAACAGTCAGTCGATCATCAGGAGCAGGTTGCGGAGTTGAATCGTCGTGAGCAGGAACTCGAGCAGAAGCTCGATCAACTGGCTTCCGTCTTCGAC
>JAGQQG010000135.1 GCA_020426325.1 Planctomycetaceae bacterium | reverse complement strand
GACGGGCAATGACGGAGGCGATGTGTTCGACGTCCCCCGCATCGGGAGGCAAGCCTGCTTCATTGCTGATCTGCCGCAGCACTCCATCGCGCACCTGCTCCACCAGTCGTCCACGACCGCTGCTCCCCACGGAAAAGAAACGTCCCATGGCGTCGATGTACTCGGAGATGTCACGTCTGCTCGCTTCTGTATCGGCGAGGGGCGGCCCCAGAAAGACCGCTTCGCGCCACGTCCAGACTCCCAGAAAGAAAAGCAACCCCAGCGTGACCGTTGCATAGGACATCCGGGTCAACAGATACAGCGGGCTCCCTCGGACTCCGAGGCCATGATAGAACTCATCGAAGCTTACCGGGCGACCGTCTGGAGAGAGCAAGTTGACTGCCAGAATGCTGTTGTCGGCTCCTGCGATCAGTCGGTTGGCGAACAACTGCGGATCGGAAACGACGATGATCTCCCCCTTACCGTGAACAAATCGCGCCACCAGCGTGTGCTGCTCGTTGTCTTCGTCTGTCCAGAAGAGTCGTCCGGCAGCAACTGGCGGATCTTCTCTGTCAGCGGATGACACACCGTCCTGCTCTTCCGATTCGGTCTCCTCGCCGATGATCAATGTGGCCAGAGACTCCTCAGGAATTTGCAGTCGTGTGACGTTTCCAATGTGAGGAGCCAGTTCGTCGTCCACTTCGACGGACACCTCTATCAATGCAGGAGGCGGCCCCGTCAGGTCTTCGAAAATCTCACGGGCGACTGCTTCGGCACTCCGATCCCGCTCGAAGTTTGGCCTCCGATTTTCATGCGGAGTTGATCCGGCATAACTCAGCTGCACCTGTGTCAGACCCAGTGATTCCAGGACAGTTGGTGGGAGTTCATCCAGATTCATCAGACTTGCCCCCGACATCAAATCGAAATCTCTCGGAGCCACCACAAGACGTCCGCCCTGATCGATCCAAGCATTGAGGCGGTGAAGATACGACGGCTCGAAACCGGCGAGCTGCGGGTTCGGCCCCAGCAGGACGAACGTCTCATCGCCGAGCGAGGAGCCGTCTGGAGGAGCAAGGCTTCGCGAGGTCTCCGCGCCGAGTTCATCCAGGATCTCAAACAGACCTCGGTATCCCTGACCGCGTGTGCCGAAGGTGTCGTTCCCCAACCCTCCCGAATCGGGTGTCTGGAGCATCGTCAGGACAGACGCCAACAGCGAAACAATCAGCAGCAGTGATGCCGCCAGGATGACATTACGCACTGAGAGCACGGGGCCCTCCCTGCGTCAGTGTCTGAATCTGACCATAGCTCTCGCGGCAGTGCAGCGCGTCCGCCGATTCGCAGGTCTCTCCGCCGTACCATTTCCGATCGATCATCTCGACAAACAGCTGCAGCGGTTCACTCAATGGAGACTGCCGATAGCGGCGGAGTAACTCCCGATTTGTGATCCCCACTCGCAGTTTTTTGTCCTCAGCCAATTCGATCCGTCGCAGGGCCGCTCGAAAGAGCAACCGAACGGACTCCAGATATTCGCCGTCAGCTTCTGCCTTCCGGGCAGCTGCTTCGAGGACCAGTGGATCAACCAGTGATTCACGATCGAGAGGCGCCAGACGCTCGCGTCCGGGCGACTGTCGGATTGAAGCAACCAGCGACCAGATGATGTGAAAGATCAGCGCAATTGCCACCAGACCCAGAACGACAATCACCAGCACACGCAAAGCCACCGGCAATCCATCAAGGGCCTCAAACAACCAGACAAACGGTTTGAGAATCCACGTGATGATCGTCAACCACAGAGAATCCGTTCCTTCGTGGAGTCCCTGATCCAAATGGTACTCTGGCCTCGACACAACTTCGGCCGCTTTACGCCGAATCTCATCGGATGTTGGGATCGAGGCAAAGGCGATTGCGACGTTTGCTGCGGGCTCATCGACGGATCGTGTGGATCTGGCATACGCCCCACTTCCACTTGTCTTCTCACTTTGTCTGACTGCCATAGATGGATCCGATACTTGATGCCTGGCTCCACACCGGATGGCAGCAATTACCACTCCTCGTCCTTTTGACCTTCATCAAGGTTTGCTTCGGCACCGATCGATTCTGCGAGATACTGCAGATCAAAGTTTTCCACACCGCAGCGGCAGGAGAAGTAGAAGACGACGAATGCAGCGGTCCCAAAAATTGTCATAATGCCGATGACGACTTGATGCACCAGTAATTGGAGATAGGGTTGCGGAATTATTCCGACAGCCAGACCGACACCAAAGTTGATGCCGCCGAGTAACAATCCCAGCACAATCATCGTCCCCATATTGGGACGGACGAGTTCTTTGCTGCGTTTGAGCGCCGCGCCGCCACTGATTCCTTCGATCACCACCACATGTGTCGACAGTGAGAACCAGAACGCTAAGAGAATGCCCGGAATAATCAGCAGGATCAGCCCGCCCATGATGGCCAGTCCCATCAGAATCGACGTCCAGATCAGCGGCATCAGACGGGACAATCCGTACTTGATCGATTCAACGGCTGTCGTCTGCTGACCAAGATACAGCCGGGCGACCGCGTTAATGACCGCTGCGTTCGTCAAGGGCATGACCACGAAGAGGAGCAGTAAGGTGATCCCCATCGTAACCGGAAAGGCACGGAAGGCGGCCTCGTTATAGGCCTGGATCACCTCGGGCGGCGATCCAAACGTGGGCCTGGGAGGAAGCAAGGCGATTTGTGCATACCCAGCGATGAGATTCGCAGGAATGAATAATAGCACCATGATCGAAAACAGCAGTCCGAAGTGATCCTTCGTGATTGCGACCGCCTGATCAAGAATTCCTCCGAGCTTGAGCTGCTGAATCCTGTACGCCATCGCAATACTCCCCTTCATTAAAACCAACTCAATAACATCCGTTAAGAGTTGGCAGGAACGATGATGTGAGACCTCAACGCGATCGACTTCGCATCATTCTCAACGATTCTCCACCATTTGCAAGCAACCTCACTGACATCACTCTTTGTGAGTAGCTGCACCTCGTGAAACTTCGACGCGATACAAACAGCGGATCAGCCCGAAGTACATTGAGCCAACGATCGGGAATTGTCTTGGAGCAATAATGTTTGTTATCAACTGAACACCCGAACGGATGACCAATTTGCAGGCGGAGATGATTTGAGTATGAGCGAAATCGACTCGAAAGTACCATTGGTGCAGACGCGTACAGCTCAATCGCCTCGAACATTCGACTTACATTCTGAATCCTGATCGATCGTCGCCTATTGTCGAACGGCCTCGGCCTCCTGCGAGCCATCACACGAAGAAGTCCGGCATCAGTTTGGTTCCGGGAGTAATGGCGTACTGGTCGAAGTCGGTCACGCCTTCCTCTTTGAGAAGGTCTTCGTCGACGAAGAAATTGCCCGTACAGGTCTTGCTGTCGCGAGTGAGGATCGCATGGGCTGCGTCTCCCATGATGTCGGGCTTTCGTGAGCGCCGAACCATCTCGTCTCCCCCAAGGAGATTCTGAACGGCGGCGGTCGCAATGGTCGTGCGCGGCCACAGGGCATTGAAGGCGATCCCCCGATCCTTGAACTCAGCAGCCATCCCAAGCACACATTCGCTCATACCGAACTTGGCCATCGTGTAGGCCACGTGACCGGCGAACCACCGGGCTTCCATGTTGAGCGGCGGCGACAGGTTCAACACGTGCGGGTTGTCGGCCTTGAGAAGGTACGGAATGCATTTTTGTGAGCAGAGGTACGTCCCGCGCACGTTAACCGAGTGCATGAGGTCGTATCGCTTCATGGGTGTTTCGAGAGTGCCCGCGAGAAAGATGGCACTCGCGTTGTTCACCAGAATGTCGATGCCTCCGAACGTCTCTGCGGTTTTTTCAACGGCTGCCTCCACCTGCTCCTCGTAGCGGATGTCCGTCTGCACCGCGAGTCCTTTGCCTCCCGCGGCTTCAATCTCCTCGACAGCCGTGTGGATGGTGCCGGGGAGTTTCGGGTGCGGTTCGACAGTCTTGGCTGCGATCGCCACATTCGCTCCGTCCCGAGCGGCCCTCAAAGCAATCGCCTTCCCGATCCCTCGACTGGCGCCAGTGATGAACAGGGTCTTGCCCTTGAGAGTGCTATCGCTCATGAATGTCTCCTGTGTTTCATGCCAGGAAATGTGATTTCAGTTGGGTAGCACTGGTTGCCCTCAACCGGTGCCGCGTCAGCGGCCAGAAGCATGCGTAAGAACGACCGGTCAGGGGAACTGTGCGTCTTCAGGAATGCTTCTCGTCGCTGCGCGACACGGGTTGGGACAACCCGTGTTACCCGCTTCAACTGGTTCTTTGGGTCATAGTGTACCCGAATTCACCACATCCATGCCTCTAGTCCCAAGCGAAGCCACCGTTTCGTTCAGATGGGCGAAACGCTCGTCCTGGGTATGTCCGTGATGATAGCGGGCGTAGATCTGTTGCAGGATGACGGCCAGTTTGAACAGGCCGAAAACATAAAAGTATTGTATGTTGGAAACGTCGAGCCCTGTCCTGTCAGCATAGCGATCGACCAGTTCCCGGCGAGTGAAGCTGCCGGGAATGGTGGTTGGACCGAAGTTGATCATCCTGCTCAGCGGCGGGTCGCTCGCTTCGGTCCAGTAGGCGAGTGTGGTGCCAAGGTCCGAGAGCGGATCGCCGATCGTCGCCATCTCCCAGTCGAGGACTGCGTCGATGCGTGTGAGATCGTTCGGGGCGAGAACCAGATTGTCGTACTTGTAATCGTTGTGGACGAGGACCGCACCGCCATCGCCTGGCAGATTCTCGACGAGCCAGGTACTCAGGCGTTCAACATCTGCGTAGTGATCAGTCCGGGATTTCTCGTAGCGACGAGCCCATCCGGTCACCTGACGCTCGACATATCCGACGGGTTTCCCAAGATCACCCAGCCCGGCCGCGGTGTAGTCAAGCAAGTGGAGATCGGCGAGGTTGTCGATGAAGGACTCACACAGGCGGTGGACGAGATCAGGATTGTTCGTCAGTTCCGAAGGTGCATTCGATTGACGCAGGATGACTCCCTTGCGTCGTTCCATCACGTAGAAGTCGTCTCCAATGACGTCATGATCCTGGCAAAACACCAGCGGCCGCGGGGCAGGGGGATAGACCTCACATAACCGTGACAATACGCGGTACTCCCGGCTCATGTCGTGGGCCGACTTGACCTGATTGCCGAACGGCGGTCGCCTGAGGACCAGTTCCTGATCTCCCAAGCGGATGAGGTACGTCAAGTTGGAGAATCCGCTTGGAAACTGCTCGACAGACAACGGACCGCTGGCACCCGGCAACTCGGCGAGGAGATAGTTCTCCAGAGCAGCCGTGTCGAGTTCCTCTCCCTTGCGGATCACTCGGGGTTGATCAATCGAGATGGTCATGAGTTTGGCTCATTCTTGTCAGGTCATCTCCTGGGATCGATGCCGTACTGTTTGAGCATCTGTCGGGCAATCACGCCTTTGTGAACCTCATCGGGGCCGTCGTAAATCCGAGCAGCACGCTCGTTGCGGTAGAAGTGTGCGAGGATCGTGTCGTCGCTGATCCCCAACGCTCCATGTGCCTGCAGGGACTTGTCGATCACCGTGAGCATGACGTCTGCCACATAAAACTTGATGGCGGAGATCTCGACACGAGCTTCGCGACTTCCCACCTGATCGATCTTCCAACCCGCGTGAAGGACCATCAGTCGAGCAGCATTGATGGCTGCACGACTCTCGGCGATCCAATTCTGAATAGTCTGCTTCGTTCCCAGAGGAACACCCGGTGCAACTTCTCGTGACGCAGCCCGCTGACACATCAGATCGAGTGATCGCTCTGCGATGCCAATCCATCTCATGCAGTGATGAATTCGTCCTGGACCGAGACGCGACTGGGCAATGGTAAATCCGGCTCCTTCCTCACCCAGGAGATTCTCGACAGGCACGCGGCAGTTCACATACTTCACCTCGCAATGTGTGTCCCAGTCGCTTCCTTCATGCCCCATGCAGGAAATGTTGCGGACGAGTTGGAACCCGGGCGTGTCCGTCGGCACGATGATCTGACTGGCCCGTCCATGAGCCGGAGCATCGGGGTTTGTGGTCGCCATCACGATCGCAAACGCAGCCCCATCGGCTGACGATGTGAACCACTTATGCCCATTGATGACATACTCATCGCCGTCACGGACAGCCGTCGTGTTCATCCACACAGGATTCGACCCGGGACAGTCCGGCTCGGTCATCGAAAAACAACTGCGAATCTCACCAGCGACCAACGGCTTTAGCCACCTCTCTTTCTGCTCGTCAGTTCCGTACTCAATGAGGATTTCCATATTGCCCGCATCGGGTGCCTGGCAGTTGAAGCAGAAGTGCCCGTAGGGACTGCGTGCCAGTTCCTCGCTGACCATGCCATGTTCCAGGAAGCTGAGGCCGACCCCGCCGTACTCTTTGGGGATTTGCGGCGTCCAGAGTCCCATGTCTCGGACCTTCTGCCGCTTCTCTGCAAACACAGGGAGCAGATCGCGGAAGGGAGTGCCCCGCGCCATCAATTCGATCGGATAGACCTCAGTTCTCACGAACTCGCGAATTCGACTGAGCAGGTCACGGGTTGAATCAGGAATGGTGAAATCCATGTGTCACCTGCGTGTGAGAGGAATACGTCACCGATACGTCCACGTGTCGGGATTGGGCAGATGGGGAAGTGCATTGAAACGGTCGAGTGTAAAGCGGCTGCCGGAAAACGCAAACTCTGTGAGCGAGCAGTTCCAGACACGCCAGCCTGTTGTCAGAGCGATCTGGTCATCACAGCCCATCGCCTGCTGAAGTGCGACAGTCACCGGTCCCACCGATGTGAAGACCGCCACTGTTCGACCGTGCCCTTGCTTTTCGACGATGGATCTCAGGGACTCCCTCACCCGGCTTCGGAAATCTTCCCAAGTCTCGGTATTACCCGGAAGAAGATCACCGGCCACCCAGCGACTGGCAACGGCCTCGAACAATCGTTGAAAGCGTCGGGCTCGCTCGGCATGTGAACCTTCAGATCGGGCAGCAACCATGAGCGGTTCCATCTCCGGGTACAGATCGACCAAGTTCGATCCATGCTCGACGATCAGCCGGTCAACCTGATGCTCGTCCCAGGCCGCAAGCTCGACCGATTCAGGCCAACTCCTGCCAGTCAATCGATAACACTCTCCAACAAGTTCAGCAGTCCGCCTTTGTCTGAGACGTGGTCCCGTGTAAACTTCGTCCACTCGCAGACCAGTCTCGCACCAATGTTGGCCAAGCCGGGTCGCCTGTTCTTCCCCGCGAGGGCTGAGAACGTCGTAATCATCCTCAAGGAAAGACGCCTGTCCGTGACGGATCATGATTAATCGACTCATGAAAATTGCTCTGCAGCGATGAGAGAAATCAATCGTCCAATCAATGAAAGCTTCTATACCAATCGAATTGATTTCTGAGCCGGTAGATGGCAGATTGTGGTATCTTTTGAAGTCTCAGATTGACACTCTACCGTACGGTCGGTAAAGTACAACGGTGCGCATGCTAAGAATTGTAATCCGTCGTCGAACTACCCATGTTACGTAAAGATTTAAGACTCAAGACAGTGGGAGCCTAGACGTGTCCGCACAAGTCACCAGTCCCGTCCGCAAGACGGCAAACAGTACGACTGCTGAAGATCGAACAGCAGAGATTTGTCTCACGGCAGCACGGGTCATCTGCGAGAAAGGCTATGACGCAGCGAGCATGAATGATATCGCTGCAGCCTGCAACCTCACCAAAGCCGGGTTGTACTACTACACAACCGGGAAGCAGGACTTGTTGTACCGAATCATCGATTATGCGATGTCGCTGGTCGAGGACAATGCCCGGAAATGCAGTGTGATCATAAACGCGGAAGAACGTCTCCGCATGATCATCCATTGTCACATCATGACTGTTGCCGATGGTGGAGGTTCCATTGCCATTCTTTCCGAAGAGATGAATGCGCTTTCGCCGGAACAACGGGAAGAGATCATCGAGCGGAAACGGGCCTTCCTGGATCTCACCCGCAGTACTCTGCATGAGTTGAAGGCGCAGGGACGACTCAACGACCTTGACCCGGACATCGCCGCCCTGAATATGTTTACGACCATTCTAGGGATTCCGCGGTGGTACAGGCCGAGTCGTGAACTCTCGACAGAACAGATTGCCGAACAGGTCTCGTCATTCCTGCACAAAGCATTGCTTAAGAATTGATCGTCGGTCATCGCGACTGCTGACCTCCCCGCCCTGATCTTGACACTCACATCAACGGATTTTTTCGTGAAGATACTGGTTTGTCTGAAACAGATTCTCGACCCGGAGATCCCGCCACGCGACTTCACGATCAATCGAGAGACGCATCAGGCGATCCAGGGGTCTGCCAACCTGGTCACAAATATCTTTTGCGAGAATGCCCTGGAAACAGCGCTGCAACTTCGCGAACGGTCGCCGGGAGAGATCACAGCTTTAACGTTCGGCCCAGCCAGTGCTGAGGATTCACTGCGAAAGGCACTGGCATTGAAGGCCGATCAGGCCTGCCTCGTTGAGGATGATCCAGCGACCTCTCACAACTCTGCGACAACCGCACTCGTGCTGGCTGCTGCCATCAGAAAGCTGGGGGAATTTGACCTCATCATGGTCGGTCGCGAGGCTGGTGATTGGGGAGCCGGACAAACGGGCGGACTGCTGGCCGAGCAACTCGGACTTCCCTATGTCGCATTTGTCGATCACATCGAGTCCGCTGGTGACGGCGTCACCTTGAGGCGACAGACCGAACTTGGATGGGAAAAAGTCGAGGCTCACCTTCCGCTCGTGGTCAGCATCACTAACAGCGAAGAGAACGTCCCCCGCATCCCCAAGACTCGCGACATCATGATGTCTGCCCGCAAGTCGGTGACGAGCTGGAAACTGTCTGATCTCGGCCTGACAGACGACGAAGTTAAGTCGAACGGGGAAGCACTGGAGGTCGTCGATCTGTATCTCCCGGAGAAGAAGTCGGATTGCGACTTTATCGAAGGAGATTCCATCGATGAGAAGATCGACGAATTTGCCAAGCGGCTCGCCAGCATTGTCCAAAGTGCATAGGAGTCAGCCCAACCGGTTGAGTCGGCTGCCTGTCATGTTTTGAGTTTCTACACAATCCAATCAACTGCGACATGGACACTGGAGTCGATTCGTGAAAAGCATTGTTGTCTGCCTGATGCCGGGTGCGAAGTTCGACAAGCCGACGGCCGGCCTGCTTGCTGCCGCGCGTGGACTGGATGGCCAGCTCACGGTCATTGTTCCCGGGACTGTTGGTGACGACACGACGGCATCGCTGGCGGGTCAGGCGGACTCGGTCATCGTTTGTGAGGCAGCGGGGCTCAGCGAGTATCAACCTGAACTGGTACTCGGCGTCCTGCAGTTGGTCTGCTCCGATCTCAATCCCGACATCGTTCTTCTCGCTGGTGATACCTACAGTCAGGAACTGACACCACGTTTGGCCGGTCGCTTAGGTGGAGTGTCAGCCGGTGATGCTCAGTCTCTCAAACTGGAGAATGACAACCTACGCGTCACCCGCTCCGTGTATGGCGGAAAGGCAACGGCCGTCGTCGAGTTGCGGTCGAAGCCGGCAGTCGTCTGGGTTCGTGCCCGCTCGTTCGCTCCTGCTGCAGCCCGAGATTCAGCAGGCTCGATCGAGAAACGAATAGTCGAGTTGGCGGGCGAAGCTGCGAAGTCAGTGGACGCAACAAAGATCGTTGAACGTCACGAAGAATCAACCGGCACTGTCCGGCTTGAGGATGCAACTCTGATTGTCGCGGGCGGACGTGGGCTCGGTGGCCCGGAGCCGTTCGAGGAGTTGAAGAAGTTGGCCGTCGTCATGGGAGCTCAACAGGCAGCATCACGAGCCGCCTGCGATGCCGGCTGGGTGCCCGTCCAATGGCAGGTCGGTCAAACCGGAAAGAAAGTCGCCCCTGAGCTGTATGTTGCGGTGGCTATCTCTGGTGCCAGTCAGCACCTGATGGGGATCGCGGACGCCAAGATCGTGACCGCAATCAACACGGATCGGGACGCTCCGATCTTCAAACATTGTCAATTCGGTCTTGTTGAAGATTACAAGGCTGTTGTTGGTCCGTTGACAGAGAGGCTGAAAGCACTGCTCTCATGACGTTGCTTGCTGCCCTGAACGCTGCCGACGCCACACGCGAGGTGATGTGGAACATCAGTCATTCGTGGCTGATGTACGTGTTGCTGGTTCCGACGATGCTCATCGCGGGGTACGGCGTGTACCGGCAGGTGCAGAAGTGGCGATCCGGACAACCGGCTGCCCGCTTCGATCGACCCGCAGAACGCATCAAACGAGTGGTGAAGAACGTCCTGTTGCAACAGGCAACACTTCGAGACCGCTTTGCGGGCGTGTATCACTTCCTGTTGTTCTGGGGAATGATCACGCTCACGATGGCGACAATTGTGGTGATGATTCATCATGACTTTCACATCGACATCATGAGAGGCCGCTTCTACCTGTACTTTCAATCGTTGTTCGTCGATGTCCTGGGCGTGCTGGCCATGATTGGCGTGGCCATGCTTGCCGTGCGTCGATGGCTGCTGAGGCCGAAGAAACTGGTCTACACCGACGAGTCGACCTGGCTGCTGATTCTGCTGTTCGTCATCCTGGGAACCGGCTTTCTCCTTGAAGGCTGGCGGATCGCTGCGACGAATGACCCGTGGGGCGATTGGTCGCCAGTGGGAATCGTCGTTTCTAAAACATCTCTCGCGGTGGCCGGAGTGGAAACTTTGAAATCGGTGCATTTCCTGACATGGTGGTTTCACTTGGCGTTGGTATTCGGACTAATCGCCTGGGCGCCATACACCAAGCTGCTGCATGTCTTGACGGCTCCTCTGAACATCTACACCGCCAATCTCGACCATCCGGGCGGCACGCTCAAGCAGATCGATTTCGAGGCTGCACAGTCGTTCGGCATCAACAGTCTGGAACAGTTCACGTGGAAGGACCTGCTCGACCTCGACGCCTGTACGGAGTGCGGTCGGTGCACGAGCGTCTGTCCTGCGAACACGGTCGGCAAACAGCTTTCCCCTCGGGACATCATCCTTGATCTGCAGGGACTCCTCGACCGCAGTGACCTCGCCTCGCTCAAAGCTCAGGGACATGGCGAACGCCCTGACGAGTATGAGCCGGCGTTCCCAATCATCGGGACGACGGACAATCTTGCCACAGAGGCTCTGTTCGAGTGTACGACCTGTGCTGCGTGCGTGGAGATCTGTCCGGTCTCGATTGAACAGATGCCGAAGATCGTCGACCTGCGTCGTTTCCAGGTGATGGAACAGGCCGAGTTCCCTCAGCAGATGCAGGACGCAGTCAGTTCTCTGGAAGAACGCGGGCATCCATTCAAAGGCACACAGCTGTCCCGTGTCGATTGGGCTGCCGGGATGGACTTCCCGACGATCGAGGACATCGAATCGCCTGAGGTCTTGTTGTGGGTCGGCTGCGGCGGTGCTCTGGTGGACCGCAATCAGAGGTCGACTCGTGCACTCGCGAATCTTCTCAAGAAGGCCAACGTCAAATTCGCCATTCTCGGCCGTGAAGAAACCTGTACGGGTGACCCCGCTCGACGGATCGGCAACGAGTTTCTCTTTGAAACACTGGCGACGCAAAATATCGAGACACTCAAGACACACAACATCAAGCACGTGTTGACCTCTTGTCCGCACTGCTTCAACACGTTTCGCAATGAGTACCCGAAGCTGGGGGGCGAGTTCGAGGTCATGCATCACACCACGTACCTGGCCAAGCTGATTGGCGAGGGACGATTAAAACTCGATGCACAAGCGGCACAAAAAATCGTCTTTCACGACCCCTGTTATCTCGGTCGACACAACGGCATCACCGACGCTCCGCGCAAGTTGCTTCAGCAGGTTTCCAGCCAACCGCTGGCTGAGATGGAGATGCACGGACGGCAGAGTTTCTGTTGCGGCGGCGGGGGCGGCATGAGCTTTGTCGACGAACCGGCTGACCAACGCGTGAATCAGGAACGGGCCAGACAGGCATTGGCAACCGATGCAGAGACAGTCGCAGTCGGCTGCCCATTTTGCACAACCATGATGGAAGACGGCATCAACACCCTCAAGGGCGACCGAAAAATCAACGTGCAGGACATTGCCGAAGTCATGTGGGAAGCGATCTCGTCCGAAGCTCGCTAGGCATTGGCATTTCGATAGAATCACACTGAATCATCAATCTGACAGCGAGGAACATCGATGGATCTGAATCTGACACCTGACGAACAGTCCTTTCGCGATGAGTTGCGGGCCTGGTTGAAGGTCAACGTTCCGGAAGAGTACGACGTCCAGCGAGGAGGCGAAGACTCCACCGAGTACTGGCAATACCTGCGTGACTGGCAGAAGAAGCTATTCGACGGCGGCTGGGCCGGTGTCTCGTGGCCCAAGGAGTTTGGTGGTCGCGGGGCGACGCCCATTCAGCAGTCAATTTTTCTGCAGGAGACGATCGCAGCTGGTGCCCCCGAGCATCTGGGAGTCATCGGTGAAGGTCTCGTCGGACCGACGATCATCGTCGCGGGCACCGAAGAGCAGAAAGCAAAATATCTTCCCCGCATCCTGTCTGGCGAGGATGTTTGGTGTCAGGGCTTCTCCGAACCCAATGCGGGGAGTGACGTCGCTGCCCTCGGAACAAAAGCCGTTCGCGATGGTGACGACTGGGTCGTGAACGGCCAGAAGATCTGGACCAGTTTTGCTCAAGGGGCCGATCTGTGCCTGTTGCTCGTGCGAACGGACTTCGAGGTACCGAAGCACAAAGGAATCACCGCCCTGCTGGTTGACATGAAGTCACCCGGCATCACCCGCAAGCCGCTGCGGCAGATGTCGGGCGATTCGGGCTTCAACGAACTGTTCTTCTCCGACGTACGAGTGCCTGTCGCGGATCAACTTGGTCCGACGAATCAGGGGTGGAAGATCTGCATAACCGCCCTGATGAACGAGCGAACCAATCTCGGTTCGAGCATGTTCACCTTCTTCGATCAGGCTATCGACGGATTGCTCGAACATGCACGGACCCGCAAGCGGAACGGCAAACTGTTGAGCGAGTGCCCGCTGAAGCGTCAAAAGATCGGACAGGCTGTGGCAGACTTGGAAGTATATCGGCTCAATATCGCCCGAGCTTTGAGCCGCCTGCAGAGAGACTCGACGCCCGGTCCGGAAGGCTCGATGCTCAAGATCTACTGGAGCGAAATGTACCAGCGACTGGCCCAGGCCTCGATGGAGATCCTGGGTGACGTCAGCCAACTGAAGGAGTTTGACGGAGGGGATTGGGTCTACCGCTATCTCCGCTCGAAGGGGAGTACGATCGAAGGCGGCACCAGCGAAATCCAGCGCTGCATTCTCGCCGAACGCGTGCTCGGTCTGCCCAAGAGCTACTGACATCAGAGTGGACCTTCCGTGTGGTCACACGAATTCCAGAAGACAACATCAACAGATTCAATCGCCAAGAAATAAAGGCCTGATTCATGGATTACGATCTTTCCAAACCTCAGAAGATGCTTCAGCAGTCGGTCCGTGAGTTCTGTCAGCGGCAGTGCCCGCTTGAGAAGGTCCGCGAAATCATGGAGACCGAGACGGCTCACGATCCGGAGTTATGGCAGGGGATCGCCGATCAGGGTTGGATCGGACTGCATCTCTCGGAAGATCATGGCGGTCTGGGTCTCGGACTGGTTGACCTGGCCGTCGTGGCTGAGGAGTTGGGACGGGGCTGTCTCCCAGGACCGTTCCTCTCGACGACCTGGGCAGCAACCCTGCTTTCGAAATGTGGTAACGAGAACTTGGCATCAAAGTACCTTCCCGAGTTGTGCGAGGGATCGAAGATTGCGACTGTTGCTTGCTTTGAGGAAGAAGCCGGCTGGGCCGCTGAAGAGTATACGACCGTCAAAGTCACCGATTCAGGCGAAGGCGTTCAACTGAGTGGCAGCAAGCAACTCGTGGGAGATGCTGGAGTCGCTGATCTGATGATCATCGCCGCTCGGGGGGAAATGGGTCTTACGCTCGTGTTGGTAGAGACTTCAGCCGACGGAGTCAGCATCGTCGCTACACCGGGCATCGATGCAACTCGAAAGCTGTACGAGGTTAAGCTTGATAACGTGACAGGCGTCGTTCTTGCAACCGGAGCGCAAGCCAGACAGGCACTCATCGAGAGTCAGCAGGTTGGCAACGTCGCCGTCTGTGCGGAGTTGGTCGGCTCGATGCAGTGGATGCTGGAAACGACGGTCGAGTACGCCAAAACACGCAAACAGTTTGATCAGATCATCGGTGCATTTCAGGCAGTCCAGCACAAGTGTGCGGATATGCTGCTCGACACGGAGAGCAGTCGTTCGGCTGCTCTCTATGCCGCGTGGGCTTTGACCGAAGGAACTGATGACGCGGACCGGGCAGTCTCGATCGCCAAGCTCTTCTGTGCGGATGCCGCTCAACGGGTGGGAGGCAACAGCATTCAGGCTCACGGTGGCATCGGCTTCACCTGGGAGCACGACCTCCACTTGTTTTACAAACGAAACAAGTCGAACGAATTCCTCTTCGGTGACGCAACCTTCCACCGCGAACACGTCGCACAAATTGCAATTGGTGCTGCATGAGCGTCAGGCGAATCACTGCAGGCTGAAGTTTTCACCAGTCACGTTTCCGCTCCGCGAATAACATCATGGAGTTGCAGGACAAAGTCATCATTGTGACGGGAGCCGCGCGGGGCATTGGCTTCGCGATGTGCCAGCGTTTTGCACAAGAGCAGCCTCGTGCGATCGTGATGGCCGACCTGAAGGAATCGTGCGTGATCGAATCAGCTGCGAAGCTGGGTGCTCAGTCGGTTGCATGTGACGTCACCATTGAAGATGACGTTCAGCGACTCGTTCATGAGACGTTGGACCAATATGGCCGAGTTGACCTGTTCTGTGCGAATGCGGGCGTCGTCGACCCGGGAGGCATCCACGCCTCCAACGAACACTGGCGACGAGTGATGGATGTCAACTTCACCTCTCACCTGTACTCCACCCGTGCAGTCCTTCCCTCGATGCTCGCGCGAAGTGCAGGCTGTCTGTTGCACACAGCCTCCGCTGCCGGACTTTTGACCTCGATCGGTTCGGCCTCTTACGCAGTGTCCAAGCATGCTGCGGTCGCTTTCGCAGAGTGGGTCGCAATCACTTACGGTGATCGTGGCATTCAGGTCGCCTGCCTCTGTCCGCAGGGGGTCGAGACCGACATGATCAAGGGGGATGACCCGCTCTCGAACATGCTTCGTCCGCATGCAGTGACGCCCGAGAAGGTGGCCGAAGATGTCGTCGTCGCTCTGCGAGAGAAACGGTTTCTCATTCTCCCGCACGCAGAGGTCCATCGGTTCACTCAGAACCGTGCAACCGGCCACGAGCGCTGGCTAAAGGGGATGCAAAAGATCCATCGTGAACTGATGGGTGACGTCGAACCGTGAAAATGAATCAATCAAAGAGGGTGGTTCGTCACTCCGTGGCATGATCTCACGGCGCGGAGCGTCGTGCCACAATGTCGGATTCATCCGCTATTGCAGAGACGCTACCGGTGTTGTCACTTACCGGTGAACCTTGGCGGGCGTTTCTCGACAAAGTGAGCGAGACCTTCCGCAAAGTCTTCGCACAGAAAACTCTTGAGCATCTCGTCGTTCGCCGTGTCGATTGCTTCAGCCAGATTCTGGTTCAAAGCCGTGTAGACCTGACGCTTCATGATGCGTTGTGAGCGGGGGGATGTGGTGTTGACGAGCACACTGGCAAATTCACGGGCCTGATCCAACAGCTGTTCGGGTGGGACAACACGGCTCACGAGGCCGATCCGCAACGCCTCCTCCGCATTAAAGATGCGGGCCGTGTAAAGGAGCTCAAACGAATTGCTGATACCTATCAGACGAGGAAGCATCCAGCTGATGCCATGCTCGGCGATCAGCCCCCGCTGGGCGAAGGCGGTTCCGAATCTTGCCGTCTCAGACGCAATCCGCACATCGCAGTAGAGTGTGAACACGAATCCCAGCCCAACCGCGGGACCGTTGATAGCTCCGATGACAGGCTTATCGATGGCAGGGAAATAGCTGTAGGTTTTCTGATAACCCTCGTGCACGCCTTCCTTGTGATGGGAAGGGACGAACTTGTTTTTGAGTTCTTCCATATCAGCTGATGCGGGATCGATCTGCTGGACCTGATCGAGCAGTTCCAGATCTGCCCCCGCACAGAACCCCCGGCCGGCACCGGTCAGGATGATCACACGCACCTCATCATCCCGGTCGGCTGCCTGGAATGCATCGAACAGCTCAGCTTCAAGCTGCGAGTTCAACGCATTCAGCCGCTCAGGCCGGTTCAAAGTGATGGTTGCGATGCCCTGCGAAACATCATAGAGAACGGTCGGCTCTGCCATGAACGGCTCCTCTTTGAATGGCCAAACGTTGCCGGGTTCAGTCCTGATCTACTCACGGTTTCGGCGGCCCCGACGTCCGCGCAGCTGATCTTTGTACTTTTCCATTGCTTCCGCAACCTCTTCAGCCGTGAGTTCACCGTTACTGTCGAGGTCCAGTTGTGCGAAGACGATCTGGAACTTGAGTGGAGCTTCGCGGCGTTCGACTTTGTCATCGAAGTTCTTGTCGAACTGAACAATCAACTCTTCTGCACGGAGTTCAAAGGGGGAAGGACGGGTCGCCTGATCCTTGGGAATGGCGATGTCGAAATAGCCGATCAGCATTTCGTCCCACGTCTGGGTGCCCCACTTCACACGATCGTCCGGATTCGGGTTGTTGAGATTCTTCTCCGAGTTATCAAAGTGTGCAACACAATGAATGCGTGTCCCTTTCGGAAACGGTTTGGGTTCGACGAATCGATAGCCTGTCTGCCAGTTGAAGTCATACGCAGGGACA
>JAGQQG010000134.1 GCA_020426325.1 Planctomycetaceae bacterium | reverse complement strand
ACAGCGGAAGAGGCTGAAGCGTTTCTCGCTGATCCTTCTCCCGACAAACGTGATCGGTTGATTGATGAACTGCTCGACAGCCCAGAGTACGCGGACTACTTCGCCACGAAGTGGAATGCCGTCCTTCGCAACAAGAAGCGACAGAACGAAGACCTCTCCGGAACCTACGCGTTCCATCAATGGATCTGGCAATCTCTTTACGAGAACAAGCCGTATGACCAGTTCGTGAGGGAAATTGTTACCGCTACCGGTGATGCCCGATTTAATCCACCGGTCGTGTGGTATCGCGAAGTGGGCGAGATCAACGAGCAGGTTGAAGACACGGCTCAGCTGTTTCTCGGCGTTCGAATTCAGTGTGCCCGCTGTCATCACCATCCTTTTGAGAAGTGGAGCCAGAACGATTACTACTCCATGGCTGCCTTCTTCAGCCGTATTGGGAAAAAACCATTACCTGTCGGGACAGGGATCAGCACGGCGACTCGCGATCAACGTCTGTTCCATAACGACGGCGTTGCCACACAGAACAATCCTCGCAGCGGAAAATCGCTTGTTCCCGCTGGACTCGGCGGTCCTGCTCTGGACATTCCGGCGAGTGAAGACCCACGGGCTTACCTCGCGGACTGGATGTCCGAACCCGACAATGCATTCTTCGCCAAGTCACTCGTGAATCGTTACTGGAAGCACTTCACGGGACGTGGCATCGTCGAGCCGGAAGATGACATGCGGGAGACCAACCCGCCTTCAAATCCCGAATTGCTCGAAGGACTTGCTCAGAGCTTCGTCGAGAGCGGGTTTGATCTGAAACAACTCGTTCGCACCATCTGTCGTTCCTCAACGTATCAGCTCTCGGCACTGCCGAACGAGTACAACCTCAGCGATCGGCAGAACTTCTCACGTTACTATCCGAAGCGGCTGACGGCCGAGGCCCTGTTTGATGCCTTCCATCAGGTGACGGACGTGCCTCCCAAGATTGGCAGTTTGCCGCAAGGAATGGGAGCTACCGAAATGGCCGACATGAGTATTGCTCCCTACTTCCTGAAAGTCTTCGGACAGCCGCAGGCTGACACCGCGTGTGAGTGTGAGCGGTCAATGGATGCCAACCTCGCTCAAAGCCTGCACCTGTTGAACAGCTCTGAGGTGCAGAACACGATCGCGAATGCCAACGGTCGAGCCGCTGCCCTGGCGAAGGACACGACCCGTACAAAGGAGGAGAAGGTCACCGAGTTGTACCATTGGGTCTTCTCCCGCGATCCGCAGCCGGACGAGTTGCAGATCGCCATCGCACATATTGACAAACACGCCGAGACTCCCCAGCCGGCATACGAGGACCTCTTGTGGGCCCTCATTAACACCAAGGAGTTCCTGTTCAACCACTGATCAAATGGAGCGTTTGCAGTTTTTCACAAGGCACCTGGGATCTGCGTACCGTTTCCCAGAGGCTTGAATCGCTGCTAATCAAGGTTGAGCATCTTAGAACATCCGAAACATTACGAATCGCTCGGGGCGACATTTCACATGTCCAGACACTCACGTTACGGAATTGTTTCCCTTGCCACGTTGATGATTGCGGCATCATCAGCCCAAGCTCAACTCCCGCAGACACGGCTGTACGTCGTCGATCCACCAGGAGCACAGATTGGGACGATCACCGAGGTGACAATCGCACGCGGCGACGACCTTGATGAGGTCGATCAGTTGTTGTTCAATCACCCCGGCATCTTTGCGACCCAGGTGACACAACCGTCTGCCAGTGGTCCGCAGCCAGTAGCGAACAAGTTTCGAGTGGCCGTCGCAGGTGACGTGCCTCCTGGTCGGTACGAAGTGCGTGCCAGCGGGTTGTTCGGAGTGAGCAATCCACGCACCTTCATGATCGGTCGCGACCCTGAGATCAGAGAAGTCGAGCCGAATAATGAGACTGCCCAGGCAACGCCCATCGAAGTTGATACCATCGTCAACGGCGTGATCAACGGTGCCGGGGACATCGACATCATCCGATTCACAGCGAAGCCATCACAGCGTATCGTGATTGATGTCCAGGCAGCACGCATTGACTCCCGGCTCGATTCCCAAATCACTCTGCACGATGCGAATGGTCGACCACTCAAGTTCTCCAACAATCAGTATGGTCCGGATGACTTGCTGGTGTTCGATGTCCCTGCCGATGGTGAGTACCTGGTCGAGCTGCGCGATCTCACCTTTTCGGGGAGTGCAGACCATTACTATCGGCTGTCCATCAGCACCGACCCGCACATCAGTTTCACCATCCCAGCAGCGGGGCAGGCGGGCACGACGGGAAAGTTTACACTGTATGGTTACAATCTCCCCGGAAGTGAGCTGACAGATGCGGTCTCCGCCGGCGCTCCGCTCGAAATGCTGTCGGTCGACATCGCTGTTCCGGCTCGTGATGCGCTCGATGACTCGCTTGTCGGCGTCCCCTCACATGCCGCCGAGCTCGACCTGTTTGCTTATCATCTTGAAACGGAAGGTCGCTCCTCCAACACCATTCACCTCGGTGTGACCGATGCCGCCCCGACTGCTGAGCAGGAACCGAACGACGACCTGGCGACCGCCAACATGGTGACTGCCCCGGCCGACATCACCGGACAACTGGCAACCCTCAAGGACCTCGACGTTTACGCTCTGGACGCCAAGGCGAACGAAGAATTCCAGATCGAGGTCATCGGCCAGCGAGGCGGAGCACCGATCGATGCCGTCCTGAAAGTCGAACAGGTGACGAAGGCCGAAGATGGAAGTGAACAGGTCAAAGAACTGACGACTCAGGATGACTACACGACGAATCTTGCAGCCTTGACCTTCGACACAGCAACAGATGACCCGGTGTTCCGCCTCAAAGCACCTGCGGACGGAACGTACCGCATCTCGGTTCGCGATCGCGCCTACGAGCACAACGCCGATCCATCCTTCGTGTACCGTCTCATCATCCGCAAGCCGCAGCCCGATTTCCGGCTCGTCGCGGTCCCAGCGGGAAGTGCGACCGGTCTCACGTGGCCGGTTGGTCTTCGTAAAGGGGACCATTTTGCAGTGGATGTGCTCGCCCATCGCATCGATGGATTCAACGGGCCGATTGAAATCGATGTTCCGAATCTTCCCTTTGGATTTGATACTGAGGGGGTGACAGTTCTCGAAGGGGAGACCAAGGGCACGCTCGTCCTCACCGCCACCGGCGAAGCACCCAGCGATCGACAGTTCGTGGAGATCACCGGGACCGCGAAGATCGACTTTCCGGAAGGAGCGAAGTCGGTGACGCACCCGGCTCGTGCGGGCTCTGTCGTCTGGAATCATGCGGACAAAGTCCCCTCGGTGGCTCGATTGACGGACACGCTCACGCTCAGTGTGATGGATGAACCGGCTCCGTTCGTCGTCTCGCACGATGCTCCACACATCGAAGTCTGTCAGGGCCGCCAGATTCTCGTGCCGTTGAACTTGTCGACCAACCTCGCCGGTCAGTACGTACAAGTGCTCGGACAGAACTATGAACTGAAACCACAGGGCGAGCAAAAACCGGGCATTCCCGCTGACCTCGTTCTGAAACCATCGGGTCTGCCTAAGGAAGCGAAGATTGATGCGGCCGACGTCACGATCCCCAAGGAGCAGACGGCCCAAACGATGCGGCTGTTTGTCAATCCCGACAGTCCGCCGAAGACTTACAAATTGATGCTTAGTGGCACTGTCGCGGTCCCCTATCGGCGAAATCCGGCGAAAGCCATCCGAGCCGAGGGACTGAAGGCTCGCGCGGTCGCTGAAGAGAATGAACTCAAGGCACTCGTCGATCAGGCTACCACGCGTGTCGCAGCGATCACGGGCAAGTTGGAACAGTCCGCTCAGCAGATCACTGAGGCTCAGGCAGCAGTCGCCACACAGGAACAGGCACTCGCAACTGCCACCACAGCCGTCGAACAGGCAGTTGCCGAGCTGGAAGGTGCCAAAAACGCCGTGACCGCTCTCACGGATGTGCACGCGAAAGCCGTTGCCTTTGCCGAAGCCGCTCAGAAGGCCGCTGAAGGATCGACGATTGAACTCGTGAAATCCCAAGCCGCAGATGCGCAGCAGGCAGTCGCCAAAGCCGCAGAAACAGTTGCTGCCTCAAAGGCCGCCATCGAGCAATTCACTCAGAAACACGAAACTGCCGTGGCCCAGCAGAAAGCGATGACAGACGCTCTCGCGGCAGCCAAAGAGGCGATTCCCAAATTGCAGGCAACTCAGGCTGCTCTCCAGACCGAAAAGCAGACGGCCGAACTGCTGGTGACCGAAAGAACAGCCGCAGTTGCCCCTGCCACGACTGCTCGCGAAGAGGCCGAGAAAGCAGCGACGGCCGCGGCAGAAGCCACCAAGCCGAACAACCTCAATGTCACGCAGACGCTTCCGCCAATCGTGATCGTCGTCAAGCCGGCCCCGGTCAAATTGGATGTTAAGCTATCAGCTGCTGAAGTGAAAAAAGAAGGAACGATTGACGCCACCGTAACTGTCACTCGTCAGAATGAGTTCGTCGGTCCGGTGACACTCACTCTTGCAGAGGGGGCACCACGACTGACCGCAACCGAAGTCACCATCCCGGCTGATCAGACTTCGGGCGTTCTCAAGATCGTTGCGGCCGCGGACGCAGGCCCCGGGGATGTTTCCAATCTCGTTGTCCGTGCCAAAGTGGATGACGGCGGCGAAGCCCTCGTCGATGCACCCGTGGCAATCAAAATCACCGAGTAGAACCAGTCGGGATCGAACCGTCAGCGTCGCGGACTTCCGCATAATTCTGCGACTTCACCTTTAGGATCACACCTGTGAAACCGACCACCATCATTGCTGCGGGTCTCTTGCTGTTAGGATCTCAATTCCTTTTTGCAGAGGATGAGCCGGGGGCCATCACACCGGAGGCGGTGACGCTGGATCGCCCGGTGGACTTTCAACAGGATGTGCTCCCGATGCTGCAGGCGAAGTGCCTCGCATGTCACAGTGCCTCAAAGAAAGAAGGCAGTCTTGTTCTGGAGAACGTGGAGTCGATTCTCACCGGAGGCGACTCCGGACCGGCAGTCGTGCCCGGGAAACCGGATGAGAGCCTGCTTTTCAC
Organism: Planctomycetaceae bacterium; assembly: GCA_020426325.1. Taxonomy (GTDB): domain Bacteria; phylum Planctomycetota; class Planctomycetia; order Planctomycetales; family Planctomycetaceae; genus JAHBXU01. Next base: position 12,170 of record JAGQQG010000134.1, on the reverse strand, counting down.
ACAAGCCACGCGGCAGACGGAGTCGTTCATGCCGCCGATCCCCAACGGCGCAAATGCCAAACCTCTCACTCCTCACGAAGCGGGCCTGTTGAAGCTCTGGATTGAAGACGGTGCAAAAGCCTCCATGGGTACGGGGGCTGCCATCAAGTGGCAGGCTCTTCCGGATGACCTCAATCCAATTTACAGTCTGGCACTCACTCCAAATGAACGATACGTGGCTGCCGGTCGTGGCAACGACATCGTCGTCTATGACATCTTGCGTCAACGACAGGTCACGACACTCAGCGATCCTGCACTTGACGGAGCCGCGCACCGCGACTTCGTACACACCCTCGATTTCAGTCCGGATGGTCAGTGGCTGGCCTCTGGCGGATACCGGATTGTCAAACTCTGGCAGAAGGCACCTCCGATCGAGGCACAACGTCCGCTCGATGCCCCCGCCACCTTGCTGACAACATCAGCCGACGGATCACTCATAGCCACTGCGCTGCCCGACGGACGCATCCGCCTGGACGCCCGACCGGAAGGGGGCGAGCCTCGATACATCGAGGGGCACGGTGCGGTTGCGACGGGACTCGCATTTCTGCCGGATGGTTCCTCTCTGCTGTCTGCTTCCGCAGACAATGTCCGCCGCTGGAACGTCGCTGATGGCACACTTCAGGGAGAACTGAAAACTTCCTCTCCAGTCCTGGCGGTACTCCCCTCTACTGATTGTTCACAACTCATCACCGGACATGCAGACTCCCTCATCCGCGTGTGGTCGATCGACCAACTGACCTCAGCGGCTCCCACGGAGCCTGCCGTACCGCAGGTTGAACTCAAGGGACACGAGAAGGCTGTCACCGCGCTCGCATGGGCCGTGGACGGAGCTCCGCGACTGGTCTCGGGCAGCGAGGATGGCTCGCTTCGTCAGTGGGACATCGCAGCCGGAACCGAGACTCGCAAGCTCGATCACGGTGCCCCCATCACACGTCTCGCTGCCACATCAGATGGCACGAAGCTGGCGACTCTCGGTGGCGATCACGTTGCACGCCTCTGGGAAACCACGGGAAATAAACTGGCCGACCTGCAGGGAGATCCCCTTCTGACCGATGCCGTGTCGCTTCGTAAAGACGATCTCACCGTTGCGACTGCTCGCAAGTCGCTTGCCGAGGCTGCGGTCAAGGCAACAGAAGACGACCTCAAAGGACGTGAGGAATCTCTCACGAAGGCCAGAGAGGCGTTGACAGCTGCGGAGAAGGCTCTCGAAGAGGCGAAGGCAAAGGTCCCGGAAGCAGAAAAGGCACAAGCGACCGCCAAAGAAGCCCTCGATGCCAAGCCGGATGACGAAGGACTGAAGAAAGCATTCACGGATGCCGAGGCGGCTACCAAAGCTGCCATGGATGCGGTGACGAAAGCCGAAGAATCAGTCGCTTCTGCCAAGCGGGGCATCGAGTTGTCCGAAAAGAGTATCGCCACTGCCAAGGCTGAACTGGACACTCGCAAGCAGAGACAGGAAGCCGAAGTCGCCGCAGAGAAGACTGCTCAGGAAGCTGTTGCGGCTGCCGAGAAACTGGTCGCTGACACGCCGACCTCACTTCGTGAGATCGCCTTCACGCCCGATGGCAGTGCACTGGCAACTGCAGATGCAACCGGGGTTGTGACCGTATGGCACGTTGCCACGCAGAAACCAATCACCGTCATTCCAGCTGAGTCGCCACTCACCACCTTGAACGCGACAAACGATCAACGACTGCTGTCAACAACGGAGGACGGGCGTCTGCTCATCATGCACGTCGATCCTCAATGGAACCTCGCAGGTGTCCTCGGACCCGCAACCGATGCTGAGAATGTCTCCGCTTCGTTGCTGGAAGGACGCGTGCTGGCGATCGACTTCAGTCCGGACGGAACCAGGCTCGCTGTGGGCAGCGGTGTCCCTTCGCGGAGTGGTCAGCTGACCATCTGGAACCTCGCGGACCACACCTTGGCCTTATCGATCGCCGACGCTCACAGCGATACGGTCTTCGATGTCGCGTTCTCTCGTGACGGTACCCAGCTTGCGAGCTGCGGAGCGGACAAGTTCGCCAAGGTGTTCGATTCCGCCACCGGTGAACTTCAAAACACGTTCGAGGGACACACCGGTCATGTTGAGGGGGTTACCTGGAAGGCCGACGCCTCGCAGGTCGCGACAGCAGGAGCCGACAATGCCATCAAAATCTGGAACACCTCCACCAGCGAACAGGCACGCACCATCACCAGCCACTCCAAGCCGGTCGTCGGGCTTAGGTACGTCGGCACTACAGACAACATCGTCTCAGCCGCGGGCGACAAAAATGTCATGCTCCACACAGCGGGCAACGGCAAGAACTATCGCACCTTCTCTGGTTCGACCGACTTTCTGCACGCTGTCGTCATCACTCATGATGAGTCCTTGGTGATTGCGGGTGGTGAAGACGGAGTCATCCGTGTCTGGAACGGCGCCGACGGCAAACTGCTCACCTCCTTCGAACCACCCGCCCCCGCCAGCAACGAACAAGCCGCCCGCTAGGCGAGCGGGGGACGTCAGTCCCCTGTTTGATGCCGCGCTGGAGACGATTCGACGTCGCAGATATGTTTGTGACATGTGAGCTGTCAGACGTCCACACCCACGGGGGGTTCACACCCCCCGCTCGCCGGGTTGAACTGTGGGTTGCGGGGGACGACACTGTGCGCTGACAACATTTCTTCAGTCAGGTCAGACCCTTTTTAGAGAGCAACTGTGGCGAGTGTCGTCATCACGCTCCGTCGTGATGTCAGTGTCGCTCGCCCGGCTTCCCACGTGTTGCAGGCTCTCACTTAATCTGCTCATCACCCAGGAGCGTGATCGCGACACTGTGGGCAACCGACGGGACAAAAGTAGCTGGATTCGCCAGAATTCAGCCTGTTCATAAGATTGACATTGAATCTGTCTGAACTCTGGCGAGTTCAGCTACGACTACATACAAAGGACACCCCCCAATGAGTGAGCAACTGCGGACGCGGATCTTTGACGAACTCGAATCGCTGGTGCTGATCGATCCGCATACGCACATTAACCCGCATGCGGCGGCGTCGACGACGCTGGCGGACATCATGGGGTACCACTACTACACCGAGCTGGCTCACTCCGCCGGGTTGCCGCGCGAGCAGATTGAGGAGCCGGGACTTGATCCGAAGGAGAAGGTCGGACGGCTGGTGACCAGGCTGGGCGAGCTGGGCAACACGATTCAGGTCAGCTGGCTGATCGAGATGTGCCGCGAGTTCTTCGGCTTCGACGACGAGCGGATCACGACCGACAACTGGGAGGCGCTGTACGATCGCGCCGCCGAGAAGATGGCCGCGGCGGACTGGGAGGAGCAGGTCCTGTCGCACAGCAAGCTGGAGGGGGTGTTCCTGACGAACGACTTTGACGACCCGCTGGAGGGCTTCGACACGACCCGCTACATCCCCTGCCTGCGGACCGACGACCTCGTCTTCAAGCTGCACGAACCGTCCGTCCGTGAGCGGCTGGCCAAGGCGACCGGCATCGAAGTCGGTGACGCGAAGACGCTGCGGGAGGCGATCGGCAAGCTGTTCGACCACTTCGTCAGCAAGGGAGCAAAGGCGTGTGCGATCTCGCTGCCGCCTCATTTCTGGCCGGAGCCAAGTCCACTCGATTCGATACACGAATCTATGAGGGCAACTTTCGAAATGATGGTGTGTTCTCCTGGTAAACGACGCGAAATGTACGAGGAGCATTACTTCGAGGCCGACGATATGACAGACGAAGAATTGGCTCAGGAGATCGATAGTCACTCGAACGGCTTCGCCAGCAAAGTCATCTTCTGGATGATTGCCGAAATGTGTGCCGAGCACAATCTGCCGTTCGACCTCATGATTGGCGTCAACCGGGGGGTGTATGCGAGCGGGGTCTATCAAGGGCAGGACTTGTACAACCGGCAGACGTCGCTGCATCAGTATGCGGAGCTGTTCAACGCCTTCCCGAATGTGACGTTCCCCATCAGCGTGCTCGATCACACAGCCAACCCGGAGCTGGTCAGCTATGCGTGGATCTTCCCCAACGTGGTGACGAACGGGCACTGGTGGTACTCGAACATCCCCACGTTCATCGAGACCGACACCCGCAGTCGGCTGGAGGCGGTGCCCGAGTCGAAGATCATCGGCTACTACAGCGACATGTACAAACTGGAGTTCGCCCTCCCCAAGTTCCGCATGTACCGCAGGGCCCTGGCCAAGGTGCTCGCCGAAAACTTCATCATCGACCGCGGCTGGAGCGAACAACGAGCGATCGACCTCGGCAAACGTGTGCTCCGCGGGAACGTGGAAAGCGTGTTCAACGTCTCGTGAGGTGAGATTCACCACGGAGACGCGGAGTCACGGAGGATGGGAGCGAGGCGGATGCCTTGTTCCCTAACTCCAGTTTGGGAACACAAGACCACGCAGCTCTGCTTCGCCACTGCCCCCATAGGTTTCAAGTCTCAACGCCACACGCGAGAAACAGAGTTTTTCTTGCACTGGCGTTCCCAAGCTGGAGCTTGGGAACGAGGAGGAATGTGATACAAAATTTGCCCTGCGATGTTCGCTGGGCGTGGTGGCAATCTTGGCGGGAAGCCGATATCTTGACGGCTCGGTTGTCCGTTCGATTCTTCAGCATGATTTGACGACCCCAAATGCGTGACTTTGAATTTGAAGCCCCTACGACCCTCGACGCCGCGGTCGCCCTGCTCGCAGAGCATAACGGCAGCGCTCGCCCGCTCGCCGGGGGGACCGATCTGATCGATCACATCCGCACGGAAAGGCTGACGCCCGACGTGGTGATCGACATCAAGAAGATCCCCGAACTCAACATCCTGGAGCACTCCGCGGATGGATTCAGGGTTGGGGCCGCTGTCTGCTGTTCCCGCATTTGGGGGGACGAGACAATCCGTCAGAGGTATTCGGCTTTGGCAGATGCTGCATCAATCATCGGTGGGACTCAAATCCAGAATCGGGCCAGCGTCGGTGGAAACATTTGCAACGCCGGTCCTGCGGCTGATTCGACTCCAGCGCTGATCGCCCTGGGGGCCACCTGTGTCATCGCTGGACCCAACGGAAAGCGTGAAGTCCCGGTCGAATCATTCTGTGTCTCGAAGGGGAAAACCGTGCTCGAACCCGGTGAATTGCTCGTCGAGTTCAAGTTCCCCGCACGCCCCGCCCACAGCGGCTCGCATTATCGCCGGTTCATCCCCCGGAACGAGATGGACATCGCGGTTGTCGGCGTCGGTGCATCGGTCACTCTCGACGGGGAGACGATCTCGGATGCCCAAGTGAGTCTTGGTGCGGTCGCGATCACGCCGCTGCTGGCGAAGGAAGTCAGCGACGCCCTTATCGGCAAACCGGCCAACGACGAAACGTACAAGGCGGCTGGCGAAGTGGCCCGCAGCAGCATCAACCCCATCACCGACATGCGCGGCACCCGCGAGTTCCGCATCCACGTGACGGGTGTCCTCGTCGAACGCGTCCTGCGCGAAGCCGTGCATCGAGCAAACAGCTAGACAAAACTTTTCCACTGGTCATCCAGTCAACTGATCAATCATGGCAAACAAACGCGTCGTCACCTGTACCGTCAACGGTCGTGAAGAGTCGTTCCTCTGCAAGCCGCAGCAGACGTTGCTGGAGGTGCTGCGTGATGAGCTGGAGCTGACGGGCACCAAAGAAGGGTGCAGCAATGGCAACTGTGGTGCGTGCACGGTGCTGATGAACGGGAAGCCGGTCGTCAGTTGCCTGGTGCTGGCCGTCGAGTGTGAGGGAGCCGAACTGGAGACCATTGAAGGGATCGCGGATCACGGGCACCTCGCTCCGGTGCAGCAGGCGTTTCTCGAAAACGCAGCGCTGCAGTGCGGCATCTGCACGCCCGGCTTCATCATGTCGACCAAGGCACTACTTCGCGAGAACCCGAACCCGACCGAGCAGGAGATCCGCTTCTACCTCGCCGGCAACCTCTGCCGGTGCACCGGTTACGACAAAATCATTCGAGCTGTCCAGGACGCGGCTGATCATAAGATCGCCAGTAACTAAGCATTTGTATGTCGAGATTCTGTCGAGGTCTGTTTGAAACTCAGTTGAGATCGATCTCGATGTCATTCGGGCTTTGACAATGATTCTGTTCGGAGGATGCGCCAATGCGAGGGCTCATCATCTTGCTTGTGCTCAGTGTCTGTCATTCCCTCACACAAGCACAATCTTCACCGACAGGCAATCTGGTCCAACTCCGAATTGAGACGAAGCTCGTACCGAGTCCTGCGGTAGTCGATGTGTTGTTGCCGCCGGATTATGAGCAACTCTCAGAGCCGGTGCCGTTGTTAGTCTGGCTGCATGGAGGGACGTCGGGGAAAGATGCTCTGCAACGACAGTTGAGGTCTCACATCGAGCGGGCTTGGGAGACGGGAGAGATGGTGCCGTGTGTCGTGGTGGCACCGGTGACGGGGGCGTCGTTTTTTATCGACTGGCACGACGGAACAAATCGGTGGGACACGTTTATCACCACGGAGATGCTGGGCCATATCAGGGAGCAGTACAACGTCAAACAGGACCGCGCCGGGACTGTGATTGCGGGGAGTTCATTCGGCGGGCAGGGGGTGCTCCGCGTGGCACTGAAGCATCCTGAGCTGTTCATCGCCGCAGCCTCGATGGCACCCGGGTTTACCCCCGTGTTGAAGCTGGAAGACTGGGACATTCGTTACTTCGGTGACGATGTGCTGGCTGACAATGCGCGACGGTTTGGAGAACCAGTTGATCACACGTTCTGGCGAAGCACGCATCCTCCCACAATGGTCATCGACAACGCGGCCAGACTGCGTGAGTCGGGTCTGCAACTGTTGATCGAGGTCGGCGACGAGGACGCGAACGGCAACTTCCGCTCGGTCGAACTACTGCACCGCCTGCTGTTCGATGCAGCAATCCCGCACGACTACCATCTGCACCGTGGTGCCGCCCACGTCGGTCGCTCAAAAGACTGGCGGTTCCCGGAAGTCTTCCTGTTTCTGTCCCGCGAGCTCAATCCACCGCCAGAACCAGATCCCGCCGCTGAGCAACACAAGCTCAAAGCGATCCAGTCGGGCCGGTATCAACCACTCACGACTAATGAATTGCCGAAGACTTTGGTCGAGTTTCCATGTCCCGACTGAATGCTGATCGAGTGGTGGACTGATGAACCAAACAGAGTGGTATTCGATTAGAGGAATTCAGATCTGGAACTTTTGACCGTTCTCCAGAATAGCTCTCCTGTCGAATCCGAATGTGATCGATGGTCAGCAGTTGTTCAGTGTCGTTCAAGGCGTGCAACTCGTCTCACAGCGAATTGCCCGCCAGACATGGACAATGAATCAGCTCATTCATTTCCGCCGACGATAGCCGAGTCCTGCGAGTCCTACCGCACCGAGGAAGCAGATGCTCAGCGATGCGGGCTCGGGCACACCCTGGACCCCTGCACCGCCAGTCAGGTCGCCCATTTCGGGTTCGAGCATGGGATCGATCGTCGTGAGGTGACGCGTGAATGCGAGCGGGCCGTTTCCATCCGTGTCTAAAGTGACACTTGTCTCGAAGAATGGAGTTCCGAAATTCTGTGCTAAATAGATCCAGGAGATGTCAGGACCCCCGATCAGATCCAGGAAAGCGATTTGTGGGAACTCAAGAAAAGCAGGGACTGGAACCGTGAAATCCAATGTTGTCGCCGTTGCCGTCAGCGAAGCTCCGCCGCTGATATCGACAACCGAGTTCGATTCGGTCAAATGAAATGTTGGCTGAGTACCACCAGGGTTGCTGAATGCAAGATCCCACATTGTGAGATTGGAAACGCCAATCGACCCCAGAGTGCCATCAGTGGTAATCGTCCCGGTGATGTCGATCGTTCCAGCCCCTGCGTCGTTTGCCGCAAAGCTGTGACTGACATTATAAACGATGTCAGCAACTGCCAGTTCAGGCTCTGCCAAAGTGATAAAAAGCGACAGGGCCAACGCACTCTGGGCGAATCTTGTGACGATCATTTGCAATTCCGGAACGCAGAGATAGAGAGGAGAACTCACTCGAAGTTTGAGCCTACGCTCCGCTAAATACCTCAAGCAATCGGATTCTTATGAGGATTCTTAATTTGCGTAATATAATCAAGGCCATGTGTTCATCATCTGAAACAGTTTGATGTAACTACTCGACAATACTGTTCATGTACGTAACAAGGGCATTCCAACAACGGATGCTCCATTTGAGTGTTCGCTTTGAATCCTGCAGCAGGGATAGCGAGATGTTGCTTAAATTGAATCCACTTTACGGCTCCAGTCAGTTAATGTGGGAGTTGTCATTCGTGTTCCATTCTGATTGTGAAGCTGGATTACCCTGCGTTCGGCCCACATTATCGGAAGGGAATGGATCCGTCTGTTAACACCGCCATGAAAGACCGAGCTGTGATGCGAAGCATTCGTAGATTGTTAATCCTGATTGTCTTCCAGCATGGGCTCGCTGGAAACACAGTCTCAGCTCAGGATGTGGATCTATTCCAGAGATTCAGAGCCCCCTTTGTTGAACATTTGATCGAGATAGACGGAGGTCAGCTGTGTTGTGTCGAGCGACCGGGAGAGGGGCCGAGCTTGATGCTGATTCCGGGGACGTTCTCGGACAGTCGTGTGTTCAGTCGATTGGTGCCGTATCTGGATCCGTCGTTGCGTCTGCTGCTCGTGGAGAATCGGGGACTGGGGAGAAGCTGGCCGCCTCCGGTGGATGGCTCGATCGATCTGTGTGCCCGTGATGACCTGCTGATCGCGAATCGTCTGGGTGTTGAGAGTTTTTATGTTGGGGGGCACAGTCTGGGAGGGATGATCTCAATTGAGATGGCCCGTGTATCTCCGGAGAAGTTGCGAGGGGTGATCTCAATCGAAGGCTGGTCGCATTGGCATGGAGCCCGTGATGCCTTCGGTGGCGACATGAAGTCGACGCTCAGTGAATCACAGCTCGACGAACTCGCCCGGTACCGTCAGGACACGCTCCAAAACTGGACCGAAGAACAACGCAGTGCCTTTGGTCGAATCTGGAAGAATTGGGATGGCGAGCCAACTCTGCGAACCACGACGCTGCCGGTTCTGGAACTGTACGGCGATCGAGGAAGACCGCAGGCGACACGCGAGCAGCTGAGAATCCCCGACCGCGAGAACATTCAGCTGCGTTGGTTCGCGGGTGCTTCTCACTCTTTGCACTATGAACGTCCAAAGTTGGTTGCCGGTGCGATCAACCAGTTCATTCATCAGTGTGAAGCGCAAGCTGCTCCCTGATTCTTCGCAGATTGAACTCAATCGCTTTTCAATTTGAATACTCGAACGCTCTTGACTTGTGCGGTGAATCGACTCGAATAGCGTGCAACTGACTGCAGTCGTGCAGGGGTTTGCCGATTCTGAGTGAGAGGAAGCACAATCATGTCTGCTGAGAGCTCCCATGGCCGGATGCAAACGATCTCAGCGGATGCAACCTCGGGGTTGGTTGTCTTCCTGGTCGCGTTGCCTTTGTGTCTGGGGGTTGCTCTGGCATCAGGAGCCCCTCTTTTCTCAGGGGTCCTCTCGGGCATCATCGGCGGTATCGTGGTCGGACTGATCAGCGGCTCTCACACGAGTGTAAGCGGACCTGCAGCCGGGTTGACGGCGGTCGTATCCGCTCAGATCGCGCTGCTCGGTACATTTGAATCTTTCCTGACTGCCGTACTGATCGCGGGGTTGATGCAGATTGCCTTGGGAATTTCACGTGCGGGCTCGATCGCAGCGTTCTTCCCGTCGAGTGTAATCAAAGGTCTCCTCGCAGCGATCGGGGTGATCCTGATCCTCAAACAAATCCCTCACCTGTTCGGTCACGACACCGACCCTGAAGGTGAGATGTCCTTTCTGCAACCAGACCATGAGAACACGTTCTCGGAGTTGATCGCCATCATCGGCGACCTGCACTGGGGAGCGGCCCTCGTTGGCATCGCGTCGCTTGCGATCCTCATCGTTTACGGTCGTTACACCCTCGACAAAAAGCTGAAAGTGCCTGCACCGCTCATCGTTGTGGTCGTGGGGACGATGATGAAGTTCGCTTTCGATCGCACAGCTGACGCGACATGGCAGATTGGTCAGTCGCATCTCGTGCAGCTTCCCGTGGCAAAGGGTTTGAATGAGTTCGTCGGCTTCCTGCAGATGGCTGACTTCACACAGTTCTCGAATCCTGCCGTTTACACAGCTGCCGTTACCATTGCTCTGGTCGCCTCGCTGGAGACGTTGCTGAACATCGAGGCGATCGACAATCTCGATCCTCATGGGCGGGTCTCGCCTCCTAACCGCGAGTTGATCGCACAAGGTGTCGGGAACATCACAGCAGGACTGGTCGGTGCGATCCCCGTGACGTCGGTCATCATCCGCAGCTCGGTGAACATTAACACCGGAGGACGAACGAAGGCAGCAACCGTCTTTCATGGTTTTCTGCTGCTCTTCTGTGGTGCACTGCTGCCGCAACTGCTCAGTCAGATCCCACTGTCGTGCCTGGCAGCCATACTGCTGATGACGGGCATCAAGCTCGCCAGTCCGGAACTCGTCAAGCAGATGTGGCAGGGCGGTAAGGACGAGTTCATCCCCTTCATGACCACGACCGCCTCAATCGTGTTGACGGACCTTTTGACCGGCATCGTGATCGGGCTGTTTGTCAGTGTCGCCTTCATTCTGTACAGCAACTTCAAGAAGCCGGTGACCCGGATCGTCGAGAAGCATATCGGCGGAGATTTGGTCCGCATCGAGTTGGCGAATATCGTGAGCTTCTTCAACCGGCCCAGCATCAGCCGCGCCCTTCAGGAAGTGCCCGACGGTGGTCAGGTGCTCATCGATGCCAGTCAGTCCGATTACATCCATCCGGATATCCTGCAGTTGATCACGGACTATGAAAACAAAACGGCACCCGCTCGCAACATCAGCGTCAGTCTGCTTGGCTTCCGCCGCAAGTATCAGATTCAGGATAGAATCCAGTACGTCGACTTCTCCAGCCGCGATGTCCAGGAGAAGATGACTCCGGCTCAGACGTTGCAGGTCCTGCTCGACGGCAATGAACGTTTCCGCACTGGCAATCCGCTCCAGCGGAATCTTCATCGACAGATGGAATCGACAGCCGGAGGTCAGCACCCGCTGGCCGTGGTCCTCACATGCATCGACTCCCGCACGCCTGCGGAACTCATTTTTGACATGGGGCTCGGAGACCTGTTCAGCGTGCGGATTGCGGGCAACATCGTCAGTGCCAAAGTGCTCGGCAGCATGGAGTACGGCTGTGCCCGGGCTGGATCAAAGCTCGTGCTCGTGGTCGGTCACACTCGCTGCGGAGCTGTGACTTCGACAGTTCAACTCGCCAGCGAAGGCAAATCCGCACGTGATGCCACCGGATGTGAACATCTCGATGCGATTGTGCGTTCGATCACACCGTCCATCGATGAGACGACACTCCGCGACTTCCCCGGTGCTTCAGAATCCGAGCAAGAGTCACTGGTCGATCAGGTCGCCCGCAACAACGTGCTGAACACGATCGAACGCATTCGCGAACACAGCACAGTGCTTCGCGAACTCGAAGCACAGGGCCAAATCGCGATCGTGGGTGCAATGTACAACGTGTCGACAGGCGAGGTTGAGGTGATCACGCAAGCACCTCTCGTTGGTGCCGCGAAAGCCTGACGCTCACCCCCCTTTGGGGACAGCATCGAAGGTCGATTCCCGCTGATTGGGAATGCGTCAGCTGCTCAAGTTTTTTGATCGAATTCTGGAAATTCGACCGGTTATCAGTGAAGATCATGAAGTGACTCGCGTTCACGTTCGTAAGAGGACAGGCGCATCAAGGGGGGCGAATCATGCCGATGCGATGGCTGCTGGCGACGGTAATCGGTTTAGTTCTGGGTATTCACGTTCATGCGGATGAGAGGGCAGGCAGTCCGAATCCAAGTGCTGTCTTTCGCCCCGTTGGCGAGGTGGCTCCTGCGGGCAATGCGGCGATGTTTATTGGTGTCAATGAGTTCCCTGAAGACCCCAATATTCCGCCGCTCCGCTTTGCTGTTCACGACGCCATTGAACATGAGATGCCCCCATTTTTTGTACCAGGCTTATGAGAGTTCGGGTTAGGTAAGTCAATCAGCAGTGTGCCGCTGGAGT
>JAGQQG010000133.1 GCA_020426325.1 Planctomycetaceae bacterium | reverse complement strand
GCTTGCTATTCCGGCACTGGTTGGAGGATTAACGGACGTACGCAGAGCGACCCCGAAAGTACCCGCGTGTCGGCCACGCTCACGAAGCCCAATGGGGAGCAGGCGTTTCTGTTGTTCGATCTCTTCGAGTCCGATGGCAGCGACTACGTTTCGCCGTCCGGTTCGTTCATGCATCCCCAACTCAGGCGGATTTTCGGAGGCGAGGCGACTCGATTCACCCTTCCAACCTACTATCAGGTGCAGGCACTGACTGGAATCCCTGGCGAATCGCTGACAGATGATGCGCGACAATCCATTTCAAATTTGTTTACTGAATTCCGCGATCAGATTCGTCATCGCGTTACTGGCCAGGACCCCGGGAACGATTCACTTCAGAGGGGCGGTAACGACGACGTCTCGGAATTGACCGGTATCCCATCGGAGGCAGGAACTGATCCGAGCGCTCAGTATGAGTGACCTCCACAGATGCCTCAGATGCAGTTTGTCGAATGTCAGGCATGACTGACTCGCCCGGCATGGTATTCCATTAGATTCGTGCCAGAGATTTCACTACTCGACATCGGATGCTGATATGGTTTGGCTGAATCCTTATCGTCTGCCGACAGGCGAACCGGTCCCTTCCAGTGCTTATGTTGCCCGATCGCCAGCGTACCTGCTGTGGACTCTGTGGGGATTCGGCGTCAGCTGGGTCGAGACGCGTCGCATGCGTCGATTGCTGCTCGGCATTCCAGCAATCGCACTCGCAGGTATGTTAATCATGCTGATGCTTTCAGCCGGTCGTGAAGCTTCGAGCGGGACGATCTCGGCTTACCTGACGGAAGCTCAACAGGCGATGCGTTCGGAAGAATTCGACCGGGCGGAATTCTGCTTCCGCAAGCTCGAGCAGCTGGCGCCACGCGACACCCGGGTCAAATATGAACATGCTCAGCTGTACGCCCAGCAGAACGATTATGCCATGGCAGCGACGTTGTTGCAGACTCTCATCAGGGATGATGACAAGACGAATGACGTCAAAATCCATCTCGAGCTCGCACGCTGGGCGATCGAAGGAAAGTTAGACATCGAGGATCCGATCGGGTTTGCCAAAGCCAATCTCAACCGAGTCCTTGAAGAAGATCCCAAGAACGCCTACGGGCACTACTTCTTTTCACAGCTGTTCGCTCGCGTGGGTGACCTGGATAATGCCATCCAGCATCTGGAACCGGTCGCTTCCTTTGATTCCGAACTCGGCCTCAAGTTGGCTGCGTACTACGACATCAGAAGTCATATCGCAAATCAGGCCCGGCCTGGCGATGCCGAGAAAGCGCGAACCCAGGCCAAAATCGTGATCAGAGACCTGCAGCGAAAGGTTCACGAAGAGCAAACCAACGACATCAACATCTGGACGCAACTCGCCGGCGCCCACCTTCTGATGAAGGATTACGAACAGGCTGCGAGAATACTGCAGGAAGCCAACACCAGATTTGATAACCCGGAGAGTCGAAAATTCCTGGGGCGAATTTATGTCCGCTGGTCGGATCAGGTCATTCGGGACAACCCTGATGACATGAGCCGTCGAATGGCCTTGTTGCAGAAAGCCATCGAGACAGCCCCCGATGAACCTGAAGCGCTGCAAAGAATTGTTCATATCGCGAACTCGGAGGGCGAGGGAGCTGCCGAAGCAGAAGAAGCCCTGAAGAAATCATTAGTGGATGGGCACGGCGCGGCTGTCATCCATTTCCTCCTTGGAACGATTGCGGCCGGGAAAGGGGATATGGAGGCGGCGCTGCGTCATCTGGATCAGTCGAACGAACTCAACCCCCGCACAGCAGTCACACTGAACAACATGGCGTTCGTTCTGGCTCATACGGAGTCGCCCGACCTTCCTAAGGCTCTGGAGATGAGCAATCAGGCCATTCGGATTGCCCCTGACAATGCCTCATTCCTTGAGACGCGGGGACAGATCTACACTCGAATGGGTGAGTTCTCGAAAGCCATTGTTGATTTGGAGAAAGCGCTCAATCGTATTACGACCCTGAGCACCCGTATCAATGTTCACGAGTCTCTGGCCACCTCCTACGAAAAGCTGGGCGATCCGGACATCGCTCGCCTCCATCGGGAAAAAGCCGAGACCCTGCGAGCTCAGGCTGCTCTCGAAAATGACACCTCCAACGATTCACCGGGCGATATCATCCCCCCCAATCTCGAAAATCAGGAGGGAGCACCTGACACAGACGGAGCAGATGGCAACGTTGAATGACATTACTCGTTTTTGAATAAGGCCTTATGTCTAACGAAAAGAATTCCTTGTTTGACGAGATTTTTTTGAGGAATCTGACGGAAGAATGTTGAATCAGCCGCGTTCTCCCTGGCGTACACAGCATTCATGTCGCTCACGCGACTCAAACCCACGGGGAGATAAAACCATGCAGGCAATCACACGACTCACCATCTTCACCAGTTTCGCCCTCCTGTTGACCGTCGCGATCAGCTCATCCGCAACCGCTTGCGACGGATACCGCCGCTCCTTCTCTTACTCGAATTACACCCCGGTTCAGACCTATTCTTACGGGTACGGATATGGCTACGGAGCACGAAACTTCGCACCATCGACCTTCACGCCAAGTACTACACCGACGACGGTGAATCTGTCTCCGGCGATCACCCCGAGCATTCCCGCACCGTCGGTTTCCCCCATCGCTCCGGGGCCGGCTGTTGCACCGAATCCGGGTCCTGCACAGGTGGACATCAACCCCGGGCCGAACCCCAACCAGATTAACCCGAATCAGGCAACTCTCCGCGATGTGGCACCGCCGGTTGGCAACTTTGCACCGCCAGTCGGCAACGCAGCACCTCCCATCGGAAATGTTGCTCCGCCCGTTGAAAGCCCCGCTCCCGTTGCTTCCAATGCGGCTCCTGCAAATCCGAATCAGGTCAATCCGAGCTTGACCTTCTAATTGACCTCACTTGGAACAATCATCGGACGTCCGTTAGCGATCAAGAATGCGACCCGGCTCTCTCACATGGGAGAGTCCGGGTCGTTTGACATTTGGTGGCAACTGACGTGGCTCAGCGTTTGCGGGTGATAACCGTCAATCTGCCACTTTGATGAAACAGGGCATTGAGTCGCGCGAACGGACCCAGAAGCAGATAGCACCAAAGTGGCGGCGAATTCTCATAGGTCACCATCAGTCGTTCTCCGAGTGAGGACCGAGGAAAGCGTTGTCTCAACCAGGAACCCAGACTTCCCACCCAATAGAGAAAACTGGGCTGATGAATGATCCGTTCCACTTCGAAGCCCTCTTGGGACAATAGAGCACGCAGACTTCTGGGTGTGAAGTGCTGCAAGTGTCGCGGAAGGTCATAACCTCGCCAATGACGACCAAAAACGGAGGACTCCCAGCTCGCGACGTTCGGGACACTGATCGCGAACTGTCCACCTGGCTTTAACACCCGATAAATCGACTGCAAAGTTTCGCGTGGACGGGGAACATGTTCGACCACCATCCACCCGAAGACCGCATGAAAACTCTCTGCCTCAAACTCGATCGAGTCAAGCGTGCCATGATGCACCTCAAACCCGGCAGCCCGCGCCTGTTTGAGTGGTCCTTCAACGAGATCGACGCCGACGGGTGACCAGCCGCGCTCGCGGAGTTGGGCGAGAAACCAGCCGGATGAACAGCCGATCTCCAGCGCTCGACGTCCCTCTCCGTTTTCAGGAGGCAGCCAGACCGATTTCGTGTCTGTCACCCACCGATAGTAGGCCCTTGGTCCGGGGATCATGCGGACCCACGAAGAGAGATACCACGGGTTCTTTACGGGTTCGGCAGCACTCAGCTCTCCGCTATTCTTAGGTTCAGCCGACGATTCAACCATTCGCTGATGCGGGCCATAATCGTCCGGATAGCAGTCGGCCAGCGATGAATCAGCCGGTGCCGGGTTGAGGAAGAGATGTCGACAATCCCCGCATCGAGCAAGCCGAAACTCGCCAGCAGTCGTCCCCGTCCAATCCGGTGATATCAGAATGGTTGTGTCATTCTCACACCCGCAGAGTGGGCACGCCACGTTCTGCATGACCAGTTCGTTAGCCATCAGTCTCTTTCACAGGAGTGACCGATGACAAAAATGTACTCAGTCGGTCTGCTTGAGTTCGCAGTCCGTGATTGTCTGCCACGTAGGATCGTCCACACGTTCCTATTTCTCTTGCCTCGCTTCGATTCCGCCAGTTGGATCTGATGAAGTCTGCCAGTTTCGTCATGTCTCCGTCAGTCCACAATCCTGCTCGTGAGGATTCAAGAAATTCTCGACCAACTTCCAGAGAGGCTATCGGCACTCCGGTTGCGGCTGCCTGCAGGAACACGTTGGGAAATCCCTCCAGTGATGACGTACTGACGAAAACAGCTGCTCGCTCAAAGACGGCTGGCATCCGGTCGAACGGGACCTTTGGGACGATTTTCACGTTGGAGGGAGCCTCGCTTTGGATTCGTTCCTCGACGGTGCGATCGCGGGGGTTCAAGATCATCAGAAACTCGACATCTGGACACAACCGTGCGACCTCAAGCAGTAGCTCCGGACGTTTGTGCACCGACTCCGCACGCCCGACCCACAAGACGTAGCGGTCAAGACCACCGGTCATCTCTGCGGGGATCTCCGATTGAAGTTGCTCATCCCAACGATCGAGATCGATCGGGTTGGGGATGACCGTGCTCTCCCGGCCGAATCGCTCAAGCAACCAGCGTTGCTGAATGTCCGTCTGAGCGATGATCGCATCCGTTCGCTGGAGAATGTCGTAACACACGCCTCCGACATCCCCGTAGGGACTCACGTAGGTGGACCCGGCTGTGTATCGTTCATCAAGGTCACCATCCGAGCCGATCACCAGCACAGTCTTACGACCGCTGGCATGTGCTGCCGCAATCACGCGTGCGGAGTTTGCCTGAACGCCAAACGTACAGAACAGATCGACGGGCTGATCGACATAGAATGGATCGACCCGCCACGGATCGCGTCTCTTCCCCTCGATGAGTCTGCAAATGGCCAGGATCGGGACTTGCCAGATCAACTTCCAATCCCAACGACGCAAACGCAATCCGGGGAAGCTCGGCGATTTCTCGATGCATCGTCCCACCGATTCGTACAGCGAGTACAGTCGGTCCCGCATGGGGATGACATCCACGTTCTCCTGACGAAACGGCTCGCGCGGTCTGTCAGCCCTCACGACGAATCGCACCTTAACGTCGCCCGTCGCCGCAAGTCCGCGAGCAAAGGTCCATGCCCGCGTCTCGGTTCCCCCCACCGGTCGATTCAGTGAAACATCGATGGCTGGCAACGCGTGAAGTGCGACAACACAGACCCGCATCACCGTTTGTCCCTCAGTGTCAACCGTCATGCGGGGGGCTTCTGAGTCAATGGATACACAAGCGTGGACTATTCGAGGATCTTCACGACAGGAGGTTCTCCGTAATCCAACCATGCGGCTGAGATTGATCGACTCTCGGGTGGCCCGTCGTGAGTGATGTATCGAAAACGTGAAGTCAGGGTTTGTTCTGGTTCAATGGCCATCTCGCCCAAAGCGACCGGTGTGTACACGAAATACGGTTTCTCCGGATGCAAGCGGACCGGTGCCGGGAATCTCACATTCAACGGATGCTGAAGCACGGCAACTCCGCAAGGTTGACTGCCGACGATCCCGAACGCATCCGTCCACTGGGGACGAGAATGATTGCCATCTGCTCTCGAGAGGCCCTCGCTTGTGAGGAAGTCGCTTTCCTGTTGTCCCAGCCACTCGGAAGTGCCCCGAAACGCCATACCGCCGTAATGAAATTCCTGCAGAAGTAAAGGTTTGTCCGTAGCACACTGTTGAGCCGACTCCAGATCAATGACATACCGGTCTGCCATGTCATAGACGCGGACGGTCCACGTCTCATCCAGAACGGTGACGGGTTCATCCCCTGCTGAGAGATCGAGGTGACGAAGTTTGGTCGAAAACTCGCCAAAGACCGGTCCGCTGCCGACACTCGTCACTTCCACATGCTCAACCGTGCCTGTTCCCGCCTTCTGATTCCAGAAATCGACTTCGCGGCCGTCATATGTGGTTTTCACCCACGCATTGAACACACCATGTTGGTGCAGGTGATCTTCAGGAAAGGCCTCCGTAAGGACGCGACCACTCGGAGTCTGGAGAGGGTGGATGAACCCGCTCCGTCGAAAGATCGGATCGACTCCGGTTGGTGGAGTCACCACAGCCGTGTGATAAACGAGCACCGGCTTGCCTCTCAACAGAACAGTCAACGCCTCACCATCCTCTTTCACAGCCACATGAAGCTCGCGATTACGATCGAACTCACTGGCTGAGATCCGGAATCGTCGTGACTGTCTTGCTGAAAGCGTATCACGCATGATCCAGAACAGTTGTGAAGGATCGTGTGCGGATCGTTGAACCGGAATTGGCTGGCCGCTGTCGAGTTGCTGCATCCAGAGGTGTTTCGCGGCTGCCAGGTCCTCGGGCAGTGTGACGGAGAGCGGCACATTCCGACGGTCATGTGAGCCCGCCTGAACCTCAACCAGCATTGTCTGACGAGCCTGGGAGACTTCAGGGGTCGCCAACAACATGACGACCATGGCGATGCCGGCGAGAAATCGCAGTTGTGTTCGTTTCATCTGTCCTCTCATGTCGTGTAGGTTATTCACAGCGACATTTCACCAAGCTGACCTTCCATTCCACAAGGGAGTCACAATGCACCCAGTCCTGCAGAGGAATCTGTTTCTGATCAAAGAGCATGTCGGCATGTTCAAGGCAGCCAACAACTTTGACGTGTTTGACCCGGAGACAGGGGAAGAACTCATGCATTGCCGTGAGCCAAACCTGGGGTTCATCACCAAGATGCTCCGTTTCACCGATTACAAACGAATGACTCCGTTCGAGGTGCACGTCACGACTCCTTCAGGCCAGCCCGTGTTACACGTCACGCGAGGGGTCTCACTCTTTCTTTCGAAAGTGGACGTACTCGATGAGGACAGAGATCGGGTGGGAGGTTACAAGCAGAAGATGTTTTCGATTGGCGGGGCATTCACGGTGTTGGGAGAGAATGATCAGCCGCTTTGTCATCTCAAAGGCAAGTGGACCTCCTGGGAGTTCAATTTCGAACATGAAGGCCGACAGCTCGCTAAGGTGTCGAAGAAGTGGGCCGGTTTGCGGAAGGAACTGTTCACCAGTGCCGACAATTACACTTTGCAAATCAGTGATGATGTTCCAGCCGAGAATCCGCTTCGCCTATTGATCATGGGGGCCGTCTTCTGCATCGACATGGTACTGAAGGAGTAGAGTTCATCCGTGGCCGAAGTTCACCTGCTTTCGCAGAGCCTCGTAGGCAGGTTTGGGGGTGCCATCGGGACGTACGAGCCCGGCATGCGGAAACCGGTGTGGAAACACATCCGACAGGTGGGTCCAGTAGACACCCGTCACCGCCGGCTTGGCCATCAGCAGCGGAACATAGGTTTCAATCCACTCAGCCTGCACGTCTTCGCTACAGGGCTTTCTCCAGACGGGAGTTGCGACTTCCAGATCGCGGTTTGCCAAGGGGTCGTCGGTTGAGGAAGAGGGAAACGCCAATGTGACATGGAGTTGAATCCCCAAGGTGCTCCAATAATCGATCAGCCGCGAAAAGCTGAGCATGTCCCGGGAGAGTGTCCCCTGCGGGAAGTATCCGACATTGATTTCCAGATTGACCCCTGCGAGTCCGAGATTGGAGCGAATCACCGCATCAACGAATTGGAAGGGGGAAAGCCGATGTTGCCCGCGTGCCTGATAGTCCCCCCACGGCTGGTCGACGCGGATGAACAGTTGGGCATCGTCGTCGTTGCGTGACGCCGTCTCGAGCGTGCGGGCAACGAGTCCCAATCGATGCTCCTCGCTGAGTGCCAGAGCACCGCCTGTGTTCCCATAAGCGGAAACTTCCCAGAGCCGAATGCGTCCCTGATATCGCGAGACGGCGGTCTCGACCCAGTCACAGACGAAGCTCTGCATGTTAAGGATGTCATGCTCCCACTGCTGCAGCCAATTGGGGAGCCCTCCCGCGCCCAGGTCGATCAGCGGTCCTCCGCGCGGCAACTGCCGATGATCGGTACAGCAGTCAACCAGCTGGTCAATCACTTCCCAGTCGTAGCGTCCCTCGACGGGTTCGACGCGTTTCCATTCGATCGGAATGGCGGCCGCCTGAAACGTGGAACAGAACATTTGCTGCGCGTTGTCGTTCATCTCCCCCCAGGGAAGAGCGCATCCCAACGGGGCCGGAGGATTCGATGGAGCTCGATGGCACACGGCCATCCGCTGATCGGTGTACGATTTCATCAGCAGGTCCGACGCATGACAGGCAGCGGTCAGTGCCTGACATGCAAGTCGACAACATTGTTCCTGATCGTCTTGAAGGGACAGTGCTCTTGCAAGAAGTTGGAATGCCTGATGCTCGGCCTGACGGAAACTCGCAGGGATCTCCATGTGGATGATTTCCCATGCGGATGATTGGTCTCGCAGTTCAGCGATTTTGCCTCTGGCAAGTTCGAGCGGCAGAAGATAGGGTTCGTCCCTTTCACGAAGTGAGGTTGTATTCAGCACCGGACGCCCATACTGTTCGACCGGAAATGCCACATGCAGTTTACCGCTGTCGGAATGGGGGCGCTGGCAGATGATGAGATTCCCCTCCACTTCAATTTGTGTGGGGAAGACATGCCGGTCGAATCCGGTGATGTACGCGCGATGAACCTCAGGCCAGTCGTTGAGGGTCTCAGCAGGCAGAATTTGAAACCGCATTACACCCATGCCGGCCTCCGTGGGGGGACGACCACTCCGCCGCAACCGTCCGAGAGATGCACGGGATCGATGAGGCGAAGTATCGCTCTCCCTGCCCTTCGAAACGGAATTTCGCGTCCGCCATCCACACTTTTGCCTGCAAACTGTTTAGGAGGCCAAACGAGACCTCTTCGAATGTTTTTCCCTGACTTCTGGCAGTGTATCCCCGAGCAGATTGATGTTCAAGAAGCCTGCCGTATACTGGAGCTTCGTTGATGATTCCTGCTTGAATGCAAACTGGGTTGTCATCTTTGAGAATGCAGATGGGCCTGCTCTGCACTCAGACCTCGAAACGGATCTCATGACTGCAGCACTGACCACGACGGAATTGGCGGGTGTTCCGGTTCGCCATGGCAAGGTCCGGGATATCTATGACTTCGGCGATCGTCTGCTGCTTGTCGCGACCGATCGCATCAGCGCATTTGACTTCATATTGCCGACGGGGATTCCGGACAAGGGCCGCGTGTTGACGAAGATCAGCGAGTTCTGGTTCAACAAACTGGAGGTCCCGCATCATCTGATTAGTACGGATCCTTCGACGGTGTCTTTGCCGGAAGGCACCGAGACCGAGCCGTTCGAGGGACGCAGCATGGTCGTCCGCAAGACGAAAGTGGTGCCGGTCGAGTGTGTGGTCCGTGGATACCTTTCCGGATCGGGCTGGAAGGAATACCAGAAGTCTGGGACCGTTTGCGGCATCAGTCTCCCAGCTGGACTCAAGGAAAGTGACCAACTCCCCGAGCCGATCTTTACCCCCACGACAAAGGCCGAGCAAGGGCACGACATGCCCATGACGTTCGCAGAAGTGGAAACCACAATTGGCGTGGTACTGGCGAAACAGATCCGGGAGCAGTCGCTGGACATCTATCGCCGAGGTGCCGAATACGCACGCACGCAGGGGATCATCATTGCTGATACAAAGTTTGAATTTGGACTCGATGTTGATGAATTGCTGCTCGTCGACGAAGTTCTCACACCCGACAGCAGCCGTTTCTGGCCCGAAGACCAGTACGAACCCGGACACGGTCAGGCGTCGTTTGACAAGCAGTTCGTCCGCGACTGGTTGCTGCAGTCCGACTGGGATCGTGAAAGCGAGCCTCCTGCTCTGCCGGATGACATCGTGGCCAAAACTCGCGAAAAGTACATCGAAGCTTACGAGCGATTGTCCCAGGAGTTCTTTGCCTGGAAATAGTGAAAGCTGTCGAGCCACTCATGGGATGGATGCGCTCAACTGATTGAGAATACGAGACGATCAGATTTCCACCATGGCTCAGACTCTGCTCGAATACCTCGACGCACTCGATGGACGGGATCTGATTTGGCCGCAGCCTCCTGAGCCCAAGCCACTGCGTGCCAGGCCCACGCTCAAGCCTTTGCCGGATATCCGAGTCGTGACTTGGTCCGTGTACGGGACACTGTTGACCATTCAGGATGGGGAGTTGTTACATCTCCATCCGGAAGATGTCAGGAACCAGGTCGCGCTCGAAAAAACGATCGAAGAATTCAACATGTGGTTCAGCATGAGCCGCAAGCCCGGACAACCATGGGAGTACATGTTGCAGCAATACACCGGCATGCTGCGTCAGCTGCAGATGGCTGGGACCAAACGAAAAGGCGATTTTCCGCATGTGAACTCGTCGATTCTCTGGCAGAAGCTGATTTCTCGACTTCAACAGAATGAGTACTCATGGGATCGTGGAACGTATGGGGACGAAGCTGACTATGCTGACAAGGTCGCCTATTTCTTTCATGCCAACCTGCAGGGGACGCGTGCTGCTCCGCAAGCGGCGGATACGCTGATTCGCCTGATGCAAGGGGGCATCCGCAACGGGCTGCTCGCAGAAACTCAGTCATTCACGATGGCGCAGCTGATCCAGCGGCTGGATGTCCGAAACCGACTCGATGCATCGGACACGTTGTTTTCATCCCAGTTCCTGACCGAGTCACATCGGGTTGGCATCCGGATTCCCTCGCCGACCCTGTATGCACTGTCCGTCCGCCGTGCTGAGAAGGCCGGAATTCCTCCGGATCAGATCCTGCACGTCGGCCATGATCTGGGGACGGATTTGAGATTGGCCCGCGAGTTTGGATTTCGTACTGCGCTCTATGTGGGCGACCACACCAGTTGCCGGGTGACGCTCGACCAGCTTCAAGATCCCGATTTGAAACCGGATCGAATGATCACGGAGTTGTCACAGGTGCTCCACATCGTCGGTCTGTAGAGTGTGCGATTCCCGCAGGCATCAACGAGTAGACGTCGGGATCTGGCTCAGCATGACGGCGAATCCCTGATCCGCCAGTTCTTCCATCAGACGCAGGGCTTTAATCCGGCTATCGAAGAACTCCTCAAGTGTCTTTTGCGGCGGGCAGTGGGCAACAACCCGGTACTTGCTGTCGGGTGGGCACTCCAAGTCGATTATGAGTTCTTGATCCATGACGGTCATTATCTGGTAGAAGACATCCGTGGATGTATTGGTCTTCGGAAGGGTTATTGGTCAAGATATTGCGAGCGGCACATTGCTAACCGAACATGCCGACCGGTCTCGGTTCGTCTTCAAGAGGAGGGGCCACCCGAACCTGGTTCCGACCTCGCTGTTTGGATTGGTACAGCACACGGTCTGCGGCGGCGATCAGGTTCTTGCAGAAACTCTGATGGGGGTTTCTCGATTTCCCGATCGCTGCTCCCACACTCGCAGTGACAGGGATGCGATTGGCGTCCACTTCGATCCTCGTGTGTTCGATAGTCTTGCGGATTCTTTCCGAGAGCATGCTCACCACATCGAGGTCGGTCTCCGGTACGAGGACCACAAATTCCTCGCCGCCATAACGGGCGACCACATCCGATCCCCGCACGCTTTGTTGGATCACTGCGGCAATCTGTTTGAGGACCTCGTCGCCTGCGAGGTGACCGTATGTGTCGTTGATCTTCTTGAAATGATCGATATCGATGAAGATCAGGCCGATTCGGTTCGAATCTTCGAGTGACTCAGCGACCTGCTCCTGGAACCGTTCATCGAAGTATCCCCGGTTGAAGACCCCGGTCAGAGAGTCCGTTGTGCTTCGGACCGTCAGCCGCTGAATCCGTTCCAAAAGGCGCTCGTTCTGCTGCGACAGTCGCGTGATCGACTCATTGGCCGGATCGGAGAAGGAACGTTCGATGGCCAGACTCGACAGGTGATGCATCGCCAGTGACATCAACTCGGCTGGAGATCCCAGCGAAGTACAGTCGACCTGGAACAGGTCCGAAGTTGCGTCCAGCCGGTTCCGGACCGAAGCAATCATCCGGGACACTTCCTCCTCACCGAGTTCAAACGCTTCCTCCATGAGATGGATGATGTGCACCAGTGACTGCCCCTGGCAACTTTGACAGAAGTACTCACCCACAGCCATCGATGTCGCGATCGCTGCCTCGAATCGCCGTGCAGGATTCGCTTGTGTGGACTCCACCTCCGTGATCACCTGGCTCTGATGAGCCACAGCTTCGATACACCGTTCCGGCAGTCTCCAGGCCGTCAGAAGTTCCACCGACAAATCAATGGCTGTGGTGCCAAACAACGAGGCTTCCGATTCATGCAGAGGAATGCGAAGGGCAGCGGCGTGCGAAATCACATGGGCATACAGATCCGGGTCGTGATTGATGAGTGAGAGTCGACCGATACTGGCCAGTAGTCCGGTCAGAAACCATTCACCGGCTTGCGGTCGAACAAATCGGAGTGCGAGATACTCGGCAGTCACGGCTTGTGTCATGGACTGCAGCCAGTAGCTGCGAAACAGTTCAGCCGCGGTCCCACGCTGCATGGACTTCTCGGATAGCGAGAAACTCAATGCCAGCGAGGTGACGACCGTCTTGCCCAGGAGAGTGATCGCCTGTTGAAGATCGGTGACTTCGCGGCCGACCCCATAAGCCGAGGAATTGGCAGCCTTCACGATTTTCGCAGCAATGGCCGGGTCCGAACGCAACAGTTTCACGACATCGGGCAACTCGACGTTGGGGTCGTTAAACAACTCCAGCAGCCGAATTGCAATCGTCGGGAGTGTGGGCAGTGGGATCTGCTGTGCTTTGACCATAATCGAATTCAACTTGCTGTCCGACGACAGACCACGACAAGAGCAGGCATCTCATTACGGGTCCTGGAACTGTGATCGTACGTCTGCCTGACAACTTGCCTGCGAGTTGTGATTTTCTCCGATGAACGAGGCTTCCGGGATTCGTGTCCCGGACGAGGGGTGGGATTGTTGCGACAGGCGGAATCCCCGCAAAGCGGGATTATCACCGCATACAAGTGTTTCCACTGCACTCTCACGAGAGGGAGCCTGGCGAGCATCTCTGGTCGCGAGGGATGGGGGGCTTATGCCGATATTGACGACATGAACCCCCTCACCGGCCAACTCGATTTGATGTCTCGGATGATGGATGCGGCAGAGTTTCAGCACCGCGTCATCAGCCACAACATCGCGAATGTCAACACTCCCGGATATCACCGTTTGGAAGTGTCGTTTGAGGAGGTACTCCGGAACGCGGATTGTGAGAGCCGGGGACAGCCCGTTGTTCGTGAGCAGACCGGCCTGACCGAACGTGCGGACGGAAACAACGTCGACATCGATCGTGAAGTCGGTGCTTTACAGAAAAACGCCATGGCTTATCAGACGTATTCGCAACTGATGGCCTCGCAACTCCAGATGATGCGCCGCGCCATTGAAACGTAGTCCGGCAGTTCGATTCCCGGAGAACAACATGTGGTCAGCCAACTCGATCTCCGCAGCAGACGTTAGCGCGTCAGGACTGGCGGCGGAACGTCTGCGGATGGAAATCGCCTCCAACAACATTGCCAACGCGCGTTCCACGCGGTCACTGGACGGTGGCCCGTATCGTCGCCAGCAGGTTGTGTTTGCTGCGGAAGTTGAACGACAAACGGCAAGCGATCGCAGTGCTGACGCATCACTGGGGGGAGTCCGAGTTGTTGATGTTGTGGCTGACGAGAGCCCCCTTCCACAAGTGCATAACCCCGGTCATCCGGACGCTGACGAGAACGGCATGGTGACGATGCCGAACGTCCAACTCCCCCACGAGATGGTTGATCTCGTCACGGCCAGCCGTGCTTACGAGGCGAATCTGAAGGCCTTGCAGATCTATCGTCAGATGAACGAACAATCCTTATCTCTGTTACAGCAACTCCGCTGATGCATGTCTCGGCAGTCAACTCGACCTCACCGATCACGTCCGCGCCGGATGTCGCATCGCGTGCAACACGTGGCGCCGGGCCGGTCGATTCCGGACAACGCCCATTCACTGAAGTCATGTCACAGTTTCTGGGGGACATCAACGGACAACAGTTACAAGCACAGCAGCAGGTGACTCAATTCGCCATGGGCGAGACGGACAGCGTAAACGATGTCGTACTGAGTGTCGCTAAAGCGGATATGTCGTTCCGTTTTCTCATGGAGATTCGCAACCGGCTGATCAGCTCGTACCAGGAGATTCAGCGAATGCAGGTCTGATGTCCGTGCGGTCGCAAAACGAACTTCCATCAAAGAATGCGACATCCCTCCTTCCCCTCCAACTCTCTCATCATTGAACCTTCTACATGGAAACACTCTCTCGCGTGACGACGACCGTGCGCAATCTTTGGCAGCAATGGAATCTATCACAAAGAGTGACGATTCTAGGCGCGATCATCCTCAGCGTGGTGACGGTCATCGGTGTCGGCTTCTGGTCGACCAGGCCGGACATGGTGCAGCTGGCCAGCCGGTTGTCACCCGAGGACGCTGCGGAGATGGTCGCGCAACTTGATGCCGCCGGAATCGATTACGAACTGAGCTATTCCGGTTCCACCATCTCGGTTGCCAAAACGTCACTCAACAGGGCTCGTTTGGCGGCACGAGAGATACTGGGGGCCGCTCACGATGCCATGGAGATGGAAGACAGCATCTGGGCCGATCCCAACGTTCAGGGCCTGCGGATACAGCGCCAACTCGAACAGCGGCTCGCAGCTTCCATCGCGCGCTTTCAGGCGGTCAAGGAAGCGGTCGTGCACATCAGCATGGCGCAGCCGACACCCTTCGTACGGGATCAGTCACCCACAACCGCCAGTGTGGTCATCGACCTGGTACCCGGCATGGTGTTCAGCCAGCAGGATGCCGAGGCGGTGGTGTCGCTCGTCTCACACGGTGTTGAGGGACTGAAGCCGACCGACGTCACCCTGATGGACACATCAGGTCGGCTCCTCAACTCCTCACAAGGGCTCGCGGCTGATGTCGGTGGGCAACTGGAGTATGTCCGAACATTGGAAAGCCATTTGGCGGCCAAGGCGGAAACGCTGCTTTCACAGATGCTGGGGACAGGCCGCGCCCTCGTGCGTGTGACGGCGGATGTTGACTTCACCCAATCCGAACGCATGGAGACGACCTACGATCCTGAGAACAAGGTGAAACTGTCAGAGACGATCAAGTCGGAATCAACCACAGGTCCCAGTCGTTCGAGCGGCGGCCCCGCAGGAACGCCCTCGAATGTGGGACGTGCTTCGTCACTTGGTGACGGTTCCGTGACCTCCCGCATCGAAGAGAATACGACCGAGTTTGCCAACACCGAAATCCGGGACACAGTCAAAGAGACCCCCGGCCGGATCAAACGGCTGACGGTGGCGGCCATCGTTGACCTGACCCCGCCGGAGGGAGCCACCGGCCCGACTATCACGACCAGTGATGTTGAATCACTCATCAAACAGGCTGTCGGATTCGACAGCCAGCGAAGTGACGAGATCAATGTTGTGTCTTCCCCTTTGGCGGGGATTCCGGAGAGTGGCCCGGCGGTAATCCCGATCTGGCAACAATACGCGCCGCTGGTTCAGCAATTGTCATTCGGCCTTGGGGCCACGTTGATGTTTGTCCTCGGCCTGCTGATCTTGCGTCGTCTGCGCCCACTTCAGCTTTCATCAGCCGATGAAGCCGCAACGAACGAGTCGGTCCGCAGGCTGGCCGAACTGACCATCCGCGCCCGTGAGAACCCCGATCTCGTTGCCACTGTT
Organism: Planctomycetaceae bacterium; assembly: GCA_020426325.1. Taxonomy (GTDB): domain Bacteria; phylum Planctomycetota; class Planctomycetia; order Planctomycetales; family Planctomycetaceae; genus JAHBXU01. The sequence continues at coordinate 1,445 of JAGQQG010000133.1, read as the reverse complement.
CTTGAGCACTGGCTGGATGAAGAGGGTGACATGGAGACAAGCAGCGAAGTTCCGGCGCGACCGCGTCGGTCAGCCGCATGAGTCAGAGGCAGACGGATGAACGACAAAATCAGTGAAAAAGCAGCCATGATCCTGGGGCTGCTCGGAAAAGAGATGAGCGATCAGATTCTGACACGCCTGGAACCGTCACAGGCCGAACGCGTGCGCGCGAGGTTGAACGGTTCGCGACGTCCGACCAGCCGGGCACGAGATGCGGTTCTCGAAGACTTCGATCGCTTTCTACGATTTGTGCAGGAACATTCGGGACCAAACCTGAAGATCCAGGGAGGAGACGATGAGCATCCGGGAGACAGTCGTCGCCGTCAGGCCGTCATTGCGGGGACGATTCACCTGGACCCGGATGCTGATCCGGCAGAGGCATTGGAGCAGGTGAATGAGGTTCAGTTGGCCGGCGCCCTGGAACCAGAATCGGCCCGAGCGGCAGCCCTGCTCCTGGGGGCCTTGCCCGCGCGCCGCACGGCAGAGGTGCTGGCTCAGATGGCCATCGAGCAACGAGATCCGGTCATCGCAGAGATGGGACGCGAGCAGGTTGCCAGTCCCGCGGTCGTCGACCGACTGCTCCGCACGGTCCTGCAACGCGCACTCACGATTCCTCAGGGACAGGTGGAGAAGATTGACCGCATTCAGCGTCTTGCGGACGTGCTGCGTGCAGTCCCCAAGCCTCAGCGGCGAGAAATGATGCAGACGCTGCAGGATCATGACCCCGACACCGCTTCTGCTGTCAACGAGAAGCTCTACACCTTTGACGACCTTGAGGCAACCGGCGACCGCACCGTGCAGAAACTCCTGACGGAAGTCGACGGCACGACCCTGGCAGCTGCACTGTCTGGTGCAAGTGAGACCATTCAGGAGAAGATCTTCAACAATCTCTCGCGACGTGCCCGAGCCTCGCTTCAGGAGGAATTGGAGTTCCAGCAGAACATCTCGTCAGCGGAAGTTTCACTGGCCCGGGATGAAGTCGTCCGGGCGCTGGCGCGCGTCGACATGGAGGCCGAATGACCCGTGTTCTCCGTACATCCATCACACTTGTTCAGAGTCCCAAACGAATCCTCGGACGTTGCGGAGATATTTTATGTTCGGGACCCGGAAAGCCCGTTGATGCCCCCACACAATGCGCAGCCAATGTCGAAGAACCGCAACCGACTCCTGAACCCGACGCCGGAGCAGCCCTCGCGGAACTCCGTGACGTGCTTTCGTCCATCACCGACGCCGTCGCGGAGTCGGAAGCAGCGAGACGTCAGTCGATTGATGAGTTACAACAACTGGCGATCGAACTCTCGACTGCGATCGCCGGCGAATTGTTGTTTCGCTCCATCGATGCGAACGAACACAACGTGGTGGCGCTGGTGGCGGCTGCCGTCGACAAACTCGGACTCGACGCGCCT
>JAGQQG010000132.1 GCA_020426325.1 Planctomycetaceae bacterium | reverse complement strand
GCCAGGATCATCGCCCATGATTCTTCCTCACGATCCTGGAGGATTCGTTCGATGATTCGCAGATCGTGTGCAATCGTTTCGAACACGCCTGCGTGCAGCCATCGCCTGGCTTGTTGATAGACGGCCGACCAGGGCGGGAAGTCGTGGGGCAGGTAACGCCACTGGATGCCCGTGCGAACGATGTAACGAACCGCATTGAACAGATCACGCAGGGAGTATTGTCGCTGCGGTGCCGCTTCGGTCATCAATGTCAGATACGGCAGCAGGAACTCCCACTGCTCATCGGTGACGTCACTGGGGTACGTCGACGTCCGTGTCGTGCTCATCGCCGCAACATGACGAAAACACTACGGATAAGTCAATAACACCCTCGAGGGGTCGAATGACCGTGATCGACTTTCAATCACTCGACATTGCCGCCTGTTACGGCACCGGGTTCACAGCTAGGGCGATCAGCCTGGGCACGGCTTCCTTACTCGCCCCTCCGACTGCGGATCGGTCCGTCACATGTGGCCATCTTGTGTGAGTTCCACAGGCGGATGGTCTGGATGGAATCCACCACGCTCTGCACACACCCGTGTGCCAACGGCGTATCTGATTTCGCAATCCGCATGCCATCCGTGGAGGTAATGTACTGAGAATTTGATCCAACTTGAGTTCAAGATTCTCAATGTGATGGACCACAGGCAGTCAATCGACCTGTGCCATCTTGAGAATTGCATCCCTAATTTTGGACGGAAGATGTTCCCAAGCCAGCAGGACACTTTGCAAAGCAAATCGGAGACACCCTGTGCCAGAAGCCGACAATCAGCGTGCAAGCAATGTAGCGCAACACGTTGGAGAATCTTCAGAACCTGCCTCTGGTTCAATAGTTCCGTTAATATCCCTACCGGGAAGCATTCCTGAAAGCGCACGATTTGTCGTGACAGGTCGTCTTCGCGAATGCTTCTGGCCGCCGGCGCGGCACCGGTTGTGACAACCGGTGCTTCCCGATCAGGAAAGGGGGAAGTCAGTCTCCTTTCTTCAGCCAGGCACTGTTGAAGCTGACGTGTTTGATCGACTTCTGAGCGTTGGAGCCCGGCTGATGGGTGTAGGTGGCATGAATTATGCCGTCTCTGGTCTGAATGATCGACGGGTAGTGAAACTTGCCGCCGGCCAACTGTTCCAGGTGATGTTTGAGTGTCCACGAATCTCCCTCGTCTTCGGAAACTGCGAGAGCCAGTGAGTCGCGACCGTCTTCGATGTCGTTGTAGATCATCACCCAGAGTCCATCGCGCAGTGCGATGACTTCCAGACTGGTGTTCGGGTTGGGGATGTCGGTCCAGTCAGCGACCGACCAGGTTTCGCCGTCGTCTTTCGACTCGCTCCTGAGCACCCGGTGCTTGACCTCGCCTTCCTCACGCATGTAGGCGACGATCGTGCCATCCTGTTTCCGCACGATGGTCGGTTGATTGAGGCCGACGCCGACGATCGGTGAACTGGCCCACCAGGTCTTCCCTTGATCATCCGAGATGGCCATCAGCCCGACGTAATACCCGTCGGAGTAAAGCGGTAGCAGAATCCGTCCCGACGGCAAGATCATGGCGTGAGTCCGGGGCATCCAGCCGATCTGACGTTTGCGCAGGTCCTTTGAGGCTTCGATGAGTTGCGACTCACCGCTGCGAACGAGGCTGCCGTAATCTCGATCCGGAGCGACGGCTGTCACAATCGGGCTGGCGTAACCCTGCTCAATGACTTCCGCAAATTTGTCTCCCGGCTTGAAGTACAGATGATCCTGCCACAGCCACTTGGGAGGACCGTCCGAGAGGTAGTCCGTCGATGTCTTGTAACGGAGCATCGAGAAATCCCAGCGTTCGGCGAGCACGGTGATCCAGAACATCCAGAGCTGCTCGTTCTGATCCACGAACAGGACCGGGTTCAGATCCGGGAAGTCCGCGGTGTCCGCCATTGGGAACATGGGACTCCACGCGGCAGACCCTTTTTTCAGACGAGAACCATGAATCATGACATCCGGACTGCTGCGTTCTCCTGACCCGTGAAACCAGCAACAGAGCAGGTCGTCGTTGGGCAGTTCAACGATGCTGCTCGAATGGACATGTTTGTCCTGCAGAGGGAAGATCAATTGCTCGTGAAAGACGGGCGACTCCGCACTCGCGACAGATGAGATCGCCATCAGGACTGCCAAGAAACAATAAGCGACAGATCTCATTTTCTCCCCAATTCTGTACCGGGTCGTTATCTGAAGTTGGTAACGGTCAGCGGTTCAATGAATGCTGCGCGAGTTGTGCCAGCCTCAGCTCCATGTCTGTAGTGTAGAAAACATGCAACGAAAAGGAACGCTCTCAGTCCATGACAGAGGCTGGCCGGAACAGCACAGTGCTTCGGTTGTCAGACGCGGGTGATCCTGCTCAACTGATCTTTGACCGCAGGAAACCAACATGCTGATCCATAAACCTCGACGTCGATATCTGGCCCGTTTTGATGCCAAGCGGGTCCCGCACATGTTTGCGGATGTGCTCATTATCGGGACCGGCATTGCCGGGGTGCGGGCGGCTTTGGAGATTGATCCGCGATTGCGTGTGATCGTTGTGAGCAAGGATCGGATCGGTCTCTCCAACAGTGCGTGGGCTCAGGGGGGCATCGCGGGTGTGCTTGATCCCGAGGACGCCATCTCGAACCATGCTGAGGACACGATGGTCGCCGGGGCGGGAATGTGTGACCGTGCGGTTGTCGAGGCCATCGTCGAAGCGGCTCCGGAGCTGATCCGCGAACTGATCGAGTACGGCGCCCGCTTTGATCAGGAGAATGGACGCATCGCACTCACGAAGGAAGGGGGACACTCTCACCGCCGGATCGCTCATGCGTTGGGAGATGCGACCGGCAAGGAGGTGATGCGGGCGCTGATCGACAGTGTGAGAGGCTTACCGACGCTCGACATCTGGGAGCAAACCTTCACGATCGATCTGCTCACTCAGGAGAGCGAGTGCCGCGGGGCCATCGTGTGGAACCCGGATCACGGCAAGACCTTCGTCTGGGCCAAGCAGACCATCCTCTGTACCGGAGGAGCAGGGCGACTCTATCGAGAAACGACCAACCCGGACATCGCCACTGCAGACGGTCATGCCATCGCCTTTCGTGCTGGAGCCGAACTCCGCGACATGGAGATGATGCAGTTTCATCCGACCGTGCTGTACATCGCGGGCAGTTCGCGGCACCTCATCTCGGAAGCCGTCCGTGGCGAGGGGGCCTATCTCGTCGATGCGACCGGTTACCGCTTCATGGGGGACTACGACGAACGGCTCGAACTCGCACCGCGTGACATCGTCAGTCGCGCAATCACAAGTCAAATGGACAAGACCCGACATCCGTGTGTCTATCTCGACGTGCGTCATCTGCCTGCAGGTCTCATCGACGAACGCTTTCCGCACATCAAGCAGGTGTGTCAGGATTTTGGATTAGACTTGCCGCAGGATCTGATCCCGGTCCGCCCGGGAGCACACTACATGATCGGTGGCGTCACGATCGACTCGGAAGGACGGACGAGCTTGCCCGGCCTATGGGCTGCGGGGGAGGTGACGTCGAGCAGTCTGCATGGGGCCAACCGGCTTGCATCGAACAGTCTGCTGGAAGGCTTGTTTCATGGCCGAGCCGCCGGCAGAGGCGCCTCTCACACCGCTCTGGAAATTCCCGACAACTTCGCCGTACTCCCTCTTTCGTCCGACTGGCCTCCCCCTCAGAAGGAAGAGGAGCTGAACCTGACCGACCTGCAGAACTCGCTCTCCGCCATCATGTGGCGAAATGTGGGCATCCGCCGCGAAGCCGCAGGGCTGACAGATGCAGCCAAACAGGTCGAGTTCTGGGACCGATACGTCTCAACTCGCGAGTTTCACACCGTCGAGGGTTGGGAACTCCAGAACATGCTGCTCGTCGCCCAACTCATGATCGCCTCCGCCCAGAAACGGACCGAAAGCCGCGGCGTCCACTACCGCAGCGACTTCCCAGAGACCGACGATGACCAGGCAAGTCACATCACGATCTCACTGTCATGAGATTCGGTGAGCAGCCATTTGACGGCATAGCGGCTCTTATCACGCTTGTTTGGGATCTGTTAGTAAGGTTGGTCTAACCCTCTTGGTCGTTGTAGGGGACAGGCGGTTTGCTCGCAGCGGTCTTGCTGTTGGTTCAACCTGCTGATCACGTAGCGAAGCTGCCTTAGAGGCGATACAGTGTGAATTTTAAACTGGTGAACCTATCTGTCGACGTGTCCGTCATGTCCCTCTTCGTAAGCAGAGACAGACGTCGGGCAGGTTCTTTCTCCACGAGGAATCTCGTCTTACTAACGACTCAGCAACCCCAGAAGACGGTGCCGGAATATGTCGATTGAAGCGTCCTGTCTCAAGTGCGGAGCCAGTTATCGAGTCAAGGACGAACATGCGGGTAAGAAATTCCGTTGCAAGAAGTGTCAGGGAGCCATCTCCGTTCCGCTTCTGGAGGCTGACCCGTGGGACACCGACCCCTGGGAGGATGGATCGTTTGACGACGGAGGGGAAGAGGAGACGTATCAGGAAGCACCCAGACCACGTCGAGTGACGCCGGGACCTTCGCGAACAAAGCAGAAATCGAAAAAACGTCGATCACGTGATGGGGACACGATGCCCGTCCCCGTCTGGATCGCGATCGGCTGCATCGGCATACTGATGCTATTGAATGTGATTGGACTCGTCGCTCAGGCGATGGATCAGAATATTGCCGGAGCGTCAGGTTCATTCCTCCGATTGATGGTTGAAATCGGTGTTGTGATTGGTCTCGTGAAGAGATCGTCAGTGTCCCGTTGGACAGCGATCATTCTCTCCGGAATCATGACTGTTCTGTTTGGTTGCTGCGGGGCTGGAATCCTGGCCATGTCCGAGACGGTTGCTCAGGAAGGCAACATCCCGCCGGGTTTTGTAATGTTCATCGCATTAATTGTGCTGGGACAGATTCTGATTGAAGTCCCGATCATCGTGTGCCTGCTGCTTCCGGCGGCGGAAGAATGGTGCAATGAGTGACTTCGTATCGCGCCCTCACTTGTTTGATCTTCCGGATGAGCTTCGCTCGCAAATTGAGCAGGAGTTGGAGCCGGGCGAAACGATTCGCTGGATCGGTCAGCCGCAACCACGCGGGTTCCCGAAGGCGACTCTGCTGCCAGCATTGATGGGGATTCCCTTCACGGCTTTTGCCATATTCTGGATTGCAATGGCGGCCGGGTTACTGATCGGCGCAGGAGGTCCGCCTCCCGGACCGGGAATGTGGTTTCCCCTGTTTGGCATCCCGTTTGTCCTGGTCGGATTGGCGATGCTGACATCGCCATGGTGGGTTCGACGCTGGCTCAGACGTTCCGCAGCCAGGACCGTCTATGCCGTGACAGATCTACGTGTCCTTGTGATCGATGGCGGATTTGGAGACGCCCAGGGAAATTCGGGGCTCGCCCATTTAGGATTTCCTGGTATCCCGTTTTCGCTATGGTCGCAAGAAGTTCGCATCCGCTCCTGGCGCAGCAGAGACCTCACACAAATCGAACGAGTTCAACGCCCTGATGGCTCGGGCGATCTCATCCTCGGTCGAGAGAACGACACAACGAGTCAGGTGTCATTCCCCGGACTTCAAGTCGTGAAGGCACGAGGACTGTTTTCAATTCCGAATGTGCGTGAGATTGAAAAACTCATCCGGGACACTCTCGTCGTTCCTGAAGACCTTTCGATTGGCTGAGTCTGCTCGATAGAATAGGCGTTTCTCCAAAATGAGTCTTAAGGGAACAACTGAGCATGTGCAGAACGAGCACCCATCCGTTGGTGAGAACGATGTTCGAATTTGCTGCTGCTGTCCACGCCGAGAAAATAAGATCAATCACCTTGTGAGGGGAGCCACCCGAATGTTTCAGCGGATCTGTTTTAAGGTGTTGATGATCGCCAGTCTTCTTTTCACTTCATCCATGGCTCACGCCCAGCGGTTGGAAACGCCTCGTAGGCATGATCGGCCGCCGGGGCCGCCTTTGTCGCCGCAGGAAGCCGTCGCGAAGATGACTGTGCCCGAGGGTTTCTCGGTCGAGATCGTCGCTGCAGAACCGGATGTCGTGAATCCGGTCGCCATGTGCATTGATGAGAAAGGGCGGTTCTGGATCACGGAGAGTCTGGAATATCCGCGCCGTGAACCGGGGCCGGGTCAGGACCGGGTCAAGGTGCTGGAAGACACCGATGGCGATGGCAAGGTCGACAAGACGACCGTGTTTGCGGATGGGCTGAACATTCCCTCGGGCATCGCAGTCGGATACGGCGGTGTGTGGGTGGCGAACTCGCCCGACATCCTATTCATGCAGGACACGGATGGCGACCTCAAAGCGGACAAGATTGAGACAGTCGTCACCGGCTTCGGGCGGACCGACACGCATGAGTTGCCCAACTCACTCACTTGGGGGCCGGACGGCTGGCTGTACGGTCTAAATGGTGTCTTCAACTATTCCGACGTGAAGTACGCAGAGTCGAACCCCAACTATGACCCGGAGCATCCCGGCTGGAAGTTCACCTGTGCGATGTTCCGCATCCATCCGCGGACACGCAAGTTCGAGATCTTCGCGGAGGGCACCAGCAACCCATGGGGCATCGCCATCAACGAGGACGGCGAGTTCTTCATCTCGGCGTGCGTGATCGACCACCTGTGGCACATCGTCGAGACGGGGTATTACATCCGGCAGGGGGGACCGTACCCGCCTCACACATGGCCGATGGGGTCGATCGTCGAGCACAAACATCAGAAGGCGGCCTACTGCGGCATCACGTGGTTTGACAGCGATGCCTATCCGGAGGAGTACCGGGGCGTACTCTACATGGGCAACATCCACGGCGGCTGCATCAACGCCGACATCGCCGAACGACACGGCTCGACCTACAAAGGGCGCCCACACCCCGGCTTCCCCCCCAAACCGGGAGCATGGGACAACGACGAGTACGGCCTCATCCGCAAGACGGGCGACCACGACAATCCCAAACTCGCCGACTTCCTCACCGCGAACGACGCCTGGTTCATGCCCGTCGTCCAGAAGACCGGCCCGGACGGCTGTCTTTACATCCTCGACTGGTACGACCGCTACCACTGCTACCAGGACGCCAACGCCGACCCCGAAGGCATCGAACGCGCCAAAGGCCGCCTCTACCGCGTGAGATACAAGGACACGCCGCACGCACAGCCGTTCGACTTGACGACAAAGTCAGACGACGCGTTGATTGCACTGCTGGGTGATGCAAATGTTTACGCTCGTGAGACAGCGCAGCGATTGTTGTCGGAACGCGGGACGCTACAAATTCGGAAAGGGCTTGAGGAGGTCGTCCGGAGCGAACAGGAGTCGATGACTCGACGATTGCATGCTTTGTGGGCACTCGCCGGCTGTGGTGACCTTGAAAATGACCTGTTAGGACACCTCATCAATCACCGAACTCCTTCAATTCAGAAGTGGGGCATCCGCCTGGCTGGCAACAAGGGAGATGTCAGCGTCACTGTCGATCAAGCCGCTATATCGGCATCGTTTGAAGAGGACTCGCGGTTACGTCTTCAGGCTGTCATTGCGTCGCGCAAGTTGGCGACTGCCGATGAGTCCGCAGAGATCGTCAGTAAGATGCGTGCCAGCCGCATCCTGTCGTCACTCTTCGGAACAGGAGATGACGAATCATCCAGCACGGCCATGTTGAGACAGATCGTCTGGCAGAATCTGAAGCCGCTTGTCATCACGCATCCAAAGGACGTTGTCGAGACGTTGATCATCTGGTCAGAGGATGGTTTTCCCGATCACGGTCCTTTGATCCCTCGAATCCTGAATGTGCTTGTCGAGACATCCGATCCCTCCGGCGAGCATGCGAGATTGTTGCTGACAGCAGTGATGAAGTCGAAAGATTCTGACCCCAAGCTCAGGCGAGAATGCCTGTCTCTGATCACGCAGTTGGCCAGAGAAGGCGCTTTGAACGATCGTCAATCGACAGCATTAACTGAGGCGATCAACGCGGTGAACTGGAACACGAGCCGTGACGATGAGTCTCGGTTGGCGGCTGCCGGGATGTTGGCGATCCATGGCGATGCAGTCGCCAAAGAGATGCTTCGGCAGACGCTGATTGACTCCAACACCAAAACGCCCCTTCGCGTTGATTCGCTCAGCAGTTGGATCGCAAGCGGAGACGAACGAATCGCTTCCACGGTCAACGACCTTCTGCTGCAAGAGGAGACCCCACCGGAGCTGGTGCGAGAACTGCTTCAGTGCCTTTCTCGCGTGGATGATCCATCAGTTCCAGACATCCTGGTCGCTAGTCTTCCACATCTGGAGAATGCACAGCGCTCGATCGCGCTCGAGGTTCTGACGCAACGGGCGATTTTGAGCCTTGCGCTGCTCAAGGCGATCGAGGCCAAACAACTCGACAAGGATGCGATCAACCTCAATCAGATCGCACGTGTGGCGTCGTTCAAGGATGAGGAGGTGCAGAAGCTGGTGGCGAAGATTTACGGGCAGGTGCGGAGTGGGCAGCGGTCGGATCGGCGGCAGATGGTCAACAATATGGCGGACTTTCTGCATGGCACACCCGGCGATGCAGAGCGGGGGGGACTGGCTTTCAAAAAGGTCTGTGCCCAGTGTCACAAGATCTACGGCGAGGGAGCTGAGGTCGGTCCGGACATTACCCGTAACGGTCGCAACAACTGGCAGCAACTGCTTACCAACGTGTTCGATCCGTCAGCGGTCATCGGACCGGGGTATCAGGCTCGCATTCTCGTCACCATCGATGGCCGCGTGCTGACGGGCTTAGCCGTCGAGGAGAGTGACCAGCGGGTGGTCCTCAAGATTCAGGGGGGCAAGATCGAGACGATCCCGCGTGATCAGATCGAAGAGTACAAGATTAGCGAGGCATCAATGATGCCTGAGCAACTGGAGAAGCAGCTGACTCCTCAGGAGATCGCAGACTTGTTCGCCTTCCTCGCTCTCGACAAACCGCCGAGTGACCCGGAGGCACGAATTCTCCCCGGTGCTCCGCAGTACGATAAGTAAGTGCGGATCACTTTTGTTGAGGAACCGGATGCGTCATTCTTCAGCTCGCAGGTTTGAGACAACGACTCATCTGAACTCTGGCGAGTTCAGCTACGACGGTTGCAAGATTTGCAATTTTGGATCTCAGATTTGAAATGTGTGAGCATACTCGCTGCGTCTGAGTTCGCTTCGATCACAGGTCATGTCGACGTGATGACAGTTTGCAGAGTCGGGACGTGTGCCCGCAAAGTCAGCAAGTGGGCATCGTGCTTCAACTTGCAGGAATGTTGAGGACTTTGGCACGGCGAATGCCAATTGTTTCCGGCGTGACCTGACAAGACATCAGATCTGTTTCCGAGCAAGACGTCCGAAAGCTCTAAGACCTCCTGTTCCCTCACCTCGCAGCATCACTTCCGCTGCACCGGAACAATGAGGACTGGCAATTCAGCTCATGGAGAGACAGACAATGACCAAGCTCACATCCACCATTTTTGGTTTGACACTCGTGACCCTGCTGCCCGTGGCTGCCGTTCAAGCAGATGATGCTGCGACGGACGCTCCCAAGCAGACCGCGTTCCTCAATCAACTGTTCGCCCCGTTCCGGCCGAACTACTACACACCCACTGCATATGTCCCATCGGCTCGGTATGGTAACACCGGGACGTTCTGCACGAACGGTCGCTGCTACACCACTCCCAGCTCAGCCTGTGCGAATGGTCAGTGCGGCACCTACTCGTCGAGCTACTGTCCGAACGGTCAGTGTGGTACGTACCCGTCGAGTTACTGCCCGAATGGCCAATGCGGCACGGGTGTCGGATATCGACCGGCTCCCGTCTATCGTCCGACTGTGACTCCCGTTGTGCCTTACGGGTCCAACTACATCACACCGTCAACGCAGTATGGTCCGATCCAGTTCAACACCACGCCTGTCGGCACCAACTACGCTCCGGTGAATTCGAATGCCCCGTTCTACGGCGGCTACTGAGTTCGACGTGTGATGAATGACTGAACAGCAGACAGCCGGCTCTCGATCGAGGGCCGGTTGTTTTTTGCGCTGCTGAGAATGCGTAGCGAATCAATGCGTGAATCACGAGGACATGGTGTCCTGGTTTGGTCTCACTCAGTCGCTGAACTCGCCAGAGTTCAGACTCGAATCAGTGAGCAAGTCACTGAATTCTGGCGAAACCAGCGACGAGATTAACGAACCACTCAACATGCACCGTCAAACAGGTCACCACCCACGAGAGAGAAGTAAGAACTTCAGGTGAGCAACTTTGGAGTCACGCGGAAGGAGGTTCGAGGCCCATCTCGGCGAGGAGGAATTTCATGTCCTCCCAGACGGGTTTCTTGGCAGCCGGGTTCCGCAGCAGGTACGACGGGTGATAGGTACATAGAACCTTCGCCCGACCGTACTTGAACCACTTCTGTCTGAGCTTGCCGATCGAGATTGTCTCGTCGAGCAGATTGTGGGCTGCAACCGAACCCCAGCAGACGATGTACTCCGGGTCGACGATTCCGATCTGTCCGTCGAGGTATTCACGACAATTCCCGGCTTCTTCCGGAGTCGGGTTGCGGTTCCCCGGTGGACGACAACGGAGAATGTTGCAGATGTACAGATCTGATCGCTGCCAGCCGCAAGCTTCGATGATCTTGTTCATCAGTTGACCGGCTCGACCGACGAACGGCTCCCCCTGCTTGTCTTCGTCTGCGCCGGGGGCTTCACCAATGAACATCACCTGAGCTTTGGGGTTGCCGACACCGAAGACGGTTTGGGTACGAGTCGAGGCCAGTTCCTGACAGCGGGTGCAATTTGCGACAGTCTGAGCCAAAGTCGAGAGTTCTTGCTCACGTTGAGTGAGCGTGAGCTTGGACGGGGACACAGGCAACTCCGGGGAAGCAACGCTTTTTGAAGGTTTTGGCGGCGGAGAGGGGGGGGGAGACGCAGTCACAGATGCAGTCGGCGGTGCCTCTGGCGTCTGGAGTTCCATCTTGCGGGGCACAGAAACCGGGGCAGAGGGTTCAAGATGCGGAACATGCGTCACCCCGGCCCGTTGCCAGTCGGATAGCTTCTGACGCAGTGCCCGCTGAGGGTTTGTGAGCATCGCTGGACCTCGCCGGACGTGACAAAAACCGGAGTCTATCGCCCCCTCCCGCGAATCGCGAGCGATCCGTAATCTCGCTGGCTCTTGAGGTTGGGATTCTGCTATAGTCCCGGCTTGACGGTCTCAACCGCGACTACCTCCCGGCAGACTGAGATGTCCATGTGGTCATCAGCGGGGGTGGTGCATCCGTATTTCGAGTGCCGGGCTTGACCGTCTTCGCCCGCATTCTCATTTGAGTTTGACAACTTCAGCATGGTCGATCGTAACCTCATTCGGGAATTTAGTGTTGACGAGCAGGAACTGGACGCGACGTTCGGCGAGTCATTGAAAGAAGTCGCACCGTCCGAAGCCGAGATGGATTTCGTTTATGATGCAACGTCGCGATCGTTCGACGTCAACGAAATCATTGAAGGCCACGTTCTCAGCGTCAACGGCGATGAGGTGCTGGTCGACATCGGTTACAAAAGTGAAGGCATCGTCACGCTCGACGAATGGGAAGAGGGAGAGGAACTCCCCAAACCGGGTGATACCATCCAGGTCCTTCTCGAAGAGATTGAAGACCAGTACGGGCTGATCCTGCTCTCCAAGCGCAAGGCCGACCGTGTCCGTGAATGGGAAGAGGTCACTTCCAAGCATCACGAAGGGGACGTCGTCACCGGGACCGTGGTCCGCAAGATCAAAGGCGGACTGCTCATCGACATTGGCGTCAACGTGTTTCTGCCCGCATCGCAGGTCGACATCCGCCGACCGCCGGACATCGGCGAGTACATCGGTAAAGACATTGAGTGCATGATCCTCAAGATCGACGATGCACGCCGCAACATCGTTGTCTCGCGTCGTAAGCTCATTGAAGATCAGCGCGCTGATATGAAGCGCAAGCTGATGAATGAGATCGAGGAAGGTCAGCGCCGCATGGGGGTTGTCAAAAACATCGCCGACTTCGGTGCGTTCGTCGACCTGGGTGGCATCGATGGCCTGCTGCACATCACCGACATGAGCTGGGGTCGCATCTCGCACCCGACCGAAATGGTCAAGATCGACGACAAGATCGAAGTGGTGATCCTAAACATCGATCGCGAGAAAGAGAAAATTGCCCTGGGCCTCAAACAGAAGTTTGCATCTCCATGGGACAACGTTGAGACAAAGTACCCTGTGGGCAGCCGCGTCAAGGGCGAGGTTGTCAACGTGATGTCCTACGGTGCCTTCGTGAAACTCGAGGACGGCATCGAAGGCCTCGTGCACATCAGCGAGATGTCCTGGACCAAGCGGGTGAACCACCCGAGCGATCTCGTCAACATTGGTGACGAGGTCGAGGTTGTGGTGCTGGGCATCAACACGGATAAGCAGGAAATCTCGCTGGGCATGAAGCAGATTCAGCCCAATCCGTGGGACGACGTCACCGACAAGTACCCCGTGGGAGCCAAGGTCAAAGGCACGGTCCGGAACCTCACGAACTACGGTGCGTTCATCGAATTGGAAGAGGGGGTCGATGGACTGCTGCACGTCAGCGACATGTCCTGGACCCGTAAGATTGCCCACGCGAGCGAAATGCTCAAGAAGGGTGACGAAATCGAGTGCACCGTCATTTCGGTCGACGAAGATCGCAAGCGAATCGCTCTCGGCCTCAAACAACTCGACGAGGATCCTTGGGAAGGCCGTATTCCGGATAAGTTTGCTCCCGGCACCATCATTAAAGGCAAAGTCACCAAGATCACCAACTTTGGTGTGTTCGTCGAGTTGGAGGACGAACTGGAAGGCCTGCTGCACGTCTCGGAACTGGCCGAACATAAGGTCGACAATCCGGAGGACGAGGTTGCCGTCGGCGACGAAATCGAGGTCAAGATCCTGCGAGTCGATATCGACGATCGCAAGATCGGCCTCAGCCGCAAACTGGATGCCCCGATCGAACCAGTCGAATCGACAGCCGGTGGTGGTTCAGCTTCTGCACCGGAGTTGAAGGGAGGAATGGGCGATACAAGCGGCCCGTTGTTCTCATTCGGAGGCGAAACAAAGGCTGCCGAGGAATCCTCGGACGAAGACGAGTAATCCCAGCCTGATCTTCTGCTTTCCATTCAGGCGAGCAGGAACTTCTAAACCATCATGAACGGGGACAACCGAACGGTTGATCCCCGTTTTTATTGGATAGACTCACGAAAGATCTCAATGAGTGAGAGGACATCCTCCGTGAAAGTCCGTTAGCTTCTGCCCCGAACGGTAGAGAGGAATCTCTCGATGACTACTGAACCGTTCGTCGAATGGGCGCTTTGAATCCGTCGTCATCGGTCGTCGTTGTCGACTCTGGATGCGGAAGTGAATTGATGACGGATTCGCGTTTGACGGCACCGGGAAAAGTCTGCAACGGCAGTTTTGAGATCGACGGGAGTGAGAAGTTGCCGGAATCCTGCTGATGATCAACTGCTGGTCCTAGATAGGGTTCCGGAGTGGCTGGAGCTGCTGGTGGTTCAGGAGCCGGAGTTTCAATTGGTGCAGGTGTTGGTGCGAGGGCCGGCGGCGTCAGCAATGGAGGCGTCATTGGTTCAATGTCGAGTGACTCCAACGGCTCGGTCGGTTCGATGGGCCAACCTTGCATGGCAGGTCCAATCTCCGGCAGCGGTACTCCGAGACTGGAATCATCTTCCGGGAACGCGAAGACTTCCGGTTCCGTGTGCAGCATTGTTGCCGTTGGAATCGTCCGAGCTCTGGCTGCCGCTTTTTCGGCTGCGTCGTAACGGGCTCCATGACACCACGGACCTTCGGCGAGGTAAACGTTATCCAGGTCGAGGAGCGTGCCCGATCGATAGTGTGTCTCCATGATGGCGATATTGTACTGCACAAGAGCCTGCAGGAACGCAGTCTGACTCTGCACAGCACGATCGCGAGCACGGAGGATCATGTCCTGTGAGACTCGGTCCGGTGTTGCCTGACGTTGGGCTTCCAGTGCCTGCAGTGCCTTTTCGTTGTTGAGCTTGCGATTGATCGAAATCTGCATCGACTGATAGGCCAGATCAAGCTTGCGGAACGAATCGGCGAGTTCGTGGCTGATTTCGATCTCCTGGGCGAACAGGGCATCACGGGCTTTGACGAGTTGCACGTGCTGATTCCGCAGTTGTGCCCGGGCTGCCCGCAGGCCGAGCGGCAGCGAAAACTCGAAGCCGAGCCCCCATCCCGTCTCGTCTCCGTCAGCCAGAGTACGGAAGCCACTCCCCAGTCCCCGCGCCGTCCGCCCGTCGGCTGCTCCCCCCATCAGGTCGTCACCGAATCCGTTGATGTTGTAAGACGAGACAAAATCCAGCCGGGGTCGAATGAGATTCTCCGCGGCCTTCATCTGCAATTCAAACTTTTTGATGTTCCACTTCTGCTTGCGGAGTTCAACCCGACGTTCCAGGGCGTCATTGAGCGTCAGACTCCAGTCAGGAAGGAGTTCGGCCATCACTGGTTGATCGATCGGTCGAATGATCCGGCCGTCGTTGGGGGGGAGACCCATCATACGACGCAGTTGAGCCTCCATGTCATACAGATTGTTTTGAGCCTGCATGACACGAGCGTCGATTTGCAGCAGAAGTTCCGTCGCTTCACTCTCATCGACAGCACTTCCTCCTGTGGCCTGTGCCTTCACACGGGCATCGACGGATCGCCAATTCTCAAGGGCCTCGATCTTGAGTGACGACTCGGCGTCAAATTGCTGATAAGCGAGATACAGCTGCCAGTACAACCGCTCGATGTCTGCAACGACGTTGATCACTCCCAGTTCAAAATCTGCGATCGAGATATCGTTGTTGATCCGTGCAATCACCACACCCTGCTGCACGCCGCTCACACCTTCGATGTTCTGGGAGATCGGACCAGCGATGCGGGTGTACTCAACTCCTGCTCCGGCGAGCAAAGGCTGGCGGAACTGAGCCTGAACACGCCCCGTGTATACAGAGGGGAACAACTGGTTGGTGACGTTGTCCCATTCGTAGTTCCAGTTGTGAGACAAGCTGACGATGCCGCCCGTCGCGAGTTGCTTCTGAAGTGAGGAGTTGAAGGCAGCCGTGTTCTCTTTCAGTGTCTGCCCGGGGAGAACACCGACGTTGAACAGATTGTTCTGGATCTGCTCATCACGCCCCCAGGTCATGGTCGTCGTGAACTGCGTATCGAACTCGGCCAGTGCCGCCTCGACACCCCGCGATCCGAAGAGGATGCCCGTCTCCTGGATGGCAATGTCATACGAAGACGGTGCAAACTGAGGATTCGCCAGGATGGGGTTACCGGGTGACAGGAACTGGCCGCTGGATCTTAGGATGCGGCAGTTAGCGAGGGACGTCTTGATCGCCTCCTGCAAGGTCATGTCCCACAAGTCGTCCTTATGGAGATTGCGTAACCTTCGTGGCTCCATCGCCAGTGCACTGGACGGTGCGGTCAACTCGCAGTCAAGATCGGGGAAATCGATCTCGGTCGCATATTCGCGGTACTCCCGCATCTCGACATCGTTGATCTGCTGTGGAACGCACGCTGTCCGTCGGTGATTCCACAAAGGCATGTGGCACCCCGAAAGTGTCACCGAAATGGCAACCATCGCTGCACACAGAGTCCGCAGCCACAGCAGCGCACCGTGCGAGCGGCGTGTGAGGACCGGTCGGATTGAACTGCCCATTCGAGGCATCAAGCACTCAGATGTTCAGGCGCAGATGAATCAGGAACGTGCCTGTCGAGACACTTACCTTTCGTTCATCGGTGAATCATCGTTACAGAGTGATTGATTCCGATAATCGGAGCATCCGATACAAGCGATTCTTTCGATAGAACCCGGACGACCGCTACAACCGGAAAAGAAGCACCAGACTGCCCATCTTCACAAATGGCGTCCCGGTTTACAGTCTGAAGTGGAACGTGCGACGGAGAGTCCGCCACAGCCACTGGATAGCGGATCGCTCTGCAACGATGAACCGCGCCTGTCCCCGCATACCGCTTTTGAGCATGGCCGGATCCTGGTCGACGTCGACGATGGCCTGATAAACGATGGTACCGGAGAGCTTCTCGCGTCCCTGAGAATCGGTCGTTGTCGGCAGGTTGCCGCCGTACTTATTGGACAGTGCTCGGGGTGCGTACTCACGATGCCGGTCTGAGATTTCAGTGACGGTACCGGTGAGTTTCACCTCCGGCATGTGATCGAGCTTGAGGCGAACCTCTCGTCCAACTGCGATGTCGTCCCGGTCCGACTGGTCGATCAAAAGCACCGCTCGGAACGAGTCCACCGGAGCAATGCTGCAAAATTGTGTTCCCTCGTCGAGAACAGCCCCAATGTTCTCAGGTTGAAGGGGCGTCCCGTGCCAGCTGGGGAGTTGCTCATCGAGGCGGTCCAGCGAGGGCTCGGGCACTCGCGGGGATTCGACGATCACACCAGCCGCGGGTGCCTTAATCTCCAGATGTTCCATCTGAGTTTCCGTTTCTTCGATCTCCTCTTCCAATTGAAAGACTCGATTGAGTCCTCGGATCTCGCTGATGGCCTCGGCGATCTGAGCATAAAATTCCGTCTCAACCTTCTGGGCCTGCAGCTGGGCATGCAAATCTCGAAGCGTGTCCTCCAACTCGGGACTCTCCAACACCGCCAGGACATCCCCCTTTTCAACATGATCGCCCGGTTTGACACGAATCTCTGTGAGTACGCCCGCCGTTTGTGTGTAAACGTCGTGCACATCAATTGGCTCGATGACAAAAGCCGATTGCGTGTACCAGGGAAACGGAATCATCACCGCAGCCACCAAAAGCATTCCACAGACGGTCAGCGTCGTCGCAACCTTTGCGGCACTCATCGGCTCCTGACGCGGCATACGGATGATCTTCACGACACTCCATCCCAGGTTGATGAATACGGCCCCCAGCGAGACCGTTGCCAGAATAATCCCAATGCTCTGTAAACGATACGGTTTCAGCACGGTGTACAGGAAAATCGTGATCCCCACGAGCACGAACCACCGGTAAAAACTCGAAGCAATCGCATAGAAGATGAACCAGCCTTTCCCCGCTTTGGGCATGAACGGGTCTTCTGGCATTTCGATCCCCAGGCAGTACCACGCAAAGGTGTGCTGGAGCATCGTGCTCGCTTTCTGGCGAAGATTCGGGATCTCCAGCAGGTCAGCCAGCATGTAATAACCGTCAAATCGCAATAGCGGATTGGCGTTGAAGATGACGGTGGTCACCGTGCTGACAAAGAACAGGTTCAGGCACAGATGTTGAACCATCCCGGGCTT
>JAGQQG010000131.1 GCA_020426325.1 Planctomycetaceae bacterium | reverse complement strand
GCGGCGAATGCGATCTTCTTGAAGGTGAATAAGCTTTTCATGATTGACTCCCCGGTCAGGATGTTTTTGTGATTGTTTGGGAAGGTGTTTCCCGTCTTACACCACAGCAAACGTATCCCGAGGTTCGTTCTTCCCGAAATTCTGCCATCTCGACGAAAATTCCTGTCAGACCACCAGTTACAACACCACGGCCCAGTCTCAAGGGCGGCAAATCAAACGTTTTGTCCGTTCCTTAGCCGCCAACACTGTGATGAATCAGCGGCCATTCAATGAGAGAGGCGGCTCAGTCAGGCTGGAGATCAAAGTCTCATCGAGAGTGCTTGGGTGATTCTCGCTCCGTTCACATGCCAACTGTTTGTCCCTGCTTCTGCGAGACATTGCGAAACAATCACCTCACGATCGATCTCTGCCCCAAAGCGGCCTCCGGATTGATGGTCGTTCCAAAACGGACAAACTAACTTAGGAGTTAATGAACACCCCCTACTCTGCCCTGTTGATCGTCGAAGCCGAATTGCATGGCGTACGGATTGACAGCTTTCTCAGCAAGCACTTTCGGAATTACACTTCCTGGCGGATGCAGCGAATCGTCGCTGCAGGGAGAGTCACGATCAACGACGAACTGGCGACGCCGACGCAACGAGTGTTTGTTGGCAATCAGGTGCGTGTGACCCTGATCGAGCCGCCGGACAAGTTACTTGAGCCGGAAACGGTTCCGTTTCGACTCGTGTATCGTGACCAGTGGATACTCATCGTCGACAAACCCGCAGGAGTGATCGCCCACCCTACCGGGGATTTTCAGAACGGGACTCTTGCGAACGGACTGCAGGCGTACCTTGACGAGCAGACTACATTTCCCGGCCTTGTCAGACCCGGCCTCGTCCATCGGCTTGACCGGCAGACCAGTGGACTGATGGTGGTCGCCACCCATCATCGCGCCCATGCTGAGTTGTCGGATGCATTCGAGGCAAGTCGTGTTTCCAAAGAATATCTCGCGCTGGTGGAAGGGATTGTCGCTTCGGATGAAGGCATGATCGACCTCCCGATCGGTCGCTCACGGACGGGAAGTCGTGCATTGATGTCGGCTCGTGGAGATGCGATCGATGCACGCCCGTCGAAGACGCGATACCGAGTCGAGGAGCGATTCGCCGAACACACACTCGTTCGCGCGATGCCAATGACGGGTCGCAATCATCAGATCCGCGTTCACTTCGCTCAGATCGGCCACCCGCTCGTCGACGACGAGTTCTATGGCTCTCACGGGACCTTCAAACCGTGGAGGGGACATACCTCGGGCGGGGCAGAGTCATCATCCACGACAGACCGGGATCTCGACACGGGCCGTCACGCACTGCACGCGACCAAGCTGTCCTTTGCGCATCCGATCAGCGATCTTTGGTTGACGTTTCACTCACCACTTCCGGCCGATCTGCGTCGCCTTGTGGACGAGTTTCGCGGCCGACAGTCACAGGTCGCCAATTCCCTCTCCGCCCGATAAGATGAGGTAATCATCAGCGTCGCTGACTTCTGTGACCGAATTGGAAAACAGGTCTGACCATGACTGGATTCATCAGCCGCAAACCCTGGGACATTCCGGAATCGCGACACACGGCCGAGAGTGTCTACCGCAACCGTCGACAACACCGACGTGAGTTCCTCAGATCGATCGGGATCGCCGCAATAGGAACGGGACTTTCCCCAATTCTTATCGGCTGCGGGCAACCAACGGACGAAGAACTGAAAGCCGCTGGTGCCGTCGCTCCCCTGCCTGAGGAGCAAAAGCAGCTGTACCCAGCCCAACAGAACAAAGCATTTGCGTACGGACGATCGGAGACCATCCAGCGAGATGCCGCTGAGTACGCGAACTTCTACGAGTTCACCTCGACGAAAGCGGTGTATCGTTACGTGGACAAGTTCGAACCGACGCCCTGGAAGCTCGAGGTCGACGGACTATGTGCGAAGCCGCAGACACTCGACTTGGACGATGTTTACAAACAGTTCAGCCTGGAAGAGCGAGCCTATCGGCATCGTTGCGTCGAGACATGGGCGATGTGCGTCCCCTGGACAGGATTCCGGCTGTCTGACCTGTTGAAAACCGTTGAACCAGAACCCGCTGCCAAGTACGTTGAATTCAAGACATTCAATCGACCGGAACAGGCGTCACAGATGCAGGACCCCACGTACCCGTGGCCCTACTCTGAAGGACTGACGATGGACGAGGCGAAGAACGAATTGACGTTTCTCGCAACGGGCATCTATGGCGAACCTCTGCCCAAACAGCACGGGGCGCCTGTCCGCCTTGTCGTCCCCTGGAAATACGGTTTCAAAAGCATCAAGTCGATTGTTCGCATCACACTCACCGACAAACAACCGAAGACCTTCTGGAATGAACTGATCCCTCACGAATATGGCTTCGAAGCGAATGTGGAGCCGGACGTGCCACATCCCCGCTGGAGTCAGGCGACCGAGTGGATGCTCGGTTCGCGAGAACGATACGACACCGTGAAGTACAATGGCTACGGCGATTATGTCGCCAAACTCTACAATGCTTGAATGATGACGAACGGACGCGTCCCTTTCGACCCGGGACACTCGCAGATGACTAAACCACTGATGAGACTGATCGCGACATTGCTTTTG
The DNA here is from genome assembly GCA_020426325.1 of Planctomycetaceae bacterium. Taxonomy (GTDB): domain Bacteria; phylum Planctomycetota; class Planctomycetia; order Planctomycetales; family Planctomycetaceae; genus JAHBXU01. Next base: position 14,892 of record JAGQQG010000131.1, on the reverse strand, counting down.
TTCACTATCGGCTCTGTGCAAGCTGATCAACCCTTTGAGCCCAACTATGACGAGTCGCTGATCCCGGAGTACACGCTTCCGGACCCGTTGGTGCTGATCGACGGCACGGTGGTCTCCGACGCGGAGACCTGGAACACCAAACGTCGACCGGAGTTGATCCAGCTCTTTGAGGAACACGTTTATGGACGGGCGACCGGCAAGCCAGAGGGCATGCACTTTGAGACGCTCGATGACGAACCGCAGGCCCTTGATGGCAATGCGACGCGTCGACAGGTCCGCATCTATCTCACGGAGGGAACTGACGGTCCTTTTCTTGATCTGCTGCTGTACATCCCCAACGAAGGTCGGCCCGTCCCCGCTTTCCTCGGGCTGAACTTTTACGGCAATCACACGATTGCATCCGACCCGAACATCCGGCTCAACTTGAACTGGATGAGAGCAAAGGGAGCGGGGGTGGTCGACAACCATGCCACGGATGACTCGCGAGGAACGAGCGCCTCCCGCTGGCCTGTCGAGATGATTATCAGCCGCGGATACGCACTGGCGACCATGTACTACGGCGACATCGATCCGGATGAAGATGACGACTTTCAGAATGGAGTCCATGCTGTCTTCGACAAACAGGTCACCGGTGAACTCGCAGAGGACACCCCCAGACCCCTTGATGCCTGGGGGTCCATCGCCACATGGGCCTGGGGCCTCTCACGCGCACTCGACTACATGACGCACGATCCGGACATTGACGGTACCAGAGTCGCAGTCATGGGGCACTCTCGACTCGGCAAGACGGCTCTCTGGGCCGGTGCCACAGATGAACGTTTCGCTCTGGTCATCTCCAACAATTCTGGTTGCGGCGGGGCTGCTCTCAGTCGAAGAGCGTTTGGGGAAACCGTTGGACGGATCAACACTTCATTCCCGCACTGGTTCAACGACAAGTTCCAGGAATACAACAACAACGAAGCCGCTCTTCCTGTCGACCAGCACGAGTTGATCGCCCTCATCGCCCCGCGACCTGTCTACATCGCCAGTGCGGTCGAGGACCAGTGGGCCGACCCTCACGGCGAGTACCTCTCCGGCTGCAAAGCGGATCCCGTCTACAAATTACTCGGCACCCCCGGCCTTCCGAGCGAGTCGAACGATCTGCCCGCTGTCGAAGAACCCCTCAAGACCGGGACCATCGGCTACCACATCCGCACCGGTAAGCATGATGTCACCACCTTCGACTGGCAGCAATACCTCGACTTCGCTGACATGCACCTCGAACGCAACCCATGATTTCCAGAAAAAACGCGAATCTCGCCAAATAAGAAGAAACCGTCTGGGAAATCTGATATGATCCGGTCGTGGCGTATGGCAATCTAAGCCATTGCGACCAAGCGACTTGGGAATACCCGTCGCATTTTATACTCAGTATGTCTCCAGATAGGATACACAATGTCTTCGGGTGAGAAATTCTTTGATGTTACGCTTCTCGATGGTCCCTCGTTATTCGGCGCTGCCGAGGCCATCGCTGAACGAAGCGGGAGTGGTCGGCTGACACTCGACTACCAAGTCCTCTACGACAAGTTGTCTCAGTTTCGTGCGGACAAGAACTGGCGACCGGCTTCGTTATACTCAGTGCTTCTCGCAATTGACCCGAAGTCCGACGGCCAAAAGCGTTTCGCAACGATGCTTCGTCATGCAGGCTATGAGACAAATGAGATCGACTTCAGAGAAGTGTTTGTCTCCTCCCCACCGGGACACTCATTGTCTGAGGGATCGAACAAGTCGCTTACTTCGATGGCGTCTCGGATTTCATACGTTACAGGGTTGATGGCTCGAAGGAATGCCCCGCACTACCTAGTCGTCACCCATGCATTTGAAGTTTGTGATCCGCTCTTGGATCTTTCACAGCGGATTCCAGAATCGCAGATCGGGATAGCGTATTTTGGGAGTTTGCTGGACTATCGCTGGAAAGCACACGGGATCGTTGACGGGGACTCTTTAATCTCTTTTTTTGACTTGGACCCCTATTGTCGTGACTTGCTTGGTGTCGATATTGGTCGTCATATTTCTGGATTAGATAACACAGGATTGAGTCGTTTTTAGGAGCCGGGCATGTTGCTCAGCATACGTTTTAGGTTTTAATATAGGAGAGTACTGATGAAGATCAATTATGTCCATGATGGAATCAACCTTCGGAAGGTCAGGAAGATTTGGGAGATGTCTGGGGGGACTGTGTCTGACCGACGCAGAACGGGAGAGGAGGTGTTCTCTCACCCACTGGTCGAGAGACCAATCGTGGTAAACAAGCGTCGGAAAGACTCCCCTCGAAAGTTGTCCGCGACTTTGCGTCGCTTGTTGGCAGCCTGAGTTTGAAGATGGGCACCTTGTTGGAATCAAAGTAGATTCCAACAAGGTGTTTTCGTATATCATTTACGCCTTGGGGGGCGTCTTCTCACAGGCAGAAACTCGTTCTGACATCCTCAGAGCCCCCCCCTTGGGCGCTACTCACGCTTTTCTGCGTCTGCTAAGATTTGGTCTGATTGCGACCATGTTCCTTGCAGATTTCGGAGTTCAACGATGTCCGGCAACCCCTTCGCTGCCGAAGCAACCCTCTCGACCACCGCAGGCGAGTACACCATCCACCGTCTCCAGAAGCTGGCTGACGATGGCCTCGGTGATATCGCCACCCTGCCTTTCTCGATCCGCGTGTTGCTCGAATCGTGTCTGCGGAACTGCGACAACTACATCGTCAGCGAAGACGACGTGAAAAATCTGGCAGCCTGGGACGCGAAGAACGTCAAACAGGAAGAGATCGCCTTCAAACCGGGCCGTGTCGTCCTGCAGGACTTCACCGGTGTACCTGCCGTCGTCGATCTGGCAGCACTTCGATCGGCCATGGTGCGAATGGGGGGTGACCCGAAGAAGATCAATCCCCTTGTTCCCTGTGATCTTGTCATTGACCACAGCGTTCAGGTTGACCAGTTCGCATCTCCTCTCGCACTCCAGTTCAATGTCGACAAAGAGTTCGAGCGCAATCAGGAACGTTACCAGTTCCTCAAGTGGGGACAGAAAGCCTTCCAGAATTTTGGCGTCGTGCCCCCCGCCACCGGCATCGTGCATCAGGTCAACCTAGAATATCTCGCTCGCGGCGTGTTGACGAATGACGGCGTCGCCTATCCCGACTCGCTCGTCGGCACCGACTCGCACACCACCATGATCAACGGCCTCGGCGTGCTCGGCTGGGGTGTCGGCGGCATCGAGGCAGAAGCCGTCATGCTCGGGCAGCCGATCTACATGCTTATGCCCGAAGTCGTCGGGTTTGAGTTGACCGGCCAACTCCCCGAGGGAGCGACGGCAACCGACCTTGTCCTCACCGTTACCCAGATGCTCCGCCGTCACGGAGTGGTCGGCAAGTTCGTCGAGTTCTTCGGCGATGGACTCGCGTCCATGTCACTTCCCGACCGGGCCACCATCGCCAACATGGCTCCCGAGTACGGTGCAACGATGGGCTTTTTCCCGGTCGATGACGAGACGCTGCGATACCTCCAGCGGACCGGCCGTTCCAGGGAGACGGTTGACCTCGTTGAACGTTACTACAAGGAACAAGGCATGTTCCGCACGTCTGAGAGCCCGACGCCCCGCTTCTCGTCCACGCTGTCACTCAACATGGGCGACGTCGAACCGTCGATGGCAGGTCCCAAGCGTCCGCAGGACCGTATCCTGCTTTCCGGAATGAAGAGCCAGTGGGAGCAGGATCTGTCGACTACCTTTGGCAAGTCGTCACCAGCCCACGATTCAACACCAAACGGAATGACTGACGAGGGCGGCATGGCCGCAGCGACTGCTGTTGCGATAGCCGATCCAGGTTTGGACGGTGTCGAAGTGTCCTTCAATGGCGAAACATTCGGCCTCAAACACGGCGCCGTGGTGATCGCTGCAATCACCAGCTGCACAAATACCAGCAATCCTTCAGTCATGATCGGCGCTGGCCTTCTCGCGAAGAAGGCTGTCGAGAAGGGCCTGACCCGTCAGCCGTGGGTCAAGACGTCGCTTGCCCCCGGCAGCCGCGTTGTGACCGACTATCTCGACAAGGCCGGACTCGACGAACCACTTGATGCCCTTGGTTTCAACACGGTGGGTTACGGATGCACGACATGCATCGGTAACAGCGGCCCGCTCCCCGAAGAGATTGGCAATGCCATTCAGGAAAACGATCTGGTTGTCTGCTCCGTGCTCTCTGGCAACCGCAACTTTGAGGGGCGTATCAATCAGCACGTGAAGGCCAACTACCTCGCCAGCCCGCCGCTCGTTGTGGCATATGCTATCGCAGGCACGACCGACATCGACCTGACGACCGAGCCGATCGGACAGGACAACGACGGCAACGACGTCTTTCTCTCCGACATCTGGCCGTCACAAAAAGAGATCGCCGACACAATGGCAGATGCCATCTCGGCGGAGATATTCGAGAAGGAATACTCACACGCCACCGAAGGCCCAGAAGAATGGAAGGCCGTGCAGGCACCTTCCGGCGACCTGTTCGAGTGGGACGAGTCCAGCACATACATTCAAGAGCCGCCGTTTTTTGTCGACATGCCGGCTGATCCGCCACCAATCGCAGCCATCGAGGGAGCCCTGTGCCTTGTCAGCGTTGGAGATTCGACCACGACCGATCACATCTCGCCTGCCGGGTCGATCAAGCCGGACTCACCTGCTGGAAAATACCTGCAGGAGAACGGTGTCGCTGTCGCCGACTTCAACAGTTACGGCAGCCGTCGGGGTAACGACCGGGTCATGACGCGTGGCACTTTCGCCAACATTCGTTTACGGAATTTGCTCGCTCCGGGCACCGAAGGGGGAGTGACCACCTACATCCCCAGCGGCGAACAAATGTCGATCTACGAGGCATCGCTGAAGTACAAGGCCGAGGGCACGCCTCTCGTTGTCCTGGCTGGCAAGGAATATGGCACCGGCTCCTCCCGAGACTGGGCGGCCAAGGGGACGTACCTGCTGGGCGTCAAAGCGGTTATCGCAGAGAGCTACGAACGCATTCACCGCTCGAACCTGATCGGCATGGGTGTCCTCCCCCTGCAGTTCCGCGAAGGGGAAAGTCGCGAAGCCCTCGAACTCGATGGCAGCGAAACCTTCAGCATCGCTCTCGATGACGACCTCAAACCTCGTCAGGCGGTCGAGGTGACGGCGACCAAATCGAACGGCGACGAAGTCCACTTCGTCACCACCTGCCGCATCGACACCCCGGTCGAAGTCGACTACTTCCGCAACGGAGGCATCCTGCACACGGTGTTGCGGCAGTTGTTGAAAGGTTGAGAGAGTCCATCTCAGGATCAACGTGTGTGCGTATCGGCGCACCGACACTTGAATGCGGGCGGATATGCACTTTGGGACAGGTGTCTATTCGCTTGAACATGCCGTGGGCTACGAATTGACAAAGATTCGATGAAACAAGCATTGCCATCTGTGGCAGAGCTTGGCGGTGATCACTATTGTTGGCCTCGATTGTGATCCGGTCGCAGGCTCGCAGGTTCTGTTCAGTGGCCACCGTCGCTGATAGTGACTCGCTGACCGGTTCACTCCGGTTCTTCATCGCATGGAAAGTGAGTGCATCATGAGTGACTTCAACCTGTCCGCCCACGGCATCAATGTTGAAACGATCGTTCGCAACCCGGATGTCTCAACGCTCTACGAAGAAGCCATCCGGCATGAGCCTGGCACGACCATCTCGGACCGTGGTGCTCTCATTGCTTACTCGGGAGAGAAGACTGGCCGGTCGCCCAAGGACAAACGAGTGGTCCGCGATCCGCAGTCAGAGAACAACGTCTGGTGGGGACCGGTCAACTTCCCCTTGCCCGAGCAAGTCTTCATGGTCAATCGGGAACGGGCGATCGACTACCTCAACACGCGCCCGAGGCTGTACTGCATCGATGGTTATGCCGGTTGGGACCCCGAGTATCGCGTGAAGGTGCGGGTCATTTGTGCCCGTCCTTATCACGCGCTCTTCATGAGAAACATGCTCATCCGTCCCTCACAGGAAGGGTTGGCCAACTTCGGTGAACCAGACTTGGTGATCTTCAATGCCGGACGATTTCCCGCGAACCGCTATACCTCGGGCATGACATCCAAGACGAGTGTCGATCTCAGCATCGAACGCCAGGAAGTCGTTATTCTCGGCACCGAATACGCCGGCGAGATGAAAAAGGCTGTCTTCACCTTCATGAACTACTCGATGCCCGCAGAGGGGATCCTTTCAATGCACTGCTCAGCGACAGCCGACCCGGAGACAGGACACTCCTCCGTGCTGTTCGGATTGTCGGGCACAGGCAAGACAACTCTCTCCGCAGACCCGACTCGCGAATTGATCGGTGATGATGAGCATTGCTGGAGCGATCAGGGCATCTTCAACATCGAAGGGGGCTGCTATGCCAAGGCCATCTATCTCACCCGGGAAGCGGAGCCGCAGATCTTTGACGCTCTGAATTATGGAGCCGTGCTCGAAAACGTGGTCTACGACAAAGCGGACCATCACGTGGACTTCTCCGATACGTCTTTCACGGAGAACACACGCGGGGCCTATCCCATCGAGTCGATCGAGAACGCGAAAATCCCCTGCATCGCCGGACATCCAACCGATGTGATCTTCCTGACATGCGATGCTTTTGGCGTGCTGCCACCAGTGAGTAAACTGACGCCGACTCAGGCGGAATATCACTTCATCAGCGGTTACACCGCCAAAGTCGCAGGCACCGAAGTCGGCGTGACCGAACCTCAGGCGACCTTCTCTCCCTGCTTCGGCGGACCATTCCTCGTCTGGCATCCGGGCAAATATGCACGTCTGCTTTCCGAGAAAATACAAACGCACGGGGCGAACGTCTGGTTGATCAACACCGGCTGGACTGGTGGAGCCTACGGCAAAGGGCAGCGCATGAAGCTCTCCCTCACCCGAGCCATGATCGCTGCCATCTACTCCGGAGAACTGGCCAAAGCTCCCACGGAGCGCGATCTGATCTTCGGCTTCGACGTGATCACCAAATGCTCCGGCGTGCCCAGCGAGGTCCTCAAACCAAGAGACACCTGGTCCGACCAGAACGCCTATGACCACGCAGCGAAAAAGCTGGCCGGTCTGTTCCAAGACAACTTCACTACCTACCGCGACGGCGTGACTTCAGAAGTCGCCAACGCCGGTCCAAAGGTGTAGCATCGACTGATGTCGCGACTTCGTAGCTGAACTCGCCAGAGTTCAGTTGAGAGTCTGTACGCATCAAGGCTGAATTCTGGCGAATCCAGCTACTCTTGCGACCGAAAGGAGAAGCCATGCTCCGTTCTGCGCTGTCCGTTGCCATTCTGCTTTCTCTGCTGTCAGCCTCTTCTGCACATGGTGAGCAGCCATTGCCGTACTACGATCTGGGAGACATTCACTACGACACGTCGACCGACTCGAAGCAGGCTCAGCTGTGGTTCGATCGTGGACTCGGCATGTGTCTCGGCTTCAATCATGAGGAGGCCGTGCGGTGCTTCGAGCGAGCGCTGCAGGCCGATGCTGCTTTTCCGATGGCGTGGTGGGGCATCGCCTACGCTTTGGGGCCGAACATCAACAATCCGCTGAACGAGGTGCATCAGGTCGCACAGGCGTCACTCGCGGCCCACATGGCGGCGCTGCACGCCGATCATGTGACAGACCGTGAGCAAGGCCTGATCAACGCGATCTCACAACGCTACGTCCTCCCGGTCCCCGAAGATCGCACGCCGCAGAACACGGCCTACGCCAACGCGATGCGCGGGCTTCACGAGCAGCACCCGGACGATGCTCTGATCACGATGCTGTTCGCTGACTCGCTGATGATGCTCCATCCTTGGAAACTCTGGTCGCCCGACGGCACGCCCTCCCCGGAGACTCCTGAGTTAGTCACTCTGCTCGAAACGGGTCTCGACACGTGGCCCGACCATCCGGGGTTGTGTCACCTCTACATCCACACGATGGAAGCGTCGCCCACGCCGGAAAAAGCACTCCCAGCGGCGGACCGCTTGCAGGACATGGTGCCAGGATCGGGACATCTCGTCCACATGCCGTCGCACATCTATGCGCTGGTCGGCGACTATGGGAGGGTCATCTCCGCCAACGAACATGCGATCTCCGTCGATGAGGAGTTCCTCGAAACGCAGGGGCCGTACAACTTCTACACGCTGTACCGTGTTCACAACTATCACTTCCTCGTGTACGGAGCCATGTTCGACGGACAGCGGGACCTCGCCATGCAGGCAGCTCGCGATCTGGTCAAAACCATCCCCGAGGACTACCTCAAGGCGCAGACCGATTTCCTGGACGCGTTCATCCCCACGCCTTTGCACGTGATGGTCCGCTTCGGCATGTGGGACGAAATCCTCGACGAGCCGGAGGCTCCTGAGTACCTGCCAGTGACCCGTGCAATCCGACGTTACGCCCGATCGGTCGCCTATGCAGCGACCGGTCGTGTCGACGAGGCCGAAGCGGAGCAACAGGCATTCATGGAGGAGAAAGCTCGCGTGCCAGAGACCAGTTTTCTGTTCCAGAACGCCTCGCTCGACATTCTGGGTGTCGCCGAGAAGATGATTGCCGGCGAGATTGCCTACCGCCGCGACGAGTTCGACACGGCCTTCGACCATCTCCGCGAAGCAGTCAAACGGGACGACGGCCTCAACTACGACGAACCGTGGGGCTGGATGCAACCCGCCCGCCACGCCCTCGGTGCTCTCCTGTTAGAGCAAGGCCACTTCGACGAAGCAGCCGACGTCTACCGAGCCGACCTCAACCGCCACCCCAACAACCCCTGGGCCCTCCACGGCCTCGCCGAATGCCTCGACCACCAAGGCCAACGCGAAGCGGCAACCATGCTCCGCAAACAACTCACCACCGCCACCAAACGAGCCGACGTAAAGATCGACCGCTCGTGCTATTGTCGGAGGGGGAAAGAGTAGCTTCCCAAACCAGATTCTCTCGATCGCAAGCGAGTCAGTGACATTCGCGCAGTCGTCAGTTCGCCGTTGGGCTACAGTTCTTGTGTGCCATTGACGACAAGTGTTCACGTGTATACATTCCGCCACGGAGGGTGTTATGGCTCAAGGTTCATCGATCGAGTGGACAGAGGCCACTTGGAATCCCGTGACAGGCTGCACGAAGATCAGTCCGGGTTGCAAGCATTGTTATGCCGAGCGGATGGCCAAGCGTCTCCAAGCAATGGGGCAAGAGCGGTACCGCAACGCTTTTCGCGTGACACTTCAGGAAGATCTCGTCGACCTGCCGTTGCGGTGGAAAAAACCTCGCATCATCTTTGTGAACTCGATGAGCGATCTCTTTGAGGAAAATGTTCCGGATGAATTCATCATTCGCTGCTTTAGCACCATGCAGGCGGCCACACAACATACCTTTCAAGTGCTGACGAAGCGGCCAGAGCGCGTTGTCGACCTTGCGGGCCAACTCCCGTGGTCGCCGAATATCTGGATGGGGACGAGCGTTGAGAATCAAGACTACGTCTGGCGATCCAAACAACTGGCCAAGGTGCCAGCGGCAATCCGCTTTCTCTCCGTGGAACCGCTGCTCGGACCAATACCCCGTCTCCCGCTGACACACATCGACTGGGTCATTGTAGGCGGCGAGTCGGGTCCCGGCGCACGACCAATGAAAGTGGAGTGGGTCCTCCAGATCCGCGACCGATGCCAACGGTACGAAGTCCCGTTCTTCTTCAAACAATGGGGTGGCGTTCAGAAGAAACGCACCGGGCGCAAGCTCGACGGACGAACATGGGACGACATGCCAATTTCCAATGAGAGACGTCATGGGCAAACGCAAGAGCAGAGATCGCTGGCCGGAGTTGTGTAAGCTCGTTGAGAGTGACGACGGTTTGATGGTTCGCTCAGTCGGGCAATGGTCAGAGGACAAACTCTACGTATGGAATAGGTATATCGAGATCACAACCAATGCCATGGTTGGAAAACCACAATGGCCAAATGGCTTGGCATACATCGATTTGTTCTCGGGGCCAGGTGTCTGTCAGATCAAAGGAAGTAACAGGCGACTTCCAGGCTCCCCCCTCCTTGCTGCCCACGCGAAGAAGCCATTTCGCAAGATCATTCTTTGTGAGAGAGATCCTCCAACTGCCACAGCGTGCCAGACTCGACTTCGGAGCCTATCCGATTGTCCACCCTTTGAATTGTTTGTGGACGATTGCAACGCGATGATTGACAATATTTCTCAGGCGATTCCTCGTGGGGCGCTGAGCTTGGCACTCATCGATCCCACAGGGCTCCACGCTCACTTGGAAACGATCTGTCAGTTATCCAATGGCAGGCAAGTTGACCTGTTAATCCTGTTCCCCGATGCAATTGATGCCGTACGCAACACTGAAAAATACTATCTGCCCAATGAAGAGTCGAAGCTCGATCTAGTCTTTGGCCGGGGGAGTGGCTGGCGGGTTGGGTGGAACCAACTTCCGAATCATGACGCTTCCACGATTCGACACTGGTTCTACAAGTTCTATTGCAAGCAGCTGCGGGAGCAGGCTGGCTACTCGCATTTCGGCGAGAAGGTCATCAAGGGGCGTCACGGTCCTCTCTATCGCTTGGTCTTCGCTGCCAAGCATCCAAGAGGACTTGATTTCTGGGAGAAAGTGAAGATGAAAGACGCCAGCGGCCAGCTTGACTTCAACTTCTGAACCGAGAGTGGCCGGGGCTGGACCAACGGGAAGCCCCGGTGAGCGTGCATTCGATTCTCGTCAGCACTCCTCTCTACTTGTCGCTCGGCGGAAACGGTGGCAAGTCTCCTTCGCGTAGCCAGTCCTGCTCGGCAGCGCGCACACCCAACACAATGACGTCTTCGTCCTCAATCGTGAACAGGATGCGGTAGCCGAGTCTCGATCGTGTCCTGTTTTGGTTTTCTGGCGTAGCTGAACTCGCCAGAGTTCAGACACAGATATGCGTTGAGGTGCTGAATTCTGGCGAATCCAGCTACAACTGTCGGCATCGCGATCAACGCTGACGATCAAATCAGGACACTACTCGAACTTCAACGAGTAGACATCCGCTTCGCTCATCGTCATGCGGAGGACGACGGGTTGACCGTTCAGGGATTTCAGGCTGGTGTTGCCGTTCCAGGTGATGCGGCGGTCGAGGGTGTCGCCGTAGATGATGTCGCAGTCGTCGAGCGTGTAGCCAGGGAGAGGGGTGCCGTCCGCCGAGGCGATCTCGACTTTGATGAAGCCTGCGGCGCTGGTGGCCGCGTTGAGGGAGAGTTCGTCGCCCGTGAAGGTGAGCGGCTTGGTCGTGAACTCGCCCTGCTGGCTCTTCGCGTGGATGGAGGCGAAGCCGTCGACGCGGAGCGAGTATCGTCGCAGTCGGGATTGACGGCCGGTGAAGTAAGATTCAGTCGCGTAGAGTGACAGCTCACGGGGGGCATCATCTTTGGTCGAGTCGGTCTCGACGACGTGCCAGGCGATGTAGTTGTCGCCGTACGACCAGTTGTGGCGGGTGCGGAGGCCCGGCGGTAGAAACACGTCGTTGCTTTGACGGAAGTTCATCCCGTCACGGCTGGTGATGTAGACGGAATCGGTGATTGCAGTGCCATAGCGGAGAGCGACCGTCGTCCGCTTGTCACGCAGGTCCCACTCGGGCAACAGCTTCGTCGACTCGGTCATGCCGCGGTCGACGTAGCGAGCGGGGAATCCGATGGAGAGGTGGGGTGCTCGGAGATACGGCATGATCTGGTTGGTGTAGTATTGGGCGAGTGGCTGTGGTCCTTCACCTGCGGGAAATGAGATCTTGCCCTCATCGGTCCAGTGGATGAGGTCGGGGGAAGTTGCCCGGTTGACTTCCCGCGTTCCCTCGTATCCTCCCTCCGAGAACACCCGGTAATACAGGACATACTGCTGCTCGGTCGGCGACCAGAAGGCGATGTTCTGCGTGTCGAACGCTCCGTCGGTGAACACGGGCTCATCAGACATCGGAGTCCAGTGAATCCCATCCGGCGATTGAAAAGCCCGGATCCCCTTCGCGACGTCAAAGCCCGCCCCGACTGCCTTGTAGCGTCCCTCCGGCTCTGCGTCTGGATTGGCATCAATGAACGGCGAAAAATCGTGGCAGCTTCCCCCGTCTGCGAGCTTGTCCAGCAGGATGTTGTTGTCATTCGACCCGTTGAACTCGCAGAGGCCCAGGCTGGGCCGACTCCAATGGATGCCGTCTTTGCTTTCGCAATAAGCGATCGTCAGCGGCCCGCCTCCTTCGACGCCCGTGGGAATCTGCCACGCGTGGTAGTACATCCTGTATACCGCCTCCTGAGCATCATGCAGCACCGTAAAGTACCCGCACCCGTTCCCCTCCCACGGCTTGTCAAAGGTGAGTGCGATCTCCTCCCGCATTGGCTGATGCACCAACAGCTCGACGTCCTGCATCTCGCCGATGAGATACTCGTCAATGAACAGCTCACGTCGACTGCCGAGATTGATGACCTCCTTGGGCTGCGCCAACGCGAGTCGACCTCCGCAGCAGGAGATGAGAAACAGGAACGTCACAATCTGGGCCGAGATGCGCATGATGGTGCTCAACCAGTTTTCAATGGGATGAAAGATTCAGGAATGTTATCACACCTGTCGAACGTTTGGCGAAGGATCAGCCACGGAGAACAGATTGAGTTGAACCGCAGAGGACGCAGGGAACGTGGAAGACTTTATTTGAAGTTTTCTCTGCAATCTCTGCGTCCTCTGCGGTTGTCCTTTTTCAAGCTGACACATGGGTGGGTTGCCCACTCATTGACCAGCAGCGGTGAGTGTGATTCCCTACAATCTTCTCATCACGATCTCACTCTTCCGATCAGTGAAAGTGTCTTCCCATGCAGAACGGCAGTCTCCGTAAAGTTGCCATTGTTGGTGCGAAACGGATTCCCTTCGCTCGCTCGAATACGGCTTATGCCCACCTCAGCAATCAGGACATGTTGACCGATACGCTGCGGGGGTTGGTCGAGGCGTGTGGGCTTGTCGGGGAGCGATTAGGAGAGGTGGCCGGTGGAGCCGTGCAGAAACATGCGGCTGACTGGAACCTCGTGCGGGAGTCGGTGCTGGGATGCGGGCTTGATCCGCATACGCCCGCCTACGATGTGCAGCAGGCGTGCGGGACCAGTCTGGAGACGACGATCCTTGTCGCCAACAAGATCGCGTTGGGGCAGATCGATGCGGGCATTGCCTGCGGTGTCGACACGACGTCCGACTTTCCGATCGCTGCCCATCCGGGTCTGAGGCAGGCATTGATGAAGGCCAACGCGGCTCGCTCCACGGGCGACAAGCTCAAGGCCGTGCTGGGTATGTTGCGGCCTTCGCACGTCATCCCCGAGATGCCCCGGCAGGGCGAGCCGCGCACGGGCAAGTCGATGGGTCAGCACGCACAGATCACAGCCGACGAATGGGGCATCTCTCGCGAAGAGCAGGATCGACTCGCGCTGGCCAGTCATCAAAATCTGGCGAAGGCGTACGACGCAGGTTTCTTCGATGGGTTGGTCATGCCGTATCACGGGCTGGAGCGGGACAACAACCTGCGTCCGGACTCGACGCTGGAAAAGATGGCCAAGCTGTCGCCGGCGTTCACCAAAGACGGTACGCTGACCGCGGCCAACTCGACCTCCTTCACCGACGGCGCCTCAGCCGTACTGCTGGCGACCGAGGAGTGGGCCGCTGCGAAGAACCTGCCCGTGCTGGCGTACATCACCTCCGGCGAGACGGCTGCGGTCGACTTCGTGGAAGGGCACGAGGGCCTGCTGATGGGCGGAGCCTACGCCATCCCCCGCATGCTCGACAAACGTGGCCTGTCACTTCAGGACTTCGACTACTACGAGATCCACGAAGCCTTCGCCGCTGTCGTCCTCTGCACGCTCAAGGCCCTCGAATCGCCCGAGTTCTGCCGCAACAAACTCGGTCGCGACACTCCGCTCGGCAGCATCGACCGCGACAAGCTCAATGTGAAAGGCAGCTCCATCGCCACCGGCCACCCCTTCGCCGCCACCGGCACCCGCATCGTCGCCACGCTGGCAAAGACGCTCAACAAATCAGGTAACGGCCGAGGCCTCATCTCCATCTGCGCCGCCGGCGGCCAGGCGGTGACAGCGATTCTGGAAAAATGAACGGTTGATCTCAGTTCTATAGGGTGACCGTCAAACAGAACCAGCCGCAACTGCACCAGCGGCTGAACGAACTGTTCGAGCAGTACGCGCAGCAGGACTATCAGGTGAAGGGGCTCCGCAAGCAGATCAGCAAGCCACAGCGCTCACATGGCCGGACCGAACAGCGGTTCTGCTACGCCATCGGCGTGCCGCCGGCAGACAAGGTGTTTCAACGCTGGCCGTCGCTGCAATCGATCGGCCTGCTCAATCGACACAGCAGAACCAGCGACAGGCGCAGTGCGCAACAAGCGAAATAGAGCGATCGGCTGCGAAAGACAACGCGACGCCGGGGGCAAGAGCAACTGGCCAAGCCCTTGCGAATTGCGGACTTGGGCGACGAGAGCCAACATCGTGCGACAGGATGCTAAAGTAGGGCCGGCCAGACTCGAACTGGCAACCAACGGATTATGAGTCCGCTGCTCTAACCGATTGAGCTACGGCCCCTACGCTGTGAATACAGTACATTTTGACACTTCGTGAATCAAGCCGTACAATGACTACAACCGAAACTACAACCGTTTCGCCGAAACTTGGTCAAAGAACGTGGCCGGAACAAAGCAAACAAAAAAGGTTCGTAAGCCATACAAGGACTTTCCACTCACTCTTCATCGTGGGTCTGGTCAATGGTGCAAGAAGATCCGTGGCAAAATCTTCTATTTTGGGAATGACCCCGATCTCGCACTCCAAAAGTATCTCGACGAGCGTGATGACCTGCA